>DASTSX010000031.1:0-11483 GCA_035760455.1 Gemmatimonadaceae bacterium | reverse complement strand
GCTCGTCACCGGCGCGTACCTGCTGGCGCGCCAGGGGCTGGCGACGCCGTCCGTCGTCGCCGCGGCGGCGATCCTGCTCGCCGTCGGCACCGGGGTGAGCCGCGTGCTGCTCGGCTGGCACTGGGCGACGGACGTCGTCGGCGGGTGGATCGCCGGCGTCGGCGTCGCCGCGTGCGCGTCGGGGCTCTACGAGCGGCTCGCGCCGATCTCGTAGAGCCCCGACGGTACCGGCTCACCCGCTACGGCTTCGCGGCCGTCGGGAGCTGCAGCAGCGGCGTCGCGCTTCCCGTCACCTGCGGCATCTGCCCGTTCCACTTCTTCGTCAGCTCGTACTGCACCAGCGTCGGCGTGATGCTCTGCGCGAGCAGCTGGTTGGCGCGCGCCTGCGCCTCCGCCTCGGCCATGATCGCCTTGGCGCGCCCCGCTGCCTTGATCGAGTCACCCTGCGCCTGGAACGTGTTCTTCTGCAGCTCGTTCTGCGCGGTCAGCGCCTGCTGCTGCATCACGTTCTTCTGGTTGATCGCCTCCATCACCGCGGCCGGCGCGCGCAGCTCGTTGATCGTGAACTGCTTGATCTGGAACCCGTACGGGGCGAGCCGATCGGCGATCAGCGCTCTCGCCCGCGTCGTGGCCTCCGCCTTCTTCGGGCCGATCACGTCGGCCACCGGCTCGGTGCCGACCACTTCCTGCAGCGCCTGACGCACCGTCTGCTTCACGAAGCCGTGCGTGATCTGATCGATGTCCGTGCGGAAGGTCGAGTAGAGCCGCGGCGTCTGCGCCGGATCGAGCTCGAACGAGAGCGACACGTCGAGGGAGAGCGGCTGTCCCTCGACGCTGTTCACGTTGATCTCGTCGTTGCGAGCACCCTCGACGTCGGCGCGCGCCAGCACCACCGTCTTCAGGAAGACGGGATACTCCTCGATGCCGGTCGCGAACGGGACGCGTCCGTGGATCCCCGGCGTGAGCGGCGTCGGATCCACGCCGCCGCCGGCGCGGTGGATGACGATCCCCGCGTGGCCGGGATTGATGTACGTGAAGGTCGACGGCAGGAGCACGAGCATGGCCACGAGCGTGACCGCTCCGATGCCGATGCGCTTCAGCTTCTGGACAGGGGTCGTGCCCGGCTCGAATCGCATCGAGCCGAGGCGGTCCGACATCGTGCTAGGCATTGACGAGCTCCTTGTAGCAGTCGGGGCACACCTGCTCTCCACTCGCGAGGCGTACCAGTTGGTCTTCGGTGCGAGGGCCGTGGATCGCGCACGTCAATGTCGCCGCTCGCTCGATGCGCTTGCGATTCCGCGTCTGGCGAAGCCGGACGCCCGCTGGGGTGAGGTACATGATCACCCAATAAAGAAGGGCGCCACCCGCCGCGACCAGCGCGACGAACAGCACCCCCTCCGCTATGATGACAGCCATGTGACTCGCTCTTCCCTGGCGCGACTCGGCGCGCCGACGTTGTACGCGGCACTACGGAGGACGCGCCCGCCCGGTTTCGGTCGCGCCGGCGACCGACGCGCTCACGCGCTCTCGGGCCGGCCGAACAGCAGCTGCACCATCGCCATGTCGTCGGGCTTGGTGAGCACGTAGGCGTGGTCGCCCACTTCCAGCCGCGTGCCGCCCTTGGGCGCGATCAGCTCGCGGCCGCGCACGATCATGGTCACGGCGGCGCCCTCCGGAAAGGGAAGCTCCTCGAGCGTCATCCCCGCGACCGGCAGCGCCTCGTCGATGTAGTACGACAGCAGCTCGCCGTCGAGCCGCGCGAACGATTCCACCGTGAGCACCGCGTCGGGCGGCGGCGGCTCCTGCGACTCCAGCCCGAGCCGGCGCGTGATCCACGGCACGGTGGTGCCGGGGAGCACGGCGTTGAGCACGACGATGAAGAACACCGCGTTGAACAGCCGCGACGCGCCCGGCGCGCCGGCGAGCACGGGGTACGTGGCGAGGATGATCGGCACGGCGCCGCGCAGCCCGACCCACGAGATGTACAGCACGTCGTTGCGCGGGAAGCGGAGCGGCCCCAGACAGAGCGCGACGACGATCGGGCGCACCACGAACGTCAGCGCGAGCCCGACGATGGTGCCGATCCACGCCGCCTCCCACAGCCGCGACGGATACACGAGCAAGCCGAGCATGAGGAACATCGCCACCTGACCGAGCCACGCGAGCGAGTCGTGAATGCGTCGCAGCGCCGTGGCGTACGGCAGCCGCCCCGCGCCGAGCGCCACGGCGGCGACGTACACGCCGAGGAAGCCGCTCCCGCCGAGGAGCGTCGGCAGCGAGAACGCGAACAGCGCCGTCGCCAGGGTCATCACCGAGTAGAGACCGCTCGCCGGCAGGCGCGTGCGCGCGAGCAGCCAGCGGGCCCCGAAGCCGATCGCCACGCCGCTCGCGCCGCCGATCACGATCTCGCGCAGCACGTCGATCACGGCGAGCCAGATCGAGGCGCGCTCGCCGAGCAGCTGGTTCGTGAGCAGGATGGTGAGGATCACCGCCACCGGATCGTTGATCCCCGATTCGACCTCGAGCGTGCCGCCGACCCGGTGCTTGAGCTGGATGTTGTTGCTGCGAAGCACGGCGAACACCGACGCCGCGTCGGTCGAGGAGACGATCGCGCCGAGCAGAAAGGACGTGCTCCACGGCAGCCCGAGCAGGTGCGCCACGACGGCGACGCCGCACATCGTGCCGACGACGCCGACCGTCGACAGCAGCCCCGCCGGCAGAAGCGCCCGGCGCAGCGTGTCGACCGGCGTATTGAGCCCACCATCGAAGAGGATCAACGCCAGCGCCAGCGAGCCCGCGCGGAACGCGAAGCCGTAGTCCTCGAAGGCGATCCCGCCGAGCCCTTCCTCGCCCGCGAGCATGCCGATGGCGAGGAAGATCAGCCCTGCCGGCACGCGGAGCCGCTGCGTCGCGTGGCTGAGCAGCGCGCTCGATGCGAGCAGCAGTGCCACCACTACGAAGAGCGCCGCGGTGGCGTACGGCTCGTGAGGGGTGATCGCCGGCGCGATCGGCGTGCCCTGCAGCATCCACACCTCGTGGCGTACGGTGGCGCGGAGCGCCGGCGCTCAGCCGGTCAGCGCGCCAGCTCGAACCGCAGTGCCTCTTCCAGCGTCGGATGCGCGAACTTGAAACCCGCCCGCAGCAGCGCCCTGGGCAGCACGCGCTGCCCTGCGAGAATGGTAGCACGTGCCATCTCGCCGTACAGCAGCTCGAGCGCGAAGCTCGGCACGGGCACGAGCGCCGGACGTCCGAGCACGCGACCGAGCGTCGCCGCGAACTCCGCGTTCGTCACCGGATTGGGCGAGACGAGGTTCACCGGCCCGTGCAGCCCGGTCGTCGCGAGCGCGTGCTCCATCGCGTTGAGATGATCGTCGAGCGCGATCCAGCTCATGAACTGCCGCCCCGTCCCGATCGGTCCACCCACGCCCAGACGGAACGGCGGCAGCAGCCGCTCCAGCGCGCCGCCGTGAGGGCTCAGGACGACGCCGCTCCGCAACAGCACCACGCGAACGCCGGCCTCCTTCGCCGCCGCGGTCGCGCCCTCCCACTCCCGTGCGACGCCGGCGAGGAAGTCGGTGCCGGTGGCGCTCTCCTCGTCCACCGCCTCGTCGCCGCGATCGCCGTAGATCCCGACGGCGGATCCGCTCAGCAGCACGCCGGGCCTGCGGTCGAGCGCGGCGATCGCGCGCGCCAGCAGCTCGGTGCCGCGCACGCGGCTCTCCCGGATCGCCTCCCGTCGCGATCCGGTCCAACGCTGGCCGATCGGCTCGCCGGCGAGATGGATCACCGCCTCGGCGCCTTCGAGGTCGCGCGGGTCCAGGACCCCGCGCTTGGGATCCCAGACGATGTCGTCGGGGTCGTCGGGACGCGCGGACCGGACGAGGCGCCGCACCCGCCGGCCGTCGAGCCGCAACCGCGCGACGATCGCGCGGCCGATCAGCCCTGTGGCACCCGTGATCGCGACGAACGGTGGTGCGGACGACGACTCGGTCGGCATGGCTCGGGGGCGGATGCGGCTCGCCGGCCGAGGCGGCCGGCGGACGTTCACGAGGGTGAACGTCGCACCGGCACGTGTCGTTCCGCTACAGCTCTCGGCTCATCAGGATGCGACGCGCGATCTCCTCCGCCACGTCTGCGCTGCGATAGGCGTCGTCAGCGATGCGGCGGCGGATCTCCTGCACGCGCTCGCTTCGCGTCTCGTGGCGCGCGGGCAGGAACGGCGTCGCGCCCGATCGGCCATCGCGCGCCAGGCCCTCGTCTCCGGATCGAATGTGCATGGCTCCTCCTGCTCCAAAGTATCGGACGCTCCCTCTCCGACTTGAGCGCTCCCCTCGTCCCGATCGAGTGTCGGCCGCTCGCGTCGCGGCCCGGTCCGCCAGGGACGTTGTGTCGCGACCCGTTGCGAGACTTTACATCAATACGTCTGTTGTATTCCTCGCCTCGCCCCAGTCGCACGCCCCACGCCGAGCACATGGCCACCATCCTGTACGTCGACGATGAGCCCGCGATCGGCCTCATCCTCGAGGACACGCTCGAGCGGGCCGGCCACGCGACCGTGGGAGCGCACAGCGTCCCGGAAGCGCTCCAGGCGCTGGCGAAGGGCAACGTCGACCTGATCATCTCGGACTACCGGATGCCCGGGCTGACGGGGCTCGAGTTCCTCGAGCTCCTGCAGCAGGAGGGCTACGACGTCCCGCTGATCATGCTCACGGGCTACGCCACGATCGAGCACGCCGTCGCGGCCATCAAGGCGGGCGCCGTCGACTACATCACGAAGCCGGTCCGACCGGAGCAGCTCGAGCTCTCCGTCGCGCAGGCGCTCGAGGTGGTTCGCCTCCGCCGCGAGAACGACACCCTGCGCCGCGAGGTGATGGAGCTCCGGAGCGAGCGCGCGATCATCGGCGAGAGCCTCCAGATCCGGCGCCTCCTGCAGACGGTGACGACGGCCGCCCCCACGCGCGCCACCGTGCTCCTCGAGGGGGAGTCCGGCACCGGCAAGGAGCTGTTCGCGCGCGCCATCCACGACGCGAGCGACCGCCGCGATCGCCCCTTCATCAAGCTCAATTGCGCCGCCCTCCCCGAGGGGCTCGTCGAGAGCGCGCTGTTCGGCCACGAGAAGGGCGCCTTCACCGGCGCGATCAGGCGCGTCGAAGGCGCCTTCGAGCGAGCGCACCAGGGCACCTTGCTGCTCGACGAGATCAGCGAGATGCGGCTCGACCTCCAGGCGAAGCTGCTCCGCGTGCTCCAGGAGCAGGAGTTCGAGCGGGTCGGCGGCTCGACCCCGATCAAGGTCGACGTCCGCATCATCGCGACGACGAACCGCAACCTCGCGACGTACGCGGCGCAGGGACACTTCCGGCAGGATCTCTTCTTCCGGCTCAGCGTGATCCCGATCTCGCTGCCGCCGCTTCGCGACCGGCCGGGCGACATCCCTCTCCTCGCGCACCGATTCGCCAACCGGATCGCCCACGAGATGGGCAAGGAGATCCGCGGGCTGGCCCCCGAGACGGTGGAGATGCTCCAGCGCTACGAGTGGCCCGGGAACGTGCGCGAGCTCCAGCACGCGGTGGAGCGCGCGGTCATCCTCTCCCCCGATCCGATCCTCGAGCCCACCGCGTTCGATGGGCATCGCTTCGGGTTGAGCCCGCGCGGCACCGGCCCGACCCCTTTCCGGAGTGCCTCGTCGCTCGCCCTGGACGAGCTCACCGGCGCCGTACCCATCCCGTCGGGCGCCGTGGTGCTCTCGTCGCTCGACGTCGCCGAGGCAGAGTCGCGGCTGATCACGCGCGCTCTCCAGGTCAGCGGCGGCAACCGAACGCGCGCCGCCGAGCTGCTCGGCATGAGCGTGCGCACCCTGCGGAACAAGCTGAACGGCCCCACCCGCAACAGCGCCGCGAGCTAGTCCACGCGGCGCTTTCGGCCGAGCCTGGCAAACGGGACTCGGCAAGAGTTTCCGGGCGGCAGTTTCTGCCGAGCGATCTCGACGAGCGCAGTAGGACCCGAGTCCTCCCGCCTCTGTCTCGTTGGCGCCACGTTAGTCCTTTCACGACAAGCAGTTGCGGGCGTATTGCCGGGCCGGATTCCACTCGGACTCCGGCCCGTTTTCGTCCACGGTCGAGTGGCCCCGGCCATGCCTTACTGAAGCCCGCGAAGCGGCCACGACCGGCGACACCCGCTCCTCCCTCCCTCGTCGCCCTCCCGTCTCGCGCTGCTTCCCCTCGGCAGCTCCTCCTCCTCCGATGTCGGAGTCGATCATGGATTCTCGTTCTCTCTGGGCCGCCACTGCATCCGGGGACAATTCAGCCCGTGACGCCCTCCTCGTGGAGAACCTGAGCCTGGTCCATCACGTCGCGCGGCAGTTGTCGCGCAGCCTGGCCGTGGAGGCGGACTTCGACGAGCTCGTGAGCGCCGGCACGATCGGTCTGATGACCGCCGTCCGCAGCTTCGACGCGCGGCGAGGGCTGGCGTTCAGCACCTTCGCCGTTCCGCGGATTCGCGGCTCGATCCTCGACGAGCTGCGGCGCCAGGATCACGTGCCCCGCTCCGTGCGCCGCAAGGCGCGCGACATCTCGCGGGCGCGCGAGCTCCTCATGCGTCAACTCGGCCGCATGCCCGAGGACTCCGAGATGGCGCACCAGCTCGACACCGACGTGCAGACGCTGTGGCGCTGGCAGGCAGAGGTGGAGGGAGCGGTGCACCTCTCCCTGACCTCGACCGCCGGCGACGACGGCAGCACCGTCCCGACCCGCGCCGAGCTGCTGAGCAACGAGGAAGAGGCGGCCGACGAGCGGCTCTCGCGCGAGGACGAGGTCGCGCTGCTGCGCGAGGCCATCCTGCGACTCAACGACCAGGAGCGCACGGTGCTGTCGCTCTACTACTTCGAGGAGCTCAAGTCGGCCGACATCGCCGACGTCCTCGGCATCAGCGAGTCGCGCGTGTCGCAGATCCGCTCGAAGGCCCTGGCGCGGCTGCGCACCGAGCTGGCTCCGATGCGGGCCGCGGTTTGATGGACCGTGAACCGGTGAAACGGATTCACTGATTCACTGATTCACTGATTCTTTTTCCCGGCGCCGAAGCTCGCGCAACGACGGCATCCTGAGCACGAGGTCATCCTGCTCGCGGACGACGGTGCCGTTGCACCGCTCCGCGATCGCCACGAGATCGGCCGAGGGCTCCACCGTCGTCGCGACGTGCACGCTGACGGTCGCGTCGTCGCCGCGCACGCGCAGGGCGGCACCGCCGCGTCCGCGCACCGACTCCCCCTCCCGCTTCGCCGCGTGCACGAGCATGACCAGCGCGCGCACGAGCGCCCAGCGCGGCGCGCGCACCGCGCCCGGCGCTCCCTCGAGGATGACGGCGACCTGCTCGCTGCGCAGCCGCGGATGGTGCTCGTGCAGCCGGATCGCGTCGTCGAGCACCACGCGCAGCTCGAGCGGCTCCGCGTCTGAGCTCCGCTCGGGCAACAGGCCGAACAGCGTGTTCACCCGATGCAGTTGCGCGATCTCGGCGGGGAGCACCGTGACCGGATCGCCCTCCTCGTCGCCCAGCTTTGCGAGCTCCACGAACGCGCTGAGCGCCGCGACGCGATTGTTGAGCGCGTGGACGAGCCCCTGGAGCAGCTCCTCCGAGATCGTGCGCCAGTCGTCGCTGCGCGGAGACTGTGGTTGCCGCGCCGGAGTGCCGGAAGTCATGCAGCTCGGGGAATGGTCGAGTCGCGTGTCATGATGCCAGCGAACCACGAGCGATGGGAATAACGACCCCGATGGCGCCGTCTGCCAGTCGTGGCCCGCGGATCGTCGTGCGATGCGGGCCCGTCGTGGTCCGCGAGCTGGATCGAACGCCGCGACGCCGGCCGCCGTAAGACTCGAATCGGCAACGCTTTACGTGTAGATGGTCCCCGGCTCGGCCCGCGTCGGCAACACTCCAACTCGCCTCGACATGATTACCAGCGCGCTCGCCCTCCTGATCGCCCTCGCGGGCCCGTCCGATACGGTACGCGCGGTGCCCGACAGCGCCGCAGCGATTCGCGTCGATGACGCCCTGGCCACGATGCCGGCGCGGCTGGCGCTTCCGGTCTCGCTGCAGGTGCAGGAGGACACCATCCCGCGCCGGCGCCGCTCGATCGAGGTGAGCGACTGGTACGAGCGCCGGCTTCGCATCCACCGCTACGGCGCGTACGCCACGATCCCGCTCTTCGCCTTCCAGGCGGCGGCCGGCAATGAGCTGTACCGCAAGGGTGACGCGGCCGACGGCTGGGCCAAGAACGGCCACCGCGTCGGCGCCACGGCGCTCGCCACGGTGTTCGGCGTGAACACGGTGACGGGACTCTGGAATCTCTGGGACTCGCGCGCCGTCGAGCAGGGGCGGACGCGCCGCACGATCCACACGCTGCTCATGCTCGCCTCCGACGCCGGCTTCGCCTACGCGGGCATCAAGCTCTCCGAGGACGCCGAGGAGAGCTCGGCAGCGCGCCGCCGACACCGCAACACGGCGTATGCCTCGATGGGCGTGGCCGTGACCGGCGCCGGCATGATGCTCCTCTGGCGCGACTGATTCGATGCTGCTGTTCGCGCAACTGGCCGCCGCCGAGAGCTCGAGCGCGCTCGCGCGCCTCGCCGAGCCGTGGAACGCGCTGTACACCAACTCGAGAGCGGTCGAGTCGGCGGTGCTCTTCTGCCATCTCGTGCCGCTGCTCGTGGCCGGCGGCGCGGCCCTCACGATGGACCGCGCGACCCTGCGCGTGGCGCACGGCAGCGCCGACGACCGCGCGCGACACCTGCGCGACCTCTCGCGCACGCACGCGGTGGTGCTCGGCGGGCTCGCACTGTCGTTCGCGAGCGGTGTACTGCTCTTCCTGTCCGACGTCGACGAGTTCCTCGCGGCGCCGGCGTTCTGGGTGAAGCTCGTCCTCATCGGGCTGTTGCTGCTCAACGGGTTCATGATGACCCGGACCGAGCGCGCCCTGGGCGGCGCGCGCGACGACACGGCGCTGTGGGCTCGCCTGCGCACGATCTCGGTGCTGAGCCTGATCCTCTGGATGGCCACGACGCTCGCCGGCGTCGTGCTGACGAACTATGCATGAACGGAGCGTACCGATGACGGATTCCACGCCGCGCACGCCGGCCGACGGCTGCACCGGTTGCCTGCTGCACGATCGGCGCGACTTCCTCCGCGACGCGCTCCGCGCGGGCGCCGCGGCCCTCGCGGCGATCGGCATGGCGCCCGTCGATGCCGACGCGATGCCACTGCGCTGGATCTCGGCGCTCGCGTCGCGTGGCGCGGAGCGGAACTACCCCGTCCCTGCCACGGACGGCGTGCAGATCGACAAGGCGAACGAGGTGATCCTCGCGCGCAGCGGCAAGTCGGTGTGGGCCTTCGCGCTCGCCTGCCCGCACCAGAACACCGCCCTCCGATGGGACGCCGGCGCCAATCGCTTCCAGTGTCCGAAGCACAAGTCGCGCTATCGTCCCGACGGCACCTTCATCGAGGGCCGCGCGACGCGCGGCATGGACCGCTACGCGGTGCGCCTCGCGGGCAGCACGATCGCCGTCGACGTCGACAAGCTCTATCAGGAAGACACCGATTCCACGCAGTGGCAGCACGCCGTCGTGACGCTGCCATAAGCCATCACTTTCTCCCCTGCGAACCATGAGCTGCGAGGATTGCCTGAGTCGTCGCGCGTTCCTGAGCAAGAGCACGCTCGCCGTGGCCGGCGTGGCGGCGTTGGCCACCGGCTGCGGTGACGGCGACATCGGTGGATCGGGGGCGACCGGCCCGCTGCCGACGGGGCTGACGCTGAAGGTGTCCACCGTGCCCGCCCTGGCGACCGTCGGACTGCTCGCCTTCCATCCGACGAACGCGGCCGTCGCGCTCAAGCGCACCGGATCCACGACGTTTCTCGCCCTGTCCACGACGTGCACCCACGAGGGCACGCGCATCAACATCGTGAACAACGCGCTCTCCTTCGAGTGTCCGAATCACGGCTCGCGGTTCGACTCGGACGGCAACGTCACGCGCGGACCGAACGCGCCCGGAACCGCGACCAAGCTCCCGACCATCGCAACGAGCTACAACGCCACGACCGACATCCTGACCATCGGCTAGCACGGCTTGCGCGGGTGCGAGGGTGCGAGGGTGCGCGGGTGCGCGAACGGCCTCGGGGCGAGTAGCTTCCCGAGGCCGGTTCGTTCTCCAGGGTCATCACCTCACCGTTCACCAATGTGCTGATCGGCATCGCCGGGATGGTGGGCTCGGGCAAGAGCACACTGACGCGCGCGCTCGCGGCGCGCTTCGGGCTCCAGCACGCCCTGGAGAGCGTGGACGAGCACAACCCGTGGCTCGAGCGGTTCTACGGCGGCGGCGTGGAGGCGATGCGCGCCACGGCCCTCAACCTCCAGCTGCACTTTCTCGCCACGCGGTTCGAGAGCATGCGCCGCATTCGGGGTGCCGGCGGAAGCTGGGTGCTGGACCGCACCTGGTACGAGGACGCCGAGATCTTCGCGCGCGGGCACTTCGACGAGGGGCTGATGTCGGAGCTCGAGTGGGAGCTGTACCGGCGGCTGTACGTCGAGCTGCTGCATTCGCCCGCCGCGCGGCCCCCGCGCCTGCTCGTCTATCTGCACGCGCCGCTCGACACGATCGTGGAGCGGATCCGCTCGCGCGGGCGCGAGAAGGAGCGCGATACACCGGACCGGTACTGGGCGGCGCTGCACGCGCGCTACGAGCGCTGGATCGCGAGGTTCCGCGCCTGTCCGGTGCTGAGCCTCGACGTGCGCGAGTACGACCTCGTCGCCGATCCCGCGGCGATCGAGGCGATCGCCGCCCGCGTCCGGGTCCGGCTCGAGCCCGAGCTGCCGCAGACCGAGCTGTTTCCCGGCGCGCTCGGGCGGACGGCGATGGCGGCGCGGTAGGCGCCTGGCACGGGCGCGCGATTCACGGGTACCACGGAACGACCCGCTCCCTTCCGCCATGCGCATCCTTCTCCGCCTCCTCCCCGCCCTCTCGGCGCTCGCTCTGCTCGGCGCATGTCGCGACCAGGCGAGCACCGGGTCCGCCGCCACGGCGGATTCGGTGTTCGCGCGCGACCTCGAGCTGGCACAGCGCCAGGTGGCGCCGGAGGTCGTGTTCAACGACGCCCCGCTCGGCGAGTCGCCGCGCACCGATGCGGCGCCCGCAGCACCGGTCGCCGAGCCGCCGCGCGCACGTACGCCCCGTCCGACACCGGCGCCGCGACGCGAGTCGCCGCCGGCACGAGTGGCCCGCACGCCGCGCCCGACCACGCCCGAGCCGACCGCCGCGGAGCCGGCATCGGCGTCGGCCCCCGCTCCCGCAGCGGCAGCGGGCGTCATCGGCGCGGGCACGCGAGTCGGAATGACGACGAACGGCCGCACGTGCACCACCGCGCTCGCGGGCGACAAGTTCACGGCGACGGTCACCAGCGCGATCACGGGCAGCAACGGTGCGTCCATCCCCGCCGGGTCCAC
>DASTSX010000030.1:0-12743 GCA_035760455.1 Gemmatimonadaceae bacterium | reverse complement strand
GGCCGTTCGCCGCGCTCCCCGCCTTCATCGACTCGCTCGCCGGCGCGCGACTCCCCTTCTACGTGCTCGACGACTTCGAGAGCGCCGACTTCGCCGCGCAGGACTCGCTCACCCGCGGCAAGCAGTTCGTCCGCGCGTTCAAGGCCAGGCACGCCGACGCGATCGAGATCCGGAACGCGCACCCGATCGTCGACGAGCTCCGCGCGCGGAAGAGTCCCGCCGAGATGGCGCTCATCCGTCGCGCCGCCGAGATCAGCGACGAGGGACATCGGGCCGCGATGCTCGCCCCGCAGCCGAATCACGAGTACGAGGTCCAGGCCGCGCTCGAGGGCACGTTCCTTCGTCTGGGGGGCGCGCGGCCCGGCTACGGGTCGATCGTCGGCGGTGGCCCGAACAGCCTCCTGCTGCACTACATGCGCGACCGCGCCCCGGTGAAGCCGGGCGACGTGGTGCTCATGGACGCCGCCACCGAGTATCAGGGCTACTCCGCCGACGTCACCCGCACCATCCCCGTGAGCGGGAAGTACACCGCCGAGCAGCGCGCCATCTACCAGCTCGTCCTCGACGCGCAGAAGGCCGCCGAGCGGAACTCCAAGCCGGGAATGTCCGCCGTCGCCGCGCAGGACTCGTCGTGGGACGTGCGCGCGAAGGGCCTCGCGCGGCTCGGCCTCGTCGAGAGCGCCGACGCGGAGCTCGACTTCCCGTGGCCGACCAACTGCGCGGCGAACGCGCGCTCGTGCAAGCAGGCGATGTTCTGGATGATCCACGGCATCTCGCATGGGATCGGCCTCGCCGTGCACGATCCCGCGCAGTTCTACGCGCAGGACCGGCTGTTCAAGCAGGGCGACGCGTTCACGATCGAGCCCGGGATCTACATCAGCCGTACCATGCTGGACGCGCTCCCCGACACGCCGAGGAACCGCGCGTTCATCGCCAAGGTGCGACCGGTCGTACAGCGCTACGAGAACACCGGCGTGCGCATCGAGGACGACTACCTCATCACGGAGAAGGGACTGGAGCGCATCAGCCTCGCGCCGCGCGAGATCGACGAGATCGAGGCGCTGATGGCGAAGCGTCCACCGCGCCTCGTGCCATGAGCGAGCAAGCGACCGCGATCGGCTCGCAGCGCGCGCTGTTCGAGATCCCGGACGACGTCACGTATCTCAACTGCGCCAGCATGTCGCCGCAGCTCCGCACGGTGACGGCGGCCGGGATCGACGCGGTGCGGAGCAAGGCCTCGCCGTGGACGCTGCAGCCGAGCGACTGGTTCACCGGGGCCGAGCCGCTGCGCGCGCTGTTCGGCCGCGTGATCGGCGCGAGCGCGGAGTCGGTGGCGCTCGTGCCGTCGGTCAGCTACGGGCTCGCGGTCGCCGCCGCGAACGTCCGCGTGCGCGCCGGCCAGTCCATCGTCGTGCTGGACCGCGAGTTCCCGTCGAGCACGTACACCTGGCGCGACCTCGCCCGCCGCTCCGGCGCTCGCGTCATCACGGTGACGCGCGACGGCGGCGCGAGCTGGACGGATGCGCTGCTCGCCGCGCTCGACGATCACGTGGCGATCGTCGCGACGCCGGCGTGCCACTGGACCGACGGCTCCCTCGTCGACCTCGAGCGGCTCGCCCCCGCGGTCCGCTCGGCCGGTGCCGCACTCGTCATCGACGCGAGCCAGGCCGTCGGCGCCCATCCGATCGACGTCGGCCGGATCCAGCCCGACTTCCTCGTCGCCGTCGGCTACAAGTGGCTGCTGGGCCCCTACAGCCTCGGCTACCTCTACGTGGACCCCAGGTGGCACGACCGCGGCCTGCCGATCGAGCAGTCGTGGATCACCCGCGCCGGCGCCGAGGACTTCGCGCGGCTCGTCGACTACGTCGACGACTTCCGCCCGGGTGCGCGGCGGTTCGACATGGGCGAGTTCTCGCAGTTCACCCTGGTCCCGATGGCGACCGCCGCGCTGACCCAGGTGGTGGAATGGGGCGTGGAGGAGATCGCCCAGGGGATCGGCGGGCTCACGGCACGGATCGCCGCCGAGGCCTCCGCCCTCGGATGCGAGGTGTCGCCCGACGACGCCCGCGTGCGGCACATGCTCGGCGTGCGGCTGCCCGGCGGCGTACCGCCGGGCCTGACCGAGCGGCTCGCCGCCGAGAAGGTGTACGTGAGCGTGCGCGGCGACTCCATTCGCGTGGCGCCGTACCTGTACAACGACGAGCGGGACGTGGAGCGATTCATCGGCGTGCTCGGAGAGAGCCTCCGGCATGGGTCGTAGGGTTCTGACTCCTCCGACCGGCCAGCAGAAGCGTCATCTCGCGAGTATCTGAGGCAGGGCATCCTTCCTGCCTCCCGAGCACTCGTCGTTTCCGCATCGCGCGCATCGCGTGATGCGCATCGCGCCCCAGCCCATGTTCATCTCCGACTTCGCGATCCGTCGTCCGATCATCACCGTCGTGGTGACGATCGCCCTGGTCGTGTTCGGCATCGCGGCGCTCGCGCGACTCCAGACGGACGAGTTCCCCGACATCGACGCGCCGATCGTCTTCATCGGCATCGTGTATCCCGGGGCGTCGCCCGACCAGGTCGAGCGCGAGGTCGTCGACCGGCTCGAGGATCGCATCTCGGGGATCTCCGGGCTCGACCAGCTCACCTCGACGTCGAGCGACGGGTTCGCCCAGATCATCGTCCTCTTCAAGTTCGACAAGCCGACCGACGAGGCGACGCAGGACGTGCGTGACGCCATCGCCGCCGTGCGGGCGCAGCTGCCGCAGGAGATCATCGAGCCGATCGTCCAGCGGTTCGATCCGGCGCAGCAGCCGATCGTCTCGCTCGCCCTCACGTCGCTCACCCTCACGCCGGCGCAGCTCACCCAGATCGCCGATCAGACCATCGGCGGCGAGCTGCGCGCGATCCCCGGCGTGGCGCAGGTCAACATCGCGGGCGCCGACAGCGCCACGCTGAACGTCGTGCTCGATCCGGGTCGGCTGACGAGCGCCGGCGTCGGCGTCGATCAGGTGGTCGCCGCGCTGCGCGCCCAGAACCTCGCCGCACCCGTGGGCCAGGTCAGTGGCCCGGTCACCGAGCGCGCCATCCGGCTCGAGGGGCGGCTCGAGCGGCCCGAGGACTTCGCGCAGCTCATCGTCACGCAGCGCGGCGGCGTGCCGATCCGGCTCGGCGACGTGGCCATCGTGCAGACCGGCACGGCCGAACGGCGGTCGGCGGCGCTGTTCAACGGCCGCGAAGCGATCGGGCTCGACATCGTGAAGTCGAAGGGGTACAGCACGACCACCGTGAGCGACGCGATCAAGGCGCGGCTGCCGGCGCTCCAGGCCGGGCTGCCGAAGGGAACCACGATCGAGGTCGTGCGCGACGCGGGGAGCCGGGTGCGCGCCTCCGTGCGCAGCGTGCAGGAGGCGCTCGTGGAGGGCGCGATCCTCACCGTGCTCGTCGTGTTCCTCTTCCTGAACTCCTGGCGCTCGACGGTGATCACCGGCCTCGCGCTGCCGGTCTCGGTGCTCGCGTCGTTCATCCCGCTCATGCTGTTCGGCTTCACGCTGAACACCATGTCGCTGCTCGGGCTCTCGCTGGCGATCGGCATCCTGATCGACGACGCCATCGTCGTGCGCGAGAACATCGTGCGCCACGTCGAGATGGGGAAAGACCATCTGGCCGCGTCGCACGAGGGGACCGACGAGATCGGCCTCGCCGTCGCCGCCACGACGTTCTCGATCGTCGCGGTGTTCGTGCCCGTCGGCTTCATGAGCGGGTTCGCCGGCCAGTGGTTCAAGCCGTTCGCGCTCACCATCGCCGCCGCGGTGCTCGTGTCGCTGTTCGTGTCGTTCTCGCTGGACCCGATGCTCTCCGCCTATTGGGCGGATCCGCAGATCGAGGCGCACGAGCGGCGCAACCCGATCGCCCGCGCGCTCGACCGCTTCAATGTGTGGTTCAACCGCCAGGCCGAGCGCTATCGGCGCGGCGTCGCCTGGGCACTCGACCACCGGAAGTCGATGATCGCGCTCGCGGCGGCGTCGTTCATCGGCGCGATCGCCCTTCAGGTCCTGATCGGCGGCTTCGGCTTCGCCCCCGAGAGCGACCGCAGCGAGCTCACCGTCACCGTCGAGGCGCCGCCGGGCTCGAGCCTCGAGTACACGCGCGTCGTCACCGAGCAGGTGGCGCGGCAGGTGCGCGCGCATCCCGAGGTCCAGTACACCTATGCCACCGTCGGCAGCGCCTCCGGATCGGGCAGCGTGGACGTCGGCTCGGTGTACCTCCGGCTCAAGCCGCGCAACGAGCGCGACGTCAATCAGCAGGAGCTCGGGCTGGTCCTTCGCCCGGAGCTGAAGCAGATCGGCGGCGCGACCGCGTACCTGCTCGAGGCGGGCGGGCCGGGCGGCGGCGTCAAGCCGCTCCAGATCCAGTTGAAGGGACCGGACGCCGCCACGCTGGCCACCCTCGCCGACTCCGTCGCGTCGATCGTGCGCGCCACGCGCGGCGCGGTGGACGTCGGCCTCTCCAGCAAGGGCACCAAGCCCGAGCTCCGCGTCACGATCAACCGCGGGCTCGCCGGCACGCTCGGCCTGAGCGTGGGGCAGATCGCGCAATCGCTGCGCCCGGCGTTCGCCGGCGTGGACGCCGGCAACTGGGTGGATCCGACGGGGGAGACGCGCTACGTGCGCGTGCGGCTTCCCGCCGGCCTGCGCGAGAGCCCGGCCGACCTCGCGGCCATCCCGATCGTGCTGCCGGGAGCGGGCGCCTCCGGGGCACCCGCGGTCGTGCCCCTCGGCCAGGTGGCGACCATCACGGCCAGTGGCGGACCGGCACAGATCGACCATCTCGACCGGAGCCGCGTCATCACCGTCGGCGCCAACATCGAGGGCTCGATCGGGAACGTGTCGCGCGACGTGCAGGCTCGACTCGCCGACCTCCGGATGCCCGACGGCTACGAGATCAGCTTCGGCGGCCAGACGGCGGATCAGGCTGAGGTGTTCGGCGCGATCTTCACCGCGCTGGGCGTGGCCATCATGCTGATGTACCTCATCCTCGTGATCCAGTTCGGCAGCTTCCTCGATCCCATCGCGATCCTCTCGTCGCTCCCCCTTTCACTCATCGGCGTCGTGCTCGCGCTGCTCGTCATGGGCGACACGCTGAACATCATGTCGCTCATCGGCGTGATGATGTTGATGGGGATCGTGGCGAAGAACGCGATCCTGCTGATCGACTTCGCCAAGTGGACGCACGAGCGGCAGGGTCTGCCGATGCGCGACGCGCTCATCGAGGCCGGCGCGATCCGCCTGCGCCCGATCCTCATGACGACGCTCGCCCTCATCGCCGGCATGATCCCGGTGGCACTCGGCGGCGGCGAAGGCGCCGACTTCCGCGCGCCACTCGGCCGCGCGGTGATCGGGGGGACGATCACCTCGACGATTCTCACGCTGTTCGTGATCCCGACCGTCTACGAGATCCTCGACGACTGGCGGGAGAAGCTCGGGGCCAGGCTCCGGCGACGGGGCGACGCGCATGCTGGGGCGGCGGTGCCGGTGCCGGGAGACTGAGAACCGGTGAGTTGGTGAGTTGGATATGGAACCAGCTCCCTATCCAACCAACCCACTCACGCGTTCACACCGCGTAGTACTCCACGATGCAGAACGTCACCAGGCGCTCGCAGAGCATGTGCAGCTCCGCCTCGCCCGGCACGCGCCGGCGCTCGAGCAGCTTCGGCCAGTCGCGCTTGAGCGCGACGAGCATCTGCTCGGAGCGCAGCCCGCGCGCTCGCGCATCCCTGGCGATCATCCGTGCGACGTCGCGCAGCCGCTTCTCGAGGAACCAGCCGTCGCGCATGGCGTTGATGACCCGCCACAGGCCGACGGTCGCCGACGCCGACACGATCGTCGTCTCGGGTGGTTCGGGCATCGTCTCCAGCTCGGCAAGGATCGCTCGATCGCTCATGGCCCCGGCTCGCTGCGTCAGTGACAGGGACCACAAAACGCAACGCGCATACCACGTCGTTCTGCGGTCGAGCCGCCGCGCGCCGTGGACGGCGCGCGGGCGACGGCGCCCCCTACGGGGCGCCTATGCGGACCGGCCAGCTGGGGCGACGCACAGTCTCGTCGCGAAAGCCATCGCGGCGCCGGCCCCTCATCAGGGTGATGGCCGGCACGAGGAGCACGTCCCCGCTCCGGACGCCGAGCGCGGAGTGGTCGTAGAAGACGCCGAGCTCGGGGCGCACGCTGAACCACGCGTTGCCGATCTGCAGCCCGCCGAACACGCCGAGGGTGGGACGGTCGTGCACCGCGGTCGCCGTCATGGGGATCACGTGCATCGCTCGCACGCCGCCGTACGGAGTGATCGTCGCGTCCTCCCGCCCCGACGCGATCAGCGTAGCGTCCACGAGAAAGTGCTCGCCGCCGTTCACCACCCCCGCACCGAGGGCGAAGGCTCGCGCGCCCCCCGCGTGGCTGGTGTCCGGGCCGAAGCGCCGCTTGTAGCTCGTCGTGACCCCGCCCGGCAGCACGCGGAACGCGACGTCCGACCGCGCATCGAGCCCGTGGCGCCATTCGTAGTCCACGCCGCTCAGCGGCGCGGCGGCGGTGTCGTCCGGGAGCTTGAAGGCGTTGGGAATGAAGTAGTACGACGCGCTGTGCGTCGAGACGTTCGCCGGCAGCGTCTGGGCGGAGCCGCCCACGGTGTACGGAAGGCAGGCGGTCAGCGGCAGCAGGGCGGCCATCGAGGAGACGGCGATACGACGAGCGAGGGAGGGCATCGAACTACTCCGGTAGGGGACGATGCCACGCTACACCCCGCGTGAGAGGCCCCCCATACGTCGAATGACGTAGCCGGCTACGTATCCCGCTGGCCGCCCAGGCCGCCCCCGCGCACCAGATCCGTCAGCTCCCCGCGCGAGCCGACGCCGAGCTTCACGAAGATGTTCGAGAGGTGGGTGCTCACCGTCCGCGGCGAGATGTCGAGCGCGGCGCCGATCTCCTTGTTCGATTTGCGGAGCGCGACGAGGCGCGCGATCTCCGCCTCCCGCCCGCTCAGTGCGCCGGCGCCGGCCGCGCCGCTCGCCGCCGGTGGCCGGGCCCCCAGCGCGCGCAGCTGCTCGCGCGTCGCGCGGATCTCGCGCTGGGCGCCGAGCCGAACGAACACCTCGTGCGCGCGGCGCAGCTCTCGCTCGGCGCCCTCGGTGTCCCCCGCGTCCACCATCGCGCGGCCGATCAGCCGCCGCAGCCGCGCCGCGTCGAAGACGAACGGCACCGCCTCGAGCGCGCCCGCCGCCGCGCGGAGCAGGGGCACGGCGTCGCGGGCGTTACCGGTCAGGTAGGTGAGCAGTGCGTCCGTCGCGTCGGCCCAGGCCAGCCCCAGCGCGTGCCCAAGCCGCTCCGACTCGCGCCGCAGCCGCTCGTTGTGACGGCCCGCGCGCTCGAAGTCCTCGAGGTACAGCGAGTTCTCGATGACGAACGGCAGCAGGCGGTAGATCGCCCACGCCACGTCGCCCGTCCGGTCGGCGATCGCGAGCCCGCGCTCACCGATCTCCACCGCGCGGGCGTTCTCGCCGAGCAGCATCAGATAGCCCGACATCCCCGTGTGCGCCGGGACGACCGCGTGCACGTCGAGCGGCCGTTCCCACGACTCGTCGCCCCCGGCGAGCCGCCACGCCTCCTCGATGTGCTCGCGCGTGCGCTCGACGTCGCCGAGGCCGCGATGGATCAGCCCCGTCCAGACGAGCAGGCGCGCGAGCAGGGTGCGCTGCCCGAGCGCGCGCGCCGCCGGGATCGCCTGCTCGGCGCGCGCGAGCGCCGCGGTCCACTCGCCGATGCCGGCCATGTACTCGATCGCCACCTCGTCGGTCCACAGCCGCAGCACGGGCGAGCGGATCGCGTCGGCGAGCCGCTCGCTCTCGCGCACGTGGTGCGCCGTAGAGGTCGCGTCGCCCGTGAGCCCGCCGAGGATCGCCATCGCCCAGTGCGCCGACCACTCGACGAGCCGCTCCCCGGATTCCGCGGCGAGCGCCACCGCGCGCTCCCCATGCGTGCGCGCGTCGGCGATCGGCCCCGTCCAGAGATGGAGCAGCAGCATCGCCCGATGCACGCGCGCGAGCAGCGGCTCGTCGCCGAGCGCGATCGCGGCGTCCAGCGCGGCCAGCACGTCGCGCCTGGCGTCGTCGCGCCGCCCGATCGCCTGCAGCGACGTGGCGCGCGCGAGCCGGATCCGCGTCGCGAGCGCCTCGTCGCCCGCCTCCACCGCGTCGGCGTGCCCGGCGTCGAACCGTTCGATCGCGCGGTCGTGCCGGCCCCCGGCCGCGTGCATGAGCCCCAGCCGCCGCTCCACCACGGCGACGGTGTGCCGGTCGCCGCGCTCGCGCGCCTCCTGACGCACCCGCCGCCAGAGCGCCTCGGCCGCCTCGTGGTCCCCCAGGCGCTGCCGTGCCCGCGCCAACCCCTCGAGCACGGCCGGCCGGAGCGCGTCCTCCCCCGGTGCGACGGTCCCCGCCTCCAGGAGCTCCAACGCCGACTCGAGGTACGTCGCCGCGGCGCGGTCGGCATGACGCTCCAGCGCGCGGCGCCCGGACTCGGCGAGGTAGTACAGCGCCTTCCGGGTGAGCGCCCCCGCGCCGCCGCGGGAGAAGTGGAACGCGAGCTCGTCGGCGTGCGCCGGCGCCTGCGCGCCGTGGAATCGCTCCAGCGCGTCGGCGACCTGCGCGTGCAGCCGCTGCGCCCTCGCACGGCCGAGCGCCCCGTACACCGCGTCGCGCACGAGGGGATGCGAGAAGTCGTAGCCGTCGTGCTCCGCGTCATCAGTCTCCACGAGCAGACCGACGCGGCGCAGCTCGTCGAGCGCTCCCAGCACGACGTCGTCCGGCGCATCGCGGACGGCGCGCAGCGTCGCGTAGCGCATGCGCGCGCCGAGCACCGCGGCCAGATCGAGCAGCGCGCGCGCCTCGCTTCCGACCCGCTCGACGCGCGCGAGCACGGCGTCGCGCAGCGTCCGCGGCAGTGCGATGGACTCCACGCTCCACCCCGTCCAGCGTCCGTCGCGCTGCTGCAGCCGGCCCGACTCGACGAGCGACTTGATCGTCTCCTCCACGAAGAACGGATTGCCCCGCGTCCAGTCGTGCAGCATCGCCGCGAAGCCGCGGACCACATCGGCCGGCGTGTCGAAGGCGCGCTGCACCAGCTCGAGCGTCTGGTCCGCCGAGAGCGGCGCGACGCACTCCACCTGCGCCGCGCCGAGCGAGACCAGCGAGTGCTCGGCGTCGCGCAGCAGCGCGGGCACGGCACCCTCGGCGTCGTTGTAGATGCCCAGCACGAGGAGACGGCCGCCGATCCCCGGATGATGCGCCTGCCGTGCGACGAAGTGCAGCAGCTCCAGCGAGGCGGCGTCGGCCCACTGGAGGTTGTCGAGGACGAGCAGCAGCGGCTGCCGCGACGCGAGGCGGCCGACCATCTGGACGAACGTCCAGTAGAGCCGAGCCTTCGCTTCGGCCGCGCTCTCGCCGGCCGCGGCCCGGTCGGCGCGCGGCTCGGCCAGGAGGCCGGGGAAGATGTGCGCGAGCTCGGCGCTCGCGCCGCGCGTGAGGACGTTGAGCACGGCCGCATCGAGCCGGCGCAGCGTGGGGGCGAGCGCGTCGGCGAACACCGCGTAGGGAACGCCGGACTCCACGGAGTACGCCCGTCCTTCCGCGATGGCGAAGCCGCGTCGCGCCGCGGACTCGGCGACGGCGCGTGCCAGTCGCGTCTTGCCGACGCCCCCTTCGCCCGCCAGCAGGAGGGTCCGCGATCCGCCGCCCTCGACCGCCGCGACCGTCGCCTCGAGACGCGCCAGCTCGGCGGCGCGGCCGACCAGGGGGAATGCCATGGCGAGGAAGCTCCTGCCGGGGGCAAGATGTGACAAGCGGTAGGCGACGCCCAACACGAGCGTTCCCCACGCCGTAGATTTGAGTCTACCGGTCGCGCCCTGGTGTGACCGCTGAACATCTCGACCCGGTCTGGTGTCTGAGGGTACGAGCATCGTCGCCGGAAGAAGGCCGGCCTCGAGTATTCATCTCCACCCAAGTGGATGACGCATGATGGTTTCCGTGCTGCGCCGCGCGCTCGCGCCGCGCATCTTGCCGGCGTTGCTGGGACTCGCGCTGCCGGCCCTCGCCGCGGCACAGGGCGCCTCCGTGACCGGGCGGATCGTGGACACCGCCGGCGCGCCGATCCGAGGCGCCAGCGTGCGCGTCCCGCAGCTCGACCGCTCGGTCGCGGTGGACTCGACCGGAGCTTTCCGCCTCGACGGGCTGCCGACGGGCCGCGTGACCATCGTCGGCGAGGCACCGGGCTTCGCGGGGAAGCGCGCCGACGTGACGGTGCCCGCGAGCGGCACCGTGGAGCAGGCCTTCTCCCTCGTCCCCAACGCCCACGTCCTCGCCAACGTCGAGGTGCGCGCACGCGCGCGCCGGCAGCTGCCGCTCAAGCTCCACGAGTTCGAGCAGCGCCGGAGCCGCGGGAGCGGCGGACGCTATCTCGGCCCGGACGACGTGGCCAAGTTCAACGGACGCCCGCTGATGGATGCGCTCAAGAGCATCATGGTCGGGGTGCGGTTCCAGCGGAACGCGCAGGGCGAGATGAACATCGTGAGTCAGCGGTCGCTGAACCCGGCGTCGATCCGCCAGAGCACGAACATCAAGCCGTGCGGCATCCAGATCTGGCAGGACGGCGCGCTGCTCTCCGATCCGAACCAGGCGATGGAGGTGACGATCGATCCCGCGGCGACGACCGGCTCACGCTCCTACAGCACGATGCGCGTCGGCGCCGACCACAGCTACGACATCTCCAATCTGATCACGAACGACTACATGGCGGTCGAGTACTACTCCGACCTCGCCTCCACGCCACCGGGATTCCGCACGGGCACGCCGAGCTGTGGCACCCTCGTGCTCTGGACCCGCGTCCCGATGACCGATGGCCAGACGGTGGGCCAGCAGCAGGGCACGCAGGGCAATCCGCAGTGACGATGCGCGTGTCTCTCCTTTGCGTGGCGACGCCGCTCGTCGTCACCCTGATCGCTCCGTCCTCGGTCGTCGCGCAGGCTGCGACGAGCCGGTACGCCATCACGATGGAGCCCATCGCGCCCCCGCTCGCACCGACGGCCGCGGCGGCCGATGACGACGGGCCGAGCACCGCGGGGCGCGTGCTCCGTGCCGTGGTCGGCGTCGGGGTCGGTGCCGCCGTGGGCGGCTGGCTCGGCTACTTCGGCGCGCAAGTCGCGAACAGCGACTGGGAGCGCATCAGCCCCGCCGAGAAGACCACGCTGCGCCAGGACTACACCAGAGCCGGCGTCGGCGTCGGAGGGATCGTCGGCTACTTCCTGCGGCCGAAGGGACGCACGGTGAGCCGACTGCCGCAGCCGCTCAACGTGCCGCCGCGCACGGGCCGTCTCCTCCTCGCCAGCGCCGAGCTGCGCCGGTCGATCGCGACGAACGTGCTCGAGGCGGTGGAGCTGGGCCGCCCCGAGTGGACGAAGCAGCAGCGCGACGACGAGGCCAAGCGCGGCGGCCAGCCCAGCACGCTCGCCGTCGAGTCGATCTCGCTCGTGGTGTACGTCGGCGACGAGAAGGTCGGTGCGATCGAGACCCTGCGCGACATCGCGATCCCGGAGGTGGCCGAACTGCGCTTCTACGATGCGCGCGACGCCCGCCGCCGCTGGGGATTGGATCACAAGTACGGCGCGATCGAGGTCGTGCCGGCCGCGACGACGTCCGCGGTGGTGGCGCAGCCGGTGGGAGTGGTGAATGCGCTAGTTCGCTAGTTCGCTAGTGCGCGGGTGCGCGATGCGCGATGCGAAACGGCCTCGGGACGCTTCTGCTTCCCGAGGCCGTTGCTCTTCCCGCACCCGCGCACCCGCGCACCCGCGCGCTCACGCATCATCCACCGTCCTCGGCCAATCCTCGCGCAGCAGCCGCGACAGCGCGCGGTCGGCGAGGAGGCGCCCCTCCGTCTGGCAGCGCGGACAGTAGTTCGTCTCGTTGTCGCGATACCGGATCCGCTGCACGGCCGTGCCGCACACCGGGCAGGGCTCGCGGTAGCGGCCGTGCACGGCCATCCCGTCGTGGAACGCCGTCACCTTCTCGGGGAACCCGTCGCCCGCGTCCGCGCGCAGCCGCTCCGTCCACTCGACGAGCGTCGCGCGCGTCGCCTCGTACAGGCGTGTCGCTTCGTCGGGGCTCAGACGGCTCGTCAGCTTCAGCGGCGAGAGCCGGGCGCGGTGCAGGATTTCGTCGGAGTAGGCGTTGCCGATCCCGCTGAACAGTCGCGGATCGGTGAGCAAGCGCTTGAGCGTGTGATTCTCGCGCGCCAGCCGCTCCGCGAACTCGTCGCGCGACGCCTCGAGCGGCTCGAGTCCGCCGCGCACGAACGGCGCGAGCGCGTCGGCGCCGCGCACGAGATGGATCGACGCGCGTCGCTTCGTCCCCGCCTCCGTGAGCACGAGCGTTCCGGTGTCGAATTGCAGTTCGGCGAGGGCGATCCTCGCGGCCACGCGCGCCCGGCCGCCGGCCGGGATCCAGCGAAACCGGCCGGCGATCATGAGGTGCACCACGAGATGCAGCTCGTCGTCGAAGTCGAGCACGATCCGCTTGCCGAGCCGGCGCACGCCGCGCGGCGCGCGGCCGACGAGCGCGTCGAGCGGCGGCTCGACGGTGCGCAGCGCGAACACGCTGCGGATCGCGTACCCCACGAGCGGCTGCCCCACCACGCGCCGCGCGATGGCCTCCACGT
>DASTSX010000029.1:0-2189 GCA_035760455.1 Gemmatimonadaceae bacterium | reverse complement strand
GCTCGCGCCGTCGCTTCCGATCTACGGTGGCGTGGCGCGACGGTCGAGATCGAGCAACGCGAGCACGGCGCGCTCCTTCGCCTTCGCCTCGACGTCCACGGTGAGACGCATCGACCGCCAGATCTCGGGGACGTCGGCCGGGCTCACATAGTCGGCGTGCGGCCGGAGATCGCCGCCCGCCGAGCCGGCGCGCGGCGACGATATGTGGAAGTACGGCTCGCGCACGCCCCACGTCGCCGCGGCACGCCGGGACACCGCGTCGACGTCGAGCCCGTCGTCGTTGCATCGGTGATGGTGCACGTCGTACACGAGCGGCACGCCGAGCCGCTCGCACAGGGGAAGCAGCATCGCCGGCGTGAAGCTGCGGTCGTCGTTCTCGAGGGCGAGGCGCATGCGCGCCGCCTCGGGTAGCCGCTCGATCCCGCGCTCGAGCCGCTCGAGTGCCGCCGGGATCCCACCCGCCGCGCCGCCCCCGTGGAGCGTCAGCACGTCCGCCCCGACGAGCTGCGCCACGCGCGCCTGCGCGTCCATCTCCATGACCGACGACGCGACGACGCGCTCCTGTTCCGAGTTGAGCACGACGAACTGATCGGGGTGGAGCGAGAGCCGTACGTCCCTCGCGCGCGCCAGCGTCCCCGCCTCGAGGAACGCAGCCGTGATGCTGCCGTCGTCGTCGAGATCCTCCAGCCGGTACCCGCTCTCAGGGTGCGTGGCGAGCGGGAGGATCTGGCTGTTGATGCGGAACGCGCCGATCCCGAGCTCCGCGCAGCGCGTCACCGCCGCCGAGAGCGCCGCGGCGTTGTCGCGCGCGATCGCCCTCAGATACGCCCGCCGCGCCGTGGGCTCGAGCGTCGCGACGTAGCGGTGCGTCGCCGTCCGGAAGCGGATCGGCGAATCGAGGAACTGGCAGCAGAGGCCCCAACGGATGCGAGGTGTCGTCACGATGGAGTACAACACTCGGCGCGACGATATCGGTCCCGAGTGGCGTCCCAACGACGCGAACACGGATCGCCCTGATGACCCGGATGACACCGATCTGACCGCATCGGCAGCGAGATCCCTGCGCCGCCGCCAACAGATCTTGGCGTCGTGGAGGAGAGGAAGTCGCGCCGGTCAGAGGAGCTGGACCCGGCGAGGAGCAGCTCCGACAGCGTCTCGGTGGTGCGCGCGCGCACTGCGCTCGCCTTCCAGAACGCGCTGCTGCCGCATTGCACCGGCGACCTGAACGCGGGGAAGTCGCTGCTGGGCTCGTGAACCAGGTACCCGTCATCGCGAGCGAAGCGAGTCGAGGGATCTGCACCCCCCAACGGAACACTTCGCGCTCGGGTAGACACTACTGATCAGCCAATGCGCTCACCACTGACGGAGACATCGATCATGACGTTCGGACTTCGCGGCGCGCCAGCACGGCGCACCATCGGACTGCTGGGCATCGCCGCGGCCACCATCGTCGCGAGCGACGCGGGTGCCCAGGCCACCAAGAAGGCGGCGACGAAGCCGGCCGCCAAGGCCACCAGGGCCGTCGCGGCGGCGCCCGCCGCGCCGATCCGCTTCGTGATCGGCCCCGCCGGCAACGAAGCGCGCTACCGCGTCAACGAGGTGTTGATGGGCGCGACGCTCCCGAACGACGCCGTCGGCGTCACGAAGTCGATCAGCGGCACCATCCTCGCCTACCCCGACGGCCGGATCGTCAGGGACAGCTCGAAGATCGTGATCCGGCTCGACTCGCTGAAGAGCGACAAGGACCGCCGCGACGGCTTCCTCCGCCGCCGCACGCTCGAGACGGAGACGTTTCCGACCGTCGAGCTCATCCCGACGCAGATCCGCGGCTTCAACGGCAAGCTGCCCGCCTCGGGCACGGTGAGCTTCCAGCTGCTCGGCGACCTGGTGCTCAAGGGCGTACCCCGTCCGACGATCTGGAACGTCACCGCGCGCGCCGAGGGCCAGGACGTGGCCGGCACGGCGACGACGGCTTTCACCTTCAAGGACGTCGGCCTCGAGCAGCCGAAGGTCCCGGTCGTCCTGAGCGTCGCGGACACGATCAAGCTGGAGTACGACTTCCGGTTTCAGCGGCAGTAGCGGCGTTGGTGCGAGGGTGCGCGGGTGCGCGGGTGCGCGGGTGCGCGGGTGCGCGGGTGCGCGGGTGCGCGGGTGCGCGGGTGCGCGGGTGCGATACGGCCTCGGGAGGC
>DASTSX010000028.1:0-2506 GCA_035760455.1 Gemmatimonadaceae bacterium | reverse complement strand
AGCTGACGATGGGGGCCGGTGCGCCGTTGCTGGGCCGGGACCGTGATCGTCTCCCATCGCACGGGTTCAGCAGGTGCCGGCGAGCGACGTCGCCGCGTTCGCTCCGGCCGCCGACGGCCCACCCGACCCTTCCGCCTCTCCATGCGACGCTTCGCCGCCCTTCTGGCCGTGGTCCTCCTCACGGCTTGCACGAACGAGATCGACACGAGCATTCGGCCGACGTCGGTCGTCGGGACGTATCGGCTGCGCGCCTACGGGGGCCGCACCCTCCCGACGCAGACGGCGTCCGACGAGATGGGAAAGACCGAGCTGCTCAGCGGCGAGCTCGTCATCAGCTCCGACAAGTCGTGGACCGAGTCGCGCGTCTACCGCTACACGCAGAGCGGCATCGTCCAGCAGCTCTCGTTCGGCACGGCGGGGAGTTGGGTGTTTCTGGGCGAGGGCGCGGACCTGCAGTTCAACGACAAAGTGCTGGGCTACCAGTTCACGGGCACCGCCGCGGGCGGCAGCGTGACCCTGAACCTGAACGACGGCAATCTCGTCATCTACTCGCGCTAGCCGCCCCTCTCGCTCGGCGGCACTCCCGGTGCGAGAGCCTCGCCCGATGGCTGTGCGCGGGAACGAACGTCATCCGTAGGCGTTGAGCTGTCGAAGCGAGCGCGTGGCGAGTGCCGCGCCGCTCCTGCTCTCGACACCCAACACCGAGCGGACCAGCGTGGACGACGCAGCACAATGCCGGCAGATCGTGCGGACCCATGCGCGCACCTTCTGGCTGGCGAGCCATTTCCTGAGCCCCGAGAAGCGACGGTCGGCGTATGCGCTGTACGCGTTCTGTCGCGTGGCCGACGACCTCGTCGACCTCTCCGCGTCAGCGCCGCGTTCGGAGACCGCGCTGCGCCTGGACGAGTACCGGCGTGCGCTGCGCGAGGCACTCGCCGGTCGTCCGGTCGGACCCGTCTTCCGCGAGCTGCACCGCGCGGTGACCCTTCACGGCGTGCCCTCAGCCGTGCTGCACGAACTACTGGAAGGGCTCGCGGTCGATTGCGCGCCGTCGCACTACACGACATGGCCCGAGCTGTACCGCTATTGCGAGGGGGTGGCGAGCACGGTGGGCGAGATGTGCACTCACGTGTTCGGGGTCACGGGCGGCGACGAGGTGCGGCGACGCGCCCTGACCCACGCCCGGATCCTGGGCGTCGCCATGCAGTTGACGAACATCCTCCGCGACGTGGGCGAGGACGCGCGGAAGGGCCGGTGCTATCTGCCCGAGGTAGACCTCGCGCAGTTCGATCTGACCCGGGATGACGTGCTACGAGGTCTGCGGCCGACGGACCCGCGGTGGCGCGCCCTCATGGCGTTCGAGATCGCGCGAGCCCGTTCGCTCTATGCGTCCGCCATGCCCGGGATCGCGCTGCTGGCCCCGGACTCGCAACGCTGCGCGACCGCGTGCGCCGTCGGCTACTCGGGCATCCTGGGCGCGATCGAGGCGATCGGGTACGACACCTTCGGCACGCGAGCACGGCTGGGCCTCGGAGCGCGGGCCGCGGTCGCGTGGAGCGTGTGGCGCACTCCCGTAGCGCGCGACACGCCGGAGAAGGTTCCCACTCGGCGGCCACAGACGGACGGTCCGAAGGTCACCTGGGCATGAGCGAGCCGACAGTCGCGCAGAAGGGATCGGAATCGCGCATCGCGCGCCTCGCGCTCGTGGGGCACGTGCTGCTGCTCGTGGGCTCGGGGATCGCGTTCGCGACCTTCCTCGCGCCCCCTGCACCGGCCTGGCTGCAGACGCCGGCCAACCAGCGAGTGGCGGCGTTCATGTTCGTGTTCGGCGGGCAGACGACGGTGGTGCTCGGCGCGATCGCCGGGCTGTTCCACGCGGCCAGCCGCCTGGGGTGGCGCACGGCGGCCTGGATCTTCGTCGTCGGCTTCTCGCTCTCGCTCGCCGCGGAGCTGACCGGCACCACGACGGGATATCCGTTCGGGCCGTACACGTACACCAGCCAGCTCGGCTATCTCGTTGGCGGACGCGTGCCGTTCAACATCCCCACGTCCTGGTTCTTCATGCTGTACGCGTCGCTGGCGATCTGCGGCCGGGTCCTGACGGCGGCCGACGACTCGCGCACGCGTTGGCGGTGGGCCGCCGTGGCGGCGCTCGTGCTCACGGCGTGGGACGTGTCGATGGATCCGGCGATGGTGGCGACGACGCACTGGATCTGGCAGCTGCCGTCGACGGAAGGCGCGTCGCCGATGCGGCGGCTGTTCCTCACGGGCTTCTTCTACGGAATGCCGCTGACGAACTGGCTCGGATGGCTGCTGACGGGATTCCTCGTCGCGCGGGCGATGTTGGCGATCGTGCCGCCGAGCCGGTGGGCGTCGCGCGTCGCGCCGTCGCGGCTGCCGCTCGTGCTCTACGCGGCGAACGGCGTGCTGCCGCTGCTCGTCTGCGCCGGCCGAGGGATGTGGTGGGCCGTGGTGCTCGGCGCGGCGGCCATGGGTCTCCCACTGT
>DASTSX010000027.1:0-28502 GCA_035760455.1 Gemmatimonadaceae bacterium | reverse complement strand
GTTCCGGCGCGGCCGGTAGTCGCCGGCCGCCGTCGCGATCGTGCCGCTCACCACTTCGAACCGCTGACGCCAGGACGCAACGCATGACACTCGCACGGGAACGGCTGTCGGTTCGGGAGAAGGTCGGCTACGGCATCGGAGATGCCGCCGCCAACTTCATCTTCCAGACGATGATCATCTTCCAGCTCGCCTTCTACACCGACACGTTCGGCATCACGGCGGCGGCGGCTGGCACCCTGTTCCTCGTCGTGCGTGTCTTCGACGCGGCATTCGACCCGCTCATGGGGGTGATCGCGGATCGCACGAACACGCGCTGGGGGAAGTTCCGACCCTGGATCCTCTGGACCGCGGTGCCGTTCGGGATCATGGGCTTCCTCGCGTTCACGACGCCCGACCTGAGCCCGTCGGGCAAGCTCGCCTACGCCTACGTCACCTACATCCTGCTGATGATGGTGTACTCGGCGAACAACCTCCCGTACTCCGCGCTGAGCGGAGTGATGACGGGAGACGTCGTCGAGCGGACGAGCCTGTCGTCGTACCGAATGGTATTCGCGATGGCGTCGCAGCTCGTGATCCAGGGGCTGGCGCTGCCGATGGTCGAGACATTCGGCAAGGGGAACGACGCCCTGGGGTACAGGGTCACGATGGGGATCTTCTCCGCGCTCGCCGTGGTGTTCTTCATCATCACGTTCATGGCGACACGTGAGCGCGTCCAACCGGACCCTGCGCAGAAGAGCTCCATCAAGCAGGACTTCGCGGACCTGCTGAGCAACGGACCGTGGAAAGCGATGTTCGCGCTCACGGTGATCCTCTTCATCACGCTGGCGCTGCGCGGCGGCGTGATGGTGTACTTCTTCAAGTACTACGTGGGCCGAGAGGACGTGTTCAGTCTCTTCAACGTCATCGGCACCGGCGCGACGATCGTCGGTGTGCTGCTTTCGAAGCCAGTGGCGGAGCGCATCGGCAAGCGCCGGCTGTTCGTGCTCGGCCTGCTCGGCACCGTGGTGTTCACGGCCGCCTTCGTCCTGCTGCCGCCGGACAACCTGCCGCTGATCATCACGACAGAAGCACTGCGGCAGTTCGCGTACGGATTCACCATCCCGCTGCTCTGGGCGATGATGGCGGACGTCGCCGACTACTCGGAGTGGCGGAATCGCCGACGTGCGACCGCCGTGATCTTCTCGGCGATCATCTTCGGCCTCAAGGCCGGGCTCGGGATCGGCGGCGCCATCGGCGGCTATCTCCTCGATGCGTACGGGTACGTGCCGAACGTCGCGCAGTCGGAGCGCGCGCTGCTCGGCATCCGACTCTCGGCCAGCCTGTTCCCGGCGATCGCGTTCGTCCTGTGCGCGGTCTGCCTCTATTTCTACCGCATCGACAAGTCGCTCGAGCTCGAGATGTCGCGCGAGCTCGACGAGCGGCGGACCGCTTTCCTGCCCACTCCCGTCCCCTCCGCACCATGATCACTCGTCCTCGCCTCGTCGCCTGCGTGACGCTGCTGCTGTCGGCCTGCCAGTCCAGGACACCGACGCTCGGAACGGGCGGCGCTGCGGCCGGGCCCACGTCCGCAGGATTGAAGGACGCCTTTCGTGAGGCGTTCGCGATCGGGACGGCGCTCGCACCGCAGCAGTTCACGGAGCGCGACACCGCGAGCGTCGCGCTCATCCGGCGCGAGTTCAACGCGGTCACGCCCGAGAACGTGCTCAAGTGGGAGCGCGTGCATCCGCAGCTGGAGCGGTACGAGTTCGGACCATCGGATGCATACGTCGCCTTCGGCCAGCGGCACGGCATGGCGGTGTACGGGCACACGCTCGTCTGGCACAGCCAGACCCCGCGTTGGGTATTCGAGAACGCTCAGGGTCAGCCGCTCACGCGCGACGAGTTACTCGCCAGGATGAAGGAGCACATCTCAACCGTCGTCGGCCGGTACAAGGGCCGGATCAAGGGGTGGGACGTCGTCAACGAGGCCCTGAACGAGGACGGCACGCTGCGCCAGTCGCCGTGGTTCCGGATCATCGGACCGGACTACATCGAGAAGGCGTTTCAGTTCGCGCGCGAGGCCGATCCCGCGGCTGAGCTCTTCTACAATGACTACAACCTGGACTATCCAGCGAAGCGCGACGGTGCCGTGCGGCTGGTCCGGTCGCTGAAGGAGCGCGGCGTGCGCATCGACGGGGTGGGGACACAGGAGCACCTCAAGCTGACCACGCCCACGCTCGCGCAGGTGGACTCCAGCATCCGGATGCTCGCGGCGACGGGGGTGAAGGTCCACATCACGGAGCTCGACATCGACATGCTGCCGCAGGCGACGCGCAACGCGACGGCCGACGTCTCGGTGCGCGCCGGGCCCGCCCCCACTCTCGACCCATACAAGGCGGGACTGCCGGACTCGCTACAGCAGGCGCTGGCGCAGCGCTATGAGGGGCTGTTCCGCGTGTACCTCTCGCATCGCGCCGTCATCGATCGCGTGACGTTCTGGGGCGTCGCCGACCACGACTCGTGGCTCAACGGCTGGCCGGTGCGCGGACGCACCAACTACCCGCTGCTGTTCGACCGACAGAACAAGCCGAAGCCGGCGTATCACCGTGTGATGGCGCTGTCGCGCGGGACGCCGCTGGTCCCCTGAGCGACGGGGCGGGTCGGAGGCGGGGACCAGTGCGGGCCGCCATCGCGCGCGGCCCTCGTCGCGAACATGAACCGCTTCGCGGCGCTCGGGCTGGGCATCTAGATCACGGAGCTGGACATCCGGATGCCCGTGCCCGCATCGTCCGCGGCGATGCAGACGCAGGCCCAGAACTATGCCGACGTCGTGATGGCGTGTCTGGAGGTCCCGGCGTGCGACATGGTCGTGACCTGGGGATTCACCGATCTCGCGTCGTGGATCCCCGGCGTGTTCGCCGGGCAGGGCGCCGCGCTGCTGTTCGATGCCGCCTTCCAGCCGAAGCCGGCCTACACCGCCATCAACGATCTCCTCGCGCGCTGGTGATGAAAGGGCCGAGGCGGCGCGACCATGGTGGGTCGACGATGACAACGACGAGTGCCACTATTATCTCTTCGTGACGCGGGTGGCGGGCCGGACTGTCGTTCAGCGCGGGAAGCGCGCGCTTCGTGGCAACGGGACCGGCGCGGTACGCCACTTCGCTGCCCGCTGCGCGACGACGCAACGATTCGAGCCGAGGGGCCATGAAGCATTCGTTCGAGCCGGTGGTGAAGCAGAGCCTCCCCGACCGGCTGGCGCGCCAGATCCGCGGCACCATCCAGAGCGGCAACTACCGCCGCGGCGACCGCCTGCCGCCGATCGTCGAGATGGCCAAGCGCTTCGAGGTCGGCCAGCCGTCGATCCGCGAGGCCCTCAAGAAGCTCGAGGCCATGGGCGTCGTCCAGATCCGCCACGGCGCCGGCGTCTTCGTCAGCCGGAGCGAGGAGGTCCTCGTGCTCGCCAGCCCCGACTACGCCGGCACCGTCACGAAGAAGCTCCTCCTCGACCTCATCCGCGCCCGCATCCCGATCGAGGTCCAGTCGGTCGCCGACTGCGTGCGGCACGCGACGGCCGAGCACGTCGCGGACTTGCGCCTGATCCTGGAGGACGCCGGCAAGCATCTCGACGACGACACGACGCTGAACTCCGTGAACATGGCGTACCACGGCAAGATCGCCGAGGCGTCGGGCAACTCGGTGACCGCGCAGCTGCTGGCGGTGCTGCACGACCTGTTCACGGAGGAGCAGCGACTGATCCTCGGCATCTTCGGCTCGCGCGAGGCGGACCATCAGGACCACCTCCAGATCCTCGACGCCATCGAGCGGCGCGACGAGGCCCTTGCGGTGGAGCGGATGCGCACCCATTTGGAGACGGTGCACGCGGCGATCCTCCGCTGGAACCCCGAGGTCCATCCGGTGCGAAAGGGCACTGCCGCGTCCGGGGAGCAGCTGTAGGTTGCTGCGCTCATGGTGCCGCATCGCTCCCGCCAGCTTCCGCCCGACACGCCGCTGCTGCACCGCGCGCCCACGGGTAGCGGCGGGTCGCTCCGCTCCGCACTCGGAGGACAGCGCGGCTAGCGCTTCGGCAGCTCCCGCACTCTCACGTTCCGGATCCACACCTCGCTGCCGAGGTTGTGCTGCTGGAAGGCGAAGTGCCCCCTGGCGTGCGAGCTCTTCGCATCCACGTAATCGACCGTCGTCTTGCCGTTCACCTTGATGGTGATGTGGTTTCCGACGGCGGTCACCTCCTGGGTGAACCAGGTATTCGGCGGGACGAGCATGTCGGTGACCTTCTGGAACCCGTAGAGGCTTCCGCTGCGCACCGGATCGGCGTGCGTGCTGTTGATCTGCGCCTCGTAGCCGTTGGGAAACCCGTTGCCGAACGCCGTGCGGAAGTACTGCCCGCTGTTCCCCTTGTCCGAGATCCGGATCTCGGCGCGGTACGAGAAGTTCTCGTAGTCGCCCCGCGGGCTGAAGATGTGGCTCACGCCCCCCTCGCCGTGCAGCACGCCTTTCGTGAACGTCCACTGGCCGTCGCGCTTCGGATCACCGGCGACCACGCGCTTCTCGGTGGCCGTCTCCTCGACGCGCGTGCCCGCATGCTCCGGTGCGACCTTCCAGTCCTTGAAGGACCGCGCGTCGAGAATCGTCACCCACCCCTTCTGGGCGTGCGCAGGCACCGAGTTGGCGCACAGCAGCATCGCCGCGAGGATCCATCCCTGTCGCACGCGCGTGGTCGTCGCTCGTCTCATCGTGTCACGGTGGTGAATAGGGGGCGTTGACGCGAAGCGGCACCACCGTCTCGCCCCAGTGCAGGCGGAGCACGGCGTCGGCGCGCACGACCGAGGGAAAATAGATGGCGAACGATTCCATGTGCGCGCCGCGCTCGGGTGCGACCTCGAACCGGTACGCGTCGCGGGCGGCACCGGGATACGGCTTGTGAAACACGTGTGCGGCGCGGCTCAGGATGACCGTCCACGGCCGGGAGGCACGCGGGATGAGCCAGAGGGAATACTCGCCCTCCCTGACCTCCTGTCCCTCGAGGCGGACCGGATGGTCGAAGGAGATCCGCGTGGCCGAATCGGCGCCGGGGTGCCAGACGCTGTCCCATGGCACGAGCTGCCCGAACAGGGCTCGGCCGCGGGCCACGGGCCGGCCGTACTCCACCTCGATCGTAGTGTGTGCGACGTGCTGGGCGACGCTGCCGCGCTGGCTGAAGGGATAGCCCTGCGCGTGCACCGGCGTGGCGGCGCCGCCGAGCGCCACGAGCGCGAGGACGAGCGCGCCGAGGGCGCGCGTACACGTCGTTGCCGAGTCGCCGCGGATTGAGCGGTCATGACGGCCATGGCCAGTTGTCACGCAGTCCGAGCCCGGTGGTGTCGACCGGAATATCCCGTCCGAACGTTCGGCGAGCAAAGGTCTCTCTCCGGCCGGGGATCCAAGTCTGGCGCGACATTCGCATGATCGAGGCGCGCCGCCGGGCGGATGACGCCGCGGAGCGAGTAGGGCAGGCAAAGCCCTACGTCATGTAACAGTGTGCGGCATCCGATTGCCGGCGACGCCATGGCGTCGCATGCTTCGAGACCATCCCATCCGAGCGCACGATGCTGATCGAGACCTCGCCCGCTTCCGCCACGATCCTGCCAGCCACACCGTCGTTGCGCCAGGGCCGGTTCGAAGAGAAGCTCGCGCGCGTCATCGCCGCCGGGTGCCCGCGCAGCACCATCCGTGCAGCCGTGGAGCAACTCGCCGATCAGCTGCGGTGGCAGCAGGTACCGGCGTCGCGCGGGGTGGCGATGATCATGGACGTCGTCGCGCGGGCCGCGGCGGAGACGCGCGCGTTCGATACCCAGGCCGACTGTCTCGCCCTCGTGAGCCACTGGGCGACGCGGCGCTACGCCCGCGCCGACTAGCGCCAGTCCGTCATTCCCCGAGTCGGCGCAGAAGCGACGGGGTGAGGGAGGAGATCAGCACCCCCTTTCCCGCCTGGGGCTTCGCGTCGAACGAGAGAAGGCACGCGCCGCCCTTGCGCAGCGTGATGCGCCCTTCGGCGAAGTCGCCGGTAAGGAACCAGTAGACGAGCGATCCGAGGTGCGGCTCGTGCCCAACGATCGCGACCCTGTCGTCGGCCGCGCGCTCGCGAAGCCAGGCGAGGAACGTCCGCGGACGGGCTTCGGGCGTGAGCGCGTCGAGCCGCTCGACGGCGACATCGGGATACGACGCGGCGACGATCTTCGCCGTCTGCGCGGCGCGCGTGAACGGGCTCGTCGCGACGACGTCGAGCGAGGGAAGCACGTGCCGGAGCCCACGGGCGACGCGCTCCATCTTCCACCGTCCTTCCTTGGTGAGCGGACGGAGCGCGTCATCCTTCCCCGTGGCCGCGAACGCCTCACGCTCCTCGGCCACGCCATGTCGAATCACGAGCAGCTCCACGGTAACACTCTCGAAGTCGGCCAGCGGCACCGCTGCGACAACGATGCCAGGACCGCACGCTGTGGTCCCCATCCGACGACTGCGCGCGAATGACGGGGTCAGCTCGACCCGGGAATTGCGGGCGCACCGAACCCAGCACGTCCGCAAGGCCTCCATGGGGGCATGCAGCGCGCCGCGCATTGCGCCACCCCGGGCGCGGGGCTAAGCTCAATGAGCAACACGCGCGCCCCGGCGTGCGGACAAGTTCCGAACGATCGGGGGCCTGCCAGTGCGAGCGGGCCCCTGATCTGCTTTGGGCGCCAAGTCACCCGCACGGAGGCTCCATGCTCGATCACATCGCCGTGCGTCGAAGCGACGTGCAGGCGAACGACGCTCCCCCGAACTTCACCACGTCGTATCGGGCGAGCGCTGCCTGCACGCGCGAGCTCGGCCGGCTCCACGAGGAGATCGCCACGGCGCTCGCCGCGTGGCGCGCAGACCATCTCGCGACCGACCCCGCGCTGGTGCCCGAGGCGCCAGTGGTCCGGCGCTCGCCGGCGCGATGCCTGGTGCAACTGGGCCCCGTCGCGCTGACCGTCGCCTGGCTGCAGCGGGCGCAGGGCACCGTCGCGGATGGCGAGCTGCTCATCGTGGTATGGCGCGGCACCGTCGCCGCCCGCACGCCGCAGGGGTTCGAGCGCACGCACGATCGCGCCGGTGCCAGCTCGGCCACCCCAATCTGGGAACGCGTTCTCGTGGCCGTGGCCGAACGCGAGGCACAATGGGGATGGGCGCCGGCCGGATCGGCGGGCGACGCCATCTCGTCCGCGACGCTCGCGGCCCAGTGTGTGCAGCGCCTCTGCGCCGCCTATGAGGAGTCCAACGCTTGAGTAGCGAAGCCTCGCCCGTCGCGGCACGCGCGCCCTCGCCCGCTGCCTGGCGGGCCGCGGTCGCCCCGTACATCGGTCCGGACGCGACCCGCTCGATCGTGCAGCTCGTCATCACGCTCGGCCTGCTCGCGCTGTCGTTCACCGTCGCGTATCAGCTGTACGACTGGTCGGTGTGGGCGGCGCTCGCGCTCGCGCCGCTATCGGCCGGCCTGCTCGTTCGGACGTTCATCTTCATGCACGACTGCGCGCACGGCTCCTTCCTCCCGTGGCGCCGCGCGAGCGAGTGCGTGGGCTTCGTCACCGGCGCGCTGACGCTCACTCCGTTCGGTCAGTGGCGGCGCGATCACGCGCTGCACCACGCGTCGTCGGGGGATCTGGAACGCCGCGGGCACGGCGACATCCAGACGCTCACCGTACGCGAGTACCTCGCGCGCACGCCGCGCGGCCGACTCGCGTATCGCCTGGCCCGGCATCCGGCGGCCCTGCTGCTCGTCGGACCGCTGTACCTGATGATCAACCAGCGCTTCCGCCCGCGGGGCAAGGCGACCGGCGAGAAGCAGGTCGCGAGCGTGTGGGCCACCAACGCCGCCATCCTGGTGCTCGGCGCCCTGACGGTCGCGCTCTTCGGCTGGCCCGCGCTGCTGGTCGTCTATCTGCCTGCCATCTACCTCGCGGCGATGGCGGGCATCTGGCTGTTCTACGTGCAGCACCAGTTCGAGGACGCCTACTGGGAGTCGTCCGAGGAGTGGGACTACGCGACCGCGGCGCTGCACGGGAGCTCGCATCTGGTGCTGCACCCGGTGCTGCAGTGGTTCACGGGGAACATCGGCCTGCACCACGTGCACCATCTGGCGCCACGCATTCCCAACTACCGTCTGCAGCGCTGCCACGACGCGTCGCCACTCCTCCAGGTCGCGCCCGTGCTGACGTTCAGCGCCGGCGTGGCCGCGCTGCGACTCGCGCTCTGGGACGAGGAGCGCCGCCGTATGGTGCGCTTCAAGGACGCGAGGCTTTGAGCTGTGCGCATTGCGCTGTGCGCTTTGGGCTAGCGACCTCGGGAAGCAATGGCCTCCCGAGGTCGTTTCGCATCACGCATAGCGCATGGCGCAATGCGCGAGTCTATGGCGCGGTTCGCCGCGACACGATCATGCGGTAGATCCAGAGCACGAGGATCGCGCCGAGAATCGACATGATGATCCCGGCCCCCTGCCCGCCGCGATAGAAGCCCAGGGTGCGGCCGATCAGCGTGCCGACGAAGGATCCGGCGATGCCGAGCAGGATCGTGACGATGATCCCGCCGGGATCCTTCCCCGGCATGATGAGCTTCGCGATCGCACCCACGATGAGTCCGACGATGATTGCCCAGAGCACCTGTGCCTCCCCGAGTGTGGCCGGCGCCACCGCGGCGCCGCGCGCATCCGCCATGTGCAGAGCGTGGGCCGCCGCCGGCGCGGCGTGAGGTTCGCGCGAGACCCTACGAGGATCGCCCGCATTCGTTGCACCCGGAAGACGCCGCGGATGCACAGGTGCGATATTCCTTCGAGCGCCCCGAACCACCACTCCGTCCGCGATGCCCGACCCGTCGTCCCTCGCGCTGCCGCACGTCGCCTCGCTGCACGCCTACACGCCCGGCCTGCAGCCGACCGACGCCGGTTGGGTGAAGCTCAACACGAATGAATGCCCGTACCCGCCGAGCCCTCGCGTGGCGGACGCGCTCCGGCGCGAGCTCGGCGACGACGGCGCGACGCTGCGGCTCTACCCGAACCCGCGCAGCACGCCGCTCCGCGCGGCGGTGGCGAGGCTGCACGGGCTCGCCGAGGAGAACGTCTGCATCGGCAACGGCTCGGACGACATCCTCACGATGCTGGTCCGCGCCTTCTGCAGCGACGCGGCGCCGCTCGGGTTCACGGTGCCCAGCTACTCGCTCTACCCCGTGCTGGTCGAGATCCAGAATGGGCGCGTCGAGACGATCGAGCTCGACCGAGCGATGCGGCTGCCGATCGAGCGCATCCACGCGTCGTCGGCTCGAGCGTTCGTGCTCACCTCGCCCAACGCGCCGACGGGAGTGGGATTCGCGAACGCGGAGCTCGAGCGCGTGCTCGAGGGCTATCGCGGGCTGTTCGTGGTGGACGAGGCGTACGCGGCGTTCGCGCGCGAGCACGCGGTGCCGCTGCTCGCGCGGCACCGGCGCCTCGTGGTCGTGCGCACGCTGTCGAAGGCCTACGCGCTGGCCGGCATCCGGGTCGGGTACGCCCTGGCCGACGCCTCCGTGATCGACGTGCTGGACCGCGTGCGCGACAGCTACAACGTGAGCCGGCTGTCGCAGACGGCGGCGATCGCCGCGATCGAGGACCAGCCGTACTTCGAGTCGCTCGTGGCGCGCGTGGTCGCGACGCGCGACGCGTTCGTGACGGACCTGACGGCGCGGCGCCAGTGGTTCACGTACGAGTCGCAGGCGAACTTCGTGTTCACCGAGCCAGTGAACGCGCGCGGCGAGCGTGGGCCGGCGGTGGCGCGGTCGGCGTACGATTACCTCTTCGCCAACAAGGTGCTCGTGCGCTACTTCCCCAATCACCCGCTCACCGCGTCGTTCCTGCGCGTCAGCATCGGTACGGACGCCGAGATGGCGGTGCTGCGCGAGCGGCTCGACGCGTGGCAGGCCGGGTGAGCGTCCACCGCACCGCCTCGTGAACCCCGACGCGAGCGGCGACGACGGGCCGATGCCGAGCGCGGCGCGCCTGGCGCACGTCGCGCTCTGGACGCGCGGCATCGACCGTCTGGAAGCACTGCGGGCATTCTACGAGCGGCACTTCGGCGCACGCGCGGGCGCGCGCTACCAGAGCGCGCGCCAACCGGGGTTCGTGTCGTACTTCCTGCGCTTCGCCGGCGGCGCGCAGCTGGAGCTGATGACACTGCCCGACGATGCGGTGCGCGCGGACCGCGTCGAGGCCGGTCCGCGCGTCGGCTATGCGCACGTCGCCCTGTCGCTCGGCTCCACGGCCGCCGTCGATGCGCTGACGGCGCGGCTGGCGGCGGAGGGCGTGCGCGTGCTGTCGCCGCCCCGCTGGACGGGGGACGGCTTCTACGAATCCGTGATCGCCGACCCGGACGGCAATCCGGTGGAGCTCACGGCATGAGTCAATCCGGTGGAGCTCACGGCATGAGCGAGACGCGCCAACCACGTTTCCTGCTCGCCGCCGTCGACATCGACGACACGCTCGTCGGCCCGGACGGGGTGATCAGCGCGGGCAACGCCGCGGCCGTGGCGCGGCTCCTCGCCGCCGGCACGCAGGTGGTCCTCGCATCCGGGCGCAGTCACACGAACATGCTGCCGTTCCATCGCGCGCTCGGGCTGCCGCCGGGCCCCGTCATCTCGGCGCAGGGCGCGGTGGTGCAGGACAGCAACACGGGCGCGGTGCGCTTCGCGCACGCGATGCCCGCCGCCGAGGTGGCCGAGGTGACGCGCGAGGGACGTGGGCGCGGATTCGCGGTACAGCACTACCGGCCGGGCGGGATCCACGTCGAGACGCGGACGCGATGGACCGAGTACGATCAGGAGCGGAACTCGGAACCGCACCGGCACGTGACCGATCTGCTCGCGAGCGGCGCACACGGCGACGTGCCGCACGACGTCGCCAAGATCATCTGGCTCGGCGAGCCCGACGAGATCACGCACGCGGTGGCGGAGGCGCATGCGCGCTACGACGCGCGGCTGGCCGTGACGCGCACCGATCCGCCCTACCTCGAGTTCAGCGCCCCCAACGTGAGCAAGGCGACGGCGCTCGCCGAGGTGGCGGCGGAGCTGGGGGTGGCCCAGGCGCAGGTAGTGGCGTTCGGCGACGGGAACAACGACGCCCCGATGCTCGCGTGGGCCGGCCTCGGCGTGGCGATGCCGCACGCGGGCGCGCTGGCGCGCGCGTCGGCGGATCTCCTGGGACCGGACGGTGATCCGGAGACCGCGCTGGCGCGCGCGATCGCGCTCGTACTCGACGGCGCGACGGGCTGACGAACCGGCTCGCCCGGAAGACCGTTCGCTACCGTGGGATCGTCGTGGCGGGGCGGAGCTCGGCGATCGGTGGGTACGACGTCGGTCGAATTGTCGTACGCTCGGGCATCGGATGTCCGGACAGAACGGCCTTGGCGAGCAGTTCGACGGCGACGCCGGCCAGGGGCGGCACGACGATCGTCGCGGCGAGCAGGTGCTGCTGCACCCACGCCTGGCCAGTGGCCGGCACGCCATCGACACCGGTGTACGGGATCGAGAGCCACTGGTCCCGCTGCGGCCCTGGCGGCAGCGCTTCCACGGCCTGTCGTGCCCCCATCGCCATGTCGTCATTCTGGCTGCCGATGAGGTCGGGCACGCGCGTTCCGCGCAGCCCGAGCCGGATCGCGAGCGCCTGGGCACCACTCTCGGAGGTCCATCGGCCACGGGCCGGCTGCAGCTCGATGTTGGATGGCAGCGTCTCGAGAGTGCCGGCGCGCCGATTCTTGGAGACTTCGTTGGACGGGCCCTCGAGGTAGAGCACCGTCCCTCCCGAGGGGAGGAGTGCCGCGAACTGCAGTCCCTGAAGCCGACCCACCTCGACATTGTCGAGCGCAATGCCAGCGACCGGGACCTTGGATTGGGCTCGCAGCTCCGCGACATAGTCGGCCACGCGGTTGACGACGATCCAGCCGATCTGCTGCTGCACCGCGGCCTTGGCGACCTGTGGCATGGACGTGCCGCAGGGATGGACGACGATGACGTCCGGGCGGTCGTCGGTCGCCTGTGTGACGGCGAGGAGCTGTTTCGTCTGCGTGATGGCATCGCCACCCGCGTAGATCACACGCAGATCGATGCCAGCCTGGCTCGCCACCGCCTGGGCGGCGTTCGCCTGCTCGCGTTGATAGTCGTTGTCCGTAGTGGCCAGGGACAACAGGACTCTGAGCTGCGTCATCTCCGGTGCCTCGCGTTCCGAGTGATCGGGGTGAGCGAGGCGGTCGCGCCCCGCTGGCTGGATCGGGCCGCCGTGGTCCGTCCTGGGATAGGACGCCTCATCCCGCCGGTGGGAACGAGGCCGGCCATGCGGCCCATCCGACGGGCTGGGGCGCTCAACGTTGCGACGGCGAAATGAGTAGTCGTGACGACGTCCGGCGGTACGATCCGCGCGGGTCGGTCGGATCGGGCCGGCGGCCGCGACGGGCACATCGTCGCCGGATCGCCTCTCGTCGCTCCGTGCACCAAGTCACCCACAGAGATCCCGACCTCGTGCGTTCCTCGTCCCTCGTTGCAGCTCCCCTCGCGACGCATGGACGGCGACGGTGACCCCGACATCGCGAACAAGGAGTTCGCGCCGGCGAGCTGGAACCGACTCGGCGGCGGGCAGCACGCCGACTTCCTGGAGAACAAGAGCGCGAGACGACGTTGACGTGCCACTAGCGGCCGTCGCCGCCGGCGCGATGATTCATCGTCTCTCACCGAGCATGGCCATGATACGGAGACCGAAGCTCACGACCATCGTTGCGCTCCTACTACTGGGCGGCGAAGCGCAGCGCACGGTCGCGCAGACGCCCGGCGCCGTAGCGCCGCGCCAGACCGAGGTGCTGCTCGACGGCAAGAGCCTGAACGGCTGGAAGGCAGCGGAGGACCCGCGCATGGAGCTGCTGCGCGACGGGAGCCTCGCCAGCCAGCGGGGGAAGGGAGTGCTCTACTACGCGCAGCGGTCCTTCACGGACTTCACGCTGGAGCTCGAGTATCTCCCCGAGTGGGCGGGTGCGGCGGCGGGCGTCTTCCTGCGGCTCCCGCAGGCGCCGGCGAGCCTCGAGGCGGCCGAGCGCAGCGCGTACGAGGTGAAGCTCGGCGAAGAGAAGCCTCCCGCGTTCCGCGAGCCCGTGCACTACACGCGCTCGATGTTCCTCACGGGGGCGATCAACCTCGTGGGTGCCGACTCGATGCACCACCGCGATCAGATGTCGCCGCGCCGGCCGGTGAGCCGCGCGCCCGGCGAATGGAACTCGCTGCGCGTGGACGTGATCGGCCAGCGCTACACCGTGTGGGTGAATGGCGAAAAGGTCAACGATTTCTTCGGGCGCAAGGCGACGGAGGGCTACATCGGGCTGGTGAACCGCACCCCCGACTTCTCGGTGCGCTTCCGCAACGTGCGCGTCACCCCGCGTGCCGGGGCGAAGGGCCCGAACAGCGTGGCCGAGCTGGTGGCGGTTCGCGACCGGCGCGCGCCGATCCGGGTGCTGATGGTGACGGCGACGCACGGCTTCCGGCACACCTACGGCATCGAGGGCGCGGTGGAGCTGATGAAGGAGCTGGAGAAGACGACCGAGCTGCGCGTGGACACGACGGAGAACCTCACCACGCTGAACCCGTCCAACCTGGCGAAGTACGATCTGCTCTTCTTCGCGAACTCGACGCTGCGCATCGCGCCGGCGGACACGACCCAGGCGGCGCTGCGCGCGGTGCGGCTGCGCGCCCCCCTCCCCAACGCGGTGAGTCCCGAGCAGCAGCGCGCGGTGACCGACTTCGTGCGCGGCGGGAAGGGGGTGGTCGTGGCACACGCGGGGCTCGACGCCAATTACGGATGGGACGAGTATCGCGAGATGGTCGGCGGCGGGCTGTTCGAGTCGCATCCGTGGACGACCCACCTGCGCGTGCGGAAGGAGGCGCGGTCGCACGCGGCGACCGCGCACCTGGACGACCGGTTCTGGATCCGCGAGGAGTTCTACATCCTCGACAAGAGCCCGCGCGCGACGAGCCAGGTGCTGCTCTCGCTGGACAACACGTCGCTTGGCGCCCCGAACATGGGACGGCTTCCCGCGCCGACGAACACCGATCACCCGGTCTCGTGGACGCGGACGTACGGTCAGGGCCGCGTGTTCGCGACGATCCTCGGCCACTTCCGCGACACGTGGCAGCGACCGGAGTTCGTGCAGCACCTGCTCGCGGGGATGCGCATGGCGGCAGGGCGGACGACCGCGGAGCGGCCGGTCCCGCGCTGAACGGCGCCTTGCCCCATGGCGTGCCCGCGGACCGTCACGTCCGCGGCCACGCGCGCCCGCTGGCGCTACTGGACGCGAATTCGATTGACGACGACGCGCGCGGCGAGTCGCAGCAGACGCATCCCGATGCCACCCTCCGCTCTCGTTCCTCACGACTCGCGTTGACGTGGACACTTCCGATCGGTCGGACGCCGAGCACTACTACGCCGCGCGGCGAGCCGAGGCGCACACGCGCGCGGTGCGGCTCTCGCGCACGGAGAGCCGGCTCGGCGCACTCCGGCTCCTCGTGGCGACGGGCGCGGCGATCGCGCTGTGGCAGGGGCACCGCGCGGTGGCCGCGGCGCTCGCGGCGGCGTTCGTCGCCCTGGTGGTCGTCCACGCGCGCACGCACCGAGCGCTCGAGCGGGCGAGCGCGGAGGTGGAAGCCTGCGACGCGGGCCGCGCGCGCATGTCGCGCGCGTGGGACGAGATGCCGCCGTTCCGCGACCCCGGATCGGCGTCGGCCGCCGAGAGCGCCACCGCGCGCGATCTCGACGTCGTCGGCGAGCGATCGGTGCTCCACCTGATCGGCGTCACCAGCCCGTTCGGCACGGCGCGGCTGGAGGAGTGGCTGCTGGGCGATCCGCCGCCGCTGGCGTTCATCACCGGGCGGCAGGGGAGCGTGGCGGCGCTGCGCAGGCGCGCGGACCTGCTGCTGGACGCCGCCGTCGCGGGGCGCCGCGCGCCACCACTTCCGCGCCGGTACCTCGAGCAACTGCACCGCTGGGGCGCCGAGAGCCATGCGCTGCGATCGGTCCCGCGGCGCGTCGTCGGCGGTGCGACGCTGCTCGCCCTCGCCGGCGCCATCGCCGCCGCGGCCGCGGGATCAGTGCGCGCGGTGCCCCTCATCGTGCCGCTCCTCGTCGTGAACCTGGCGCTGGCCGCGCTCGCGCGGCGCCGGCTGCAGCGCTCCTTTCATGGATTGAGCGACGCGGTGCGGCAGCTGGAGGGTGCGGTGGACACGATGCGCCGGCTTTCGCTCGCGGACGACGTCGACGGCACGCTCGGCGAGCTGCAGCGGCGTCTCCGCACCGATCACGCGGTCGGCGCGCTCGGGTCGCTCCAGCAGCTGCTCACGTGGAACGAGGTGCACTATTCACCGATGGGACACTGGGCGCTCAACGCGGTGGTCGCCTTCGACGCGCTGCTCATCGAGGCACTCGGCTCGTGGGGGCATCGTCATGGAGGGCGGGTGCGCGAATGGTTCCAGCTCGTTGGCGACGCGGAGGCGCTGCTCGCTCTCGGCACGCTCGCGTTCGAGCACCCGACGTGGATCCTTCCCGTCGTGCACGACGATCCCGATGGCCCGCAGCTGCGCGCGACGCAGCTGCGGCACCCGCTGCTCGCGCCGTCCGTCGCGGTCGGGAACGACGTCGAGCTGGCCGCAGGCGGCGACGTGCTCGTCGTCAGCGGGTCGAACATGTCGGGGAAGACGACCTATCTCCGCGCCGTCGGCGTGAACGTCCTCGTGGCCAACGCGGGCGGCCCCGTCGCGGCGGAGACGATGTCGCTGCGCCCCGCGCGCGTCCGCACGAGCGTGCGCGTGTCCGACGACCTCGCGGGCGGCGTCTCGCTGTTCCTGGCGGAAGTTCGCCGGCTGCGCGGCATCGTCTCCGACGCCGAAGCACCCGGACGTCCGCCAGTGCTGTTCCTGCTCGACGAGATCCTCCACGGCACGAACACGGTCGATCGGCGGCTCACCACGCGAGACGTCCTCGCCAGGCTGTCGGCGGCGCGTGCCGTGGGCATCGTGACGACGCACGATCCCGAGATTGCCGCCGGGTGGGGCGCGGCCGACGCCGGACACACCGACCCCCACGTTCGGCAAATCCACTTCCGCGACATCCTCGTTCGCACGGCGCAGGGCCCGACGATGACGTTCGACTATCGAGCGCAGTCTGGTCCGGCCACCACGTCGAACGCGCGGCGAATCTGGGCCGCGCTGATGGACGACCAGGAGATACACCGACACGTCCAGCCGAATGAGCGGTGAGCCGTGAGCCGTGAGCCGTGAGCCATGAGCCATGAGCCGTGAGCCGTGAGCCGTGAGCCGTGAGCCGTGAGCTCACGAGCCGTCGGACGTGCCGGCGCGGACCGAGGAGGGCGGCGAAGATAGGGTCGCTCGCGGCGGATGCGAATTCCGATGGGAATTGCGAACTGCGAATCGGGCAAGGCGGGAACGGCAACGGCCTCGGGAGGCAGGAGCGTCCCGAGGCCGTTCGCCGTTCCCAACGAACTCGCTATCCGACTCACCAACTCACGCGTGCGGTGCCCACGCGGGCTCTCCCTTCGTATAGGGCACGCACGGATCCCAGCGGCCCGGTGTCTCCTCGTAGCGCTGGGCGCGCGTGTACCCGACCTCCGACGTGAAGTAGCCCAGCAGGGCGAGCTCCTTCATCATGCGGAAGTAGTGCGGTGGGGTATCGGCGGTGATCGCTGGCGCCGGATTGGCCTTGCCCGTCGGCGCGTTCTCCTGCCGCTGGTCCGACAGGTACGCGTCTCCCTCCTTGCCCGGTTCTCCTGCTTCGGCGGGCACCGGGACGGGCGGCAGCCCCCGCTTCGCGCGCACCGCCGCGTCGCGCGCGTCCATGTGCCGCTTCTGCTCGCGATCGAGCTGCGTGAGCACCGCGAGGCGCTGCTCCGGCGTCGCGGCCATGAACTCCACCTTGTGCGCCTGCTGCGTCGCCTCGTTCACCTTGCGCATGCCTTCGCGGAAGATCCCCTGATCGCGCAGGCTGTAGGAGTCGGTGACCATCAGCGCCATGAACGCGCCGGTCTTCGCCGCCTTCGCGCCCGGCGACTTCGTCTCGGGGAGGATCGTCTCGGCGATCTCGTCGAGATACGCGATCTCCTGCGTCGTGAACGGCGCGGGAGGCGTGGCCGCGATGCTGTCGCGCGCCGCGGGGGTCCCCGCCTTCTCGCAGGCGGTCAGCAGGTTCGTGCCGCCCACGAAGGCGACGCCGCCCAGCATGACGCTGACGCGCTTGATCGCCTCGCGCCGGTCGATCGACGGTCCGTGCTCTTTGTCTGTCATGGGAGTCGACCGGGTCAGAGGTTGCGACGATTGAGCTCGTTCACGGCGAAGTCCGCCGCGCGGGCGGTGAGCGCCATGTACGTCAGTGACGGATTCACGCAGTTGGCCGAGACCATGCAGGCCCCGTCCGTGACGAACACGTTCGGCGCGTCCCACACCTGGTTGTTCGCGTTCAGCACCGACGTCTTGGGATCGCGTCCCATGCGCGCCGTGCCCATCTCGTGGATCCCCATGCCCGGGAAGTACTCGTTGTCGTAGGTGCTGACGCGCTTCACCCCGGTCGCCTCGAGCAGCTCCGCCATGTCGGCAATCATATCCTTGCGCATCGCCGCCTCGTTCTCGCCGGTCGCGCAATCGATCTTCAGCACCGGCAGCCCCCACTTGTCCTTCTTCGTCGTGTCGAGCGACACCATGTTCGCGTGGTTCGGCAGCATCTCGCCGAACGCGGTGGCGCCGATCGACCAGTCGCCGGGCTGCGCCATCGCGTCCTTGAAGTCGCCGCCGACGCCGAGCTCGCGCACGGCGCGCGACCAGCCGGCGCGGCTCGCGCTGCCCTGGTAGCCGAAGCCGCGCAGGTACGGGCGCTTGTCGCCGAAGAGGTTGCGATAGCGGGGGATGTAGAACCCGACGGGGCGCCGCCCGCGGTAGTACTTGTCCTCGAGACCCTCGAGCGTGCCCTCCGCGCCGCAGCGGAAGTGGTGGTCCATCAGGTTGTGGCCGAGCTCACCCGAGCTGCTCCCCAACCCGCCGGGCCACACGTCCGTGGCCGAGCGCATCAGCAGCCAGGTCGAATTGAGCGCCGAGGCGCACAGGAAGACCACCTTCGCCTGGTAGTCGGTCGTCTGGTTCGTGACTCCGTCGGTCACGCGCACGCCCGTGGCGCGCTTCCGGTCCTTGTCGTACAGCACCTCGCTCACGATCGCCCACGGCTTGAGCGTGAGGTTGCCCGTCTTCGCCGCGGCGGGCAGCGTGGACGACTGGGTGCTGAAGTAGGCGCCGTACGGACAGCCGAGCCAGCAGGCGTTGCGATACTGGCAGGCCGCGCGCCCTTCCTTCGCCTGCGTGAGGTTGGCGACCCGGCCGGGGATGACGCGCCGCACGCCGCCGAACTGCTTCTTCGCACGCTCCGCGACGAGCTCCTCGCCGCAGTTGAGCGCGATCGCCGGCAGGAACTCGCTGTCCGGCAGCTGGGGCAGCCCCTCGCGCGAGCCGCTGATCCCGGCGTGCCGCTCCACGTGACTGTACCAGGGCGCGAGGTCCTTGTACCGGATCGGCCAGTCGATCGCGAGTCCTTCCTTCGCGTTCGCCTCGAAGTCGTAGTCGCTCCACCGGTAGCTGTGCCGGCCCCACATCAGCGAGCGGCCGCCGACCTGATAGCCGCGGTACCAGTCGAACCGCTTGGTCTCGGTGTACGGGGACTCCTTGTCGTTCACCCAGAAGGCGAGGTTCTTCTCGTTCAGCGGGTAGTCCCGCTTGAGGACGGGGTAGTCCTCCTCCATCGCCCGCGTGCGGCCCCCCCGGTGCGGATACTCCCACGGCGCCTTCGTGGCGTTCACGTAGTCCTTCACGTGCTCCACGTTCCGGCCGCGCTCCAGCAGGAGCACCTTGAGCCCCTTCTCCGTCAGCTCCTTCGCCGCCCAGCCGCCAGAGATGCCGGAGCCCACTACGATGGCATCGTAGGTCGTCGTCGTCGTCGCAGCCTGCACGCTCGTCCCCCCTCGTTCGTGTGATCGCGTGTCGAATTGCGAATATGCGACGGTGCACGGAAGGTAGGGAGGGCGAGTACGCGCGAAGCGAGGCGAGCCGGAGCGGACTGGGGCGGGGCATCCCTGCGCCGCGGACGCTATCGATGCCGACAGCGCGACCGGGCTCGAGCGGCCGACTCGGCGGGAGCTCGTTCCACGGGCAGAGCCCGGGCGTCCTGTCGATCCGGCCGATCGGCGTTCGTATGAGAAGGTGAGCCCCGACGCCGCGTCGGCGGCGCCCTCATGCGGAGGCGACGATGCGCAAACTGGTGGTGTTGGAGAGCGTGACCCTCGACGGCGTGATGCAGGCGCCCGGCCGCAGCGACGAGGACACGCGCGGCGACTTCCCGTACGGTGGCTGGGCGGGCCCGTACAACGATCCGGTGATGGGACAGGAGATGGGTGCCGGGATGGCGCGCGGCGCCGAGTTCCTCTTCGGGCGCCACACGTACGAGGACTTTCACAAGACCTGGCATGGGCGGACCGACAACCCCTTCTCGGCGATCTTCGACAACTCGCCCAAATACGTGGCGTCGAGGACGCTGAAGGCCCCGCTCGCCTGGCAGAACTCGACGCTGCTCGCGGGGAACACGATGGAGGCCGTCGCACGCCTCAAGGCGACGGACGGCCTCGACCTCCTCGTGATGGGAAGCGGCGCGCTGGTCGAGTCGCTCGCCGGCGCGGACCTGGTGGACCAGTATCTCCTGCTGATCCATCCGCTCGTGCTGGGCACGGGGCGGCGCCTCTTCGGCGACGGGGGTCCGTCCGCCAGGCTGCGCCTCGTGCGCAGCGTGCCCACGACCACTGGAGTGATCATCGCCACGTACGAGCCCGTGGCAGCCGCGACCACGACCATTCCTGCGGACAGCGCGACGGAAGCAGCAGGCGTAGCTTGAGCGCACAGCGCACCTCGCACACACATGAAGCTCTACCTCATCAGCATGTACCAGCCCGGCGACGGCACGCCGCCACCGCCCGAGATCCTCGAGCCGGTGATGCGCGAGATCGGCGTCATCCGGCAGGAGCTCGAGGCGGCCGGGAGCTGGGTGTTCGCCGGCGGGCTGCATCCGCCGAGCACGGCCACCGTGCTCCGCGCGGCGGGCGAGGACGTACTCGTGACCGACGGTCCGTTCGTCGAGGGGAAGGAGCACCTCGGCGGGTTCACGATCATCAAGGCCCGCGACCTGGACGAAGCGCTCGCGTGGGGCCGCCGCTACGCGCGCGCCGCGCCGGGCCTCTCGATCGAGGTACGTCCCTTCCAGGGCGAGGCCGAGGGATGAGCGGCGCGTGAGCTCCGGCGCGCCGGCGCTCGCGTCGTCGGAGATCGAGCGGGTGTTCCGCGAGGAGTATGGCCGCGCGGTGTCGGTGCTCGTGCGCGTGTGCGGCGACATCGACGCCGCCGAGGAGGCGGTGCAGGACGCCTTCGTCGCGGCGCTCGCGCGGTGGCCGGCGACGGGCGTGCCGCCGAGCCCCGCGGGCTGGATCATCACCGCGGCGCGGAACCGCGCGGTCGACCGCTTCCGGCGCGAGTCGTCGCGCGACGAACGGCATGCGGCGGCGACCGAGTTCCTCGCACACGACGGGCCGCACGACGCGACGCCCGAGGAGGGTCCGGTGCGCGACGACCAGCTCCGACTGATCTTCACCTGCTGTCATCCCGCGCTCGCGCCGAGCGTGCAGGTGGCGCTGACGCTTCGCCTGCTCGGCGGGCTGACCACGGCGGAGATCGCGCGCGCCTTCCTCGTGCCCGAGGCGACGATGGCGCAGCGGCTCGTGCGCGCCAAGGGGAAGATCCGCGACGCGCGCATCCCGTATCGCGTCCCCGAGGCGCACGAGCTCCCCGAGCGGCTGCGTGCCGTGCTCGCCGTCGTGTACCTCGTGTTCAACGAGGGCTACACGGCGACCGCCGGCGAGCGCCTCATCCGCGAGGACCTCTGCGCCGACGCGATCCGGCTCGGACGGCTGCTCCGCGACTCGATGCCCGACGAGCCGGAGGTGCTGGGGCTGCTCGCGCTGATGCTGCTCATCGAGTCCCGTCGCGCGACGCGTACGACGGCCGACGGCGCGCTCGTGCCGCTCGCCGAGCAGGATCGCACGCGCTGGGACCGTGCGCTGATCGCCGACGGGCAGTCGCTCGTGCGCCGCTGTCTGATGCTGAACCGCCCGGGCCCCTATCAGATTCAGGCGGCGATCAACGCGGTGCACAGTGATGCCGCACGCGCCGCCGACACGGATTGGCGCCAGATCCTCGCGCTCTACGATCTGCACGCGTCCATCGCGCCGAGCCCGATCGTCGCGCTGCACCGCGCCGTCGCCGTGGCAGAGGTCGAGGGACCGGCGGCGGCCCTCCCGCTGGTGGATGCGCTCGCAATCGAAGGCCACCACCTGTATCACGCGATCCGCGCCGACCTGCTGCGGCGCCTCGGTCGCGACGCCGAAGCCGCGGCCGCCTACGACGCGGCGATCACGCGCGTCGAGAATGTGGCCGAGCGCGCGTTCCTGCGGCGGAAGCGTGCGGCGCCCGTCGACTGACCTCGGCGCGCACGCGGGCGGCGATCGTCAGGAATTCGTGGGCCCGTTGCGAGTCCGCGGAGCGTCACCGAGACTTCGAAGCTCCCTCCGACTTACCCGACAACATACCGACATGACCTCGAGTCGTCTCCCTCGCACGCTCGCGTCGCTCGCCGTCGGCGTGCTCGCGACCGTCGCGCTCGCCGCCTCCGTCCGGGCCCAGGGCCAGCCCAACACGAGCACCGGCCCCGCGCTCCCGAAGAGCGGCACGATCCCGCGCGACACCGCCTACGAGCGCAAGGTCCTCGCGGCCATGAAAGCGCCCGACGGCTTCCAGCTGGTGAGCTACGCGGGCCCGCCGTTCGCCATGTATCCCACCGTCGTCACCCCGGCGCCCGACGGCTCCGTGTACGTCGGCGTGGACCTCAACCTCGCGCAGGGGGCGGTGAAGGGGCGCGGTCGCGTGATGCGCCTCGTCGACGACGACGACGACGGCCACGCGGACCGGTACACGATCTTCGCCGACGTCGACAGCCCGCGCGGCATCGCCGTGGACGGCAGCACTGTCTACATCCTCCACCCGCCCGACTTGGTCGCGTACCGTGACACCACCGGCGACGGCATCGCCGACTGGTCCCAGGTCCTCGTGAAGGACATCGGCTTCAGCCTCGACGTCCGCAGCGCCGACCACGCGACGAACAACATCACGCTGGGCCCCGACGGCTGGATCTACGTCGCGGTGGGTGACTACGGCTTCCTCAACGCGACGGGCAAGGACGGCACGCGGCTCACGCGGCTCGGCGGCGCGCTCGTGCGCGTGCGCCCCGACGGGACGGGACTCGAGTTCGTCACCGTCGGCACACGCAACATCTACGACATCGGCCTGAGCCCGTTCGCCCACGCCTTCGCGCGCGACAACACGAACGACGGCCGCGGGTGGAACACGCGCTTCCACTGGCTCGCGCCCGGCGCGCACATGGGCTACCCGTCGCTCTACCTCAACTTCCCCGACGAGCACATGCCGTCGATCGCCGACTACGGCGCCGGCTCGGGGACGTCGGGGCTCTGGATCCAGGATCCCGGGTTCCCCGACCAGTGGAACAACGCGCTCTTCACGGGCGACTGGACGGTCAACCGGATCTTCCATCATCCGCTCGAGCGCAAGGGCGCGAGCTGGGCGATCAAGCAGAACGACTTCATGACCGTGCCGCGCCAGATCGACATGGCGATGGACGATCGGTCGCGGCTGTACGTGGCCAGCCTCATCGGCGGCGTGTTCAACTACGCGGGTGACACGGTGGGCGCGATCGTCCGCCTGCGCCATCCGGGCAAGACGCCGTCGGCGGCGCTCCGTCCGGCCACCCGCACCGACGCGCAGCTGCTCACGGCGCTCGTGTCCAACAACGCGGTGCACCGGCTCTGGGCGCAGCGCGAGCTCGTGCGCCGCGGCGCCAGGCCGGCCACCATCGCGCGTGTGCAGCAGTACGCGCTCGACCGGCAGCGCGCGCCGGAGGCGCGTGCCACGGCGCTGTTCACGCTGAAGCTGCTCGCCGGCGCACGCGCCAACGCGACGATCCAGCGCATCGCCGCCGAGCCGGCGATGCGCGAGCTCGCCCTCCGCGTGCTGACGGACGACAAGCGCCAGCTCGACGGCGTGCCGGTGGCGCTCTACGTGAGCGCGCTGAACGACGTCGATCTCGCCGTGCGCGCGGCGGCGATCACCGGCCTCGTGCGGCTGAACGCGCGCGACCGCGCCGAGGCGATCGTGCCGCTGCTGACGAGCCCCGACAGCGCGCTGGCGCATCTCGCCGTGCAGGCGCTCGTGTCGCTCGGCGCGCGCGACGTCGCGTTGCGCGCCCTCACGGCGGCCGGGTCGTCGCCCGAGCTCCGCGTGCGCGCGCGGCACGTGCTCCAGCAGATGCACGACGCCGAGACGGTCTCGGCGCTGTTGGCTGCCAACGGGAGCGCCACCGACCCGGTGGCCAAGCGTGAGCTCGTCGCGACGCTCGCGCGGCTCTACAACACGGAAGGCCCCTGGAAGGGCGAGTGGTGGGGCACCTACCCGACGACGGTGGGGCCGTACTTCGCGCCCGCGACGTGGGAGGAGAGCGCGCGGATCAAGCCGGTGCTGCGGCAGACGCTGCTCGCGACCACGGCGCCCGGCGACTTCGGCGCGCTGATCGATCTCTACACGAAGAACCGCGTCCTGCCCCTCGGCGCGAAGCCGCTGCTCCTCGCCGTCGCGCAGTCGGCGGCGGAGCAGCGCGACGCGCTCGTGGACGCGCTCGTCGGCACGTCGCAGCTCGCGGGGACGGCGGTCGCACTCGTCGCCCAGCTCGACGGGCGCGGTCCCGTGTTCCGCGCCGCCGTCGCCGAACTGCTCGCCGGTGAGACGAAGCTCGACGCACCGGCGCTCGCGCTGGTACGGACGGCGGTGTTCGACACCACGCTCGCCGCCGCGGTACGCGCCAGGCTGCTCACCGCGGTCGCGGGAACGCCGGGGGACGCGGGGCGCGACGCGTCGGTCGAGCTGTTCGCGCGACTGATGCCTCGCGCGACGCCCGCGGCGCCCGCGGCACCCGTGGCGAACGATCCGATCGAAGCAGCGTGGCGCCGCTGGGTCGGCGAGCGGCTGCGCGCCAACCAACTCGACTATTTCGTCGACCTCGCGCGCACGGCGCAGGACCCGGCGCGCCGGACGCTCGCCTACGCGGTGCTGCTCCAGGGCGCGCGCAACCCGAGGGCGCCGGCGGCGGTGCGCGAGAAGATCACGCCAGTGCTCGAGGCGGCGTGGGCCGACGCCGCGCTCGCGCCACGGCTCGTCGACGCGATCACGATCATGCGCGTCGAGAGCCAGTACCAGCAGCAGCTCGAGGCGTACCGGGCGAAGCAGCCGAAGTAGCCGAAGTAGCGACGGCGCCCGGGAGGCACGGACGCGGGGAGGCCGAGAGGATCGGCCTCCCCGCGTCGCATGCCGATCGCTTCACGCACCGCTCGTTCATCCGCTGATTGACAGACCCTCCGGGACGCGTCATGAATGGACGTCTCCATCCGTCCGGACGGGCGCGATGTCCGACCTGCAGTCCAACGCGCCGGCGCAGAGTCACGGCTCGATCGCCTTCACGAAAGGCGACGGCGGGCGGTCGTCGAACGCGCCGTGGCGCCGCCGCATCGCGCTCGCGGGGATCGCGGCGCTCGTCGTCGAGACCGTCGTCGCGCTGCTGCAGGCGCCGCGCGTGGAGCCGCTGCGCCAGCCCGCCCGCGCCACGCTCGACTGGTGGCTCCATCCGATCGAGCGCAACGCGCTGCAGCGCATGCCCGTGGCGCCGGGACCGCTGTACGCGGTGTTCGCCCTGCGCGGCACCGACGACGTGTGGTTCGCCGGCGCGGGCGGGTTGATCCTGCGCTCCACTGACGGCGGCGCGACGTGGGACTCGACGAACGTGCGCGCGGTACCACAGACGACGGCGGCTCCCGCCTCGCCCACACCCGACGCGCCGGCGCGGAACGCCCCGCGCCGCGCGGCGAGCGCGCGCGGACGCCTGCGTGGCGAGCCGGCGGTGCGCGTCGCACCCGCGTCGTACGTCTCGCGCCGGCAGGAGAAGTCGCTCTACGCTCAGGAGAAGGCGCAGTACCCGAATGCGCCCGTACAGCAGCGGTCGCCGGCTCCGCGAGGGAAGGAGCCGATGCCCGAGCAGACCGTTCAGCCCGACGCGAGTCCGGATCTGAACGTGCCGCCGACCGACTCGCTGATCGCCAGGCAGCGACAGCCGCCCGACACGGTGTCGCGGGCGTTCTATCCCCGGCTCGTCGCCATCTGCCTCTCGCCTGCCTCGGGAATGGGGTGGGCCGTCGGCGAGCGTGGAGCCGCGTTCCGCACGACCGACCGCGGCGCGACGTGGACGCAGCTCGCGACGGGCATCGAGGACGACTTCGCCGCGCTGGCGTGCGACGACCGGCTCGGCGCGATCGCGACGTCCAGTGCAACCGCCGTCTGGCTCCGCAACGATGGCGCGGGTACGGCGTCGGTGCGCGGCCGCGCGTCCCGGATCCCCACCAACGTCGCGATCGGAGCGGGCGACACGATCTGGACGAGTGGCGACGGCCAACCGCTGCGCTTCTCGACAGACACCGCGCGCACCTGGGGCGCCGACTCGGACGTTCGGCGCATGGTGGCCGTCGTCGACGCGACCACGCGGTTCGCGATCGACAGCGCCGGCCGTCTGGCCGCGAGCGCGGACGGTGGCCGGACGTGGACGACGCGAGGCGGATGCCCGTCGGACAGCACGTCGGCGAGCCTCGTCGGGTCGGCGATCATCCCCGCCTCGGCGACGACCGCGCTCATGGTGGACGCCGCGGGGCGTGTCTGGCGCACGGCGGACGGCTGGGCGAGTTGCGAGCACGTGCTCGATCTCGACGGCGACGCACGCCGACTGGCGCCGGCGAGCGAGAAGGTGTGGTACGCGGCGAGCGACGGCGCGCTCCGCTCCGACGACGGCGGCCGCACCTGGCACTCGTTGGTGCACACCGCGCGGCTGTCGTCGCTCCACTTCCGCGATTCGCAGCACGGCATCGCCGGCCTGGAGAACGGCCTGGTCGCCGTCACGAGCGATGCGGGACACAGCTGGTCGCATCATCGACTGGATCCGACCCACACGGCTCCGCCCGTGCACTTCGCGCAGCGCACCGCGACCGAGCTCGTCGCGTTCGACGACGACGAGCGGCGCTTCCGCAGCGTGGACGGCGGCCGCACGTGGCAGCGGACGACGACAGCCGACTCGGTCACGCCGGTGGTGTTCACGAGCGAACAGACGGGCTGGGGGATCACCGCCGACACCACGTGGACGACGCGCGATGGCGGAACTTCATGGAGTCCCGCGTCGACGTCCGGCGCGCTGCGCGCACTCACGCTGCTCGTCGCCGACAGCCTCGAGCGCCTGGAGCCCCGGCGGGTCGGCATGCTGCGCGACGGCCGAGGCAGCGTGGCCGAGCTCTGGCTCGCAACCACCCGGCACGAGGTGCTCCGCTATACGGGCAACCGATGGGACACCCTCGCGACCGGCCTCCTCGCTGCGAGTCCCGTGTCGCCCACGCTCGCCTACGGGCTCGACACGCTCGGCAACCTCGTGCGCTCCACCAACGGCGGCCGCGCCTGGAGCGCCGTGCCCGCGGCGCCGCCGCGCAAGTATCCCGCACCGTGGTACTACGCCGCCGTCGCGCTCACCGTCGCGGGCACGCTCGGGGCCACGCGTGTGCGCCAGCGTGCCGACCTCGGCGCGTCCGAGCGGTCGATCGCCGACATCCTCGTCAGCGACCGCCCGCTACGCGAAGGCGACCGCGACGTGCTCGACTTCGGCAAGATCGCCGCCGGACTCTCGCGGTTCATCCGGAACACGCGCACCGAGCCGCCGCTCACGATCGCCATCACCGGACCGTGGGGCACGGGCAAGAGCTCGCTCATGAACCTCCTGCGGCGCGACCTCGAGCGGCGCCGCTTCCGCACGATCTGGTTCAACGCGTGGCACCACCAGCGCGAGGAGTCGCTGCTCGCGTCGCTGCTCGAGGTGATTCGCCGCACCGCGACGCCGCCCGTGTGGAGCTGGAAGGGGATGCGCTTCCGCGCGCGGCTGCTCGGCAAGCGCTTCCATCGCTACCGTGCCGCCCTCGTGCTGCTGCCGGTGTTCGCCTTCGCCGTCGGCTACATCCTCAAGGATCCGCACAGTCGCTGGCACGACTTCGACGCGGGGGTCCAGTCGATCTTCCGCGTGTTCACCGGGGACGACAGGGCGAAGACGGCGGCGCCCCCGGAGGCGGCGGGCGACGCGCATCCCATCACCGCGCCCGAGCGCACGGCGCTCGCGCTCGTGATCTCGATCGTCGGCACGATCCTCACCTACGCCAAGGGGCTCAAGGCGTTCGGCGTGAAGCCGGGCGACGTCGCGAAGTCCGTCGCCACCGCCGGCCGCGTGCGGACCATCGAGTCGCAGCCGGCGTTCCGCTACCGGTTCGCGCAGGACTTCGGCGAGGTGACCCAGGCGCTCAAGCCGGAGCGGATCGTGATCTTCGTGGACGATCTCGACCGCTGCAAACCCGAGCAGGTGCTCGAGATCCTCGAGGCGATCAACTTCCTCGCCGAATCGGGAGACTGTGTCGTCGTGCTCGGCATCGATCGCGAGCGCGTCACCGGCTGCGTCGCCATCGGGTTCAAGGACGTCGCCACGGTGCTCGCGCAGGCGTCCACCACCGGCACGCCCGTCGCCAAGCCGGACATCGGCGCCGCCGCGCCGCCACCGAAGACGAACCTCGACTACCAGCTCGACTACGCGAGACACTACCTGGAGAAGCTGTTGAACATGGAGGTCCCGATCCCGCCCGCGACTCCCGAGGGATTGGGGAAGGTGATGACCGACAGCGGCGCGCCGACGCTCGCGCCGGACGAGCCCGCGCCCGACGCGGTCGAGGAGAGCATGGAAGGCGCTCGCCGGCGCCGCCGCAACCGCATCTACGCCACCGCGCTCGCGGTGCTGACCGTCGTGTTCTTCCTGCGCGGCTTCACGGGAGAGATCACGCCGGTTCGCTCGCCCGACGCCGCACGCGCTTCGGCGCAGGCCGCGGCCGATGTCGCCGCGCGCGACACGACGAGCGTGCAGACGGCCGTTCCCGATCGCTCGACGATGGCGACCACGTCCCCCCTGCGTCGCGAGCCCGTCCTTCTCGTCGCCGGCATCACGCCGACGACTGCCTGGTGGTGGCACGTACCGCTCGCGCTCGCGGCGATGGCGCTGCTGCTCTGGCTCGTCACGCCGCGCGAGGACCCGGCCGTCGAGGACTCGGCGGCGTTCGCCACCGCGCTGCGCGCATGGGCGCCCGTGCTGTTCGAGGAGCACCCCACGCCGCGCTCGG
>DASTSX010000026.1:0-5643 GCA_035760455.1 Gemmatimonadaceae bacterium | reverse complement strand
ACCACCGAGCATGCGGGCGATCTCCGCCACGCGCGCGTCCCCGTCGAGGACGGCGATGTCGGCGGTCGTGACGCCGCCGCGCGCGCCCTTGCTCACCAGGAGGTGGTGGTGCGCGCGCGCGGCGATCTGCGGGAGGTGGGTGATGGCGAACACCTGATGGTAGCTCGCGACGCGGCGCATCGTCTCGCCAATCTGGAGGCCCACGCGGCCACCGATACCCGCGTCGATCTCGTCGAAGATGAGCGTGGGCACGCGGTCGAGGCGCGCGAGGATCGTCTTGAGCGCGAGCATGACGCGCGACAGCTCGCCGCCGGACGCAACGCGGGCGAGCGGCCGCTCCTCGTGCCCGACATTGAGCGAGACGCGAAACTCGACGGCCTCGGCGCCGTCCGGCCCTACCTCGCGCAGCGGCAGGAGCGCGGCGTGGAACCGACCGTCGGTCATCCCGAGGTCGGGGAGCACCTCGTCGACGGCGCGTCCGAGCCGTTCGGATGCGTGCCCCCGGAGGGCCGAGAGCGCCGCGGCGTGCTCCCGCAGCGCGTCCGCGGCCGATCGCTCCCGCTCCTCGAGCGTGCGGAGATCGAGGTCGGCCGAGTCCACGAGATCGAGTTCCGCGCGTGCGGAGCGGCCCGCCTCGATGACGTCGGGCAGCGTCGGCCCGTACTTCTTCGTGAGCTTGTAGAGGACGTCGCGGCGGCGCCGCACGTCCTCGAGCCGTTCGGGGTCGAGCTCGACGCTCGCCTCGTACTCGGTCATCTCGCGCGCGAGCGCCTCGAGGTTGTAGTAGGCGGTGTCGTACACCTCCTGCAGTCGTGCGAGCGTCGGGTCCACGCGCTGAATCGTCGACAGCAGCCGTTCGACCGACGCCAGCCGCTGCAGCACCGATTCCTCCTCGCCCTCGATGCATTCGACGATCCCCGTCGCCAGCTCGCGAAGCTCTTCGGCGTTCTCGAGCCGGCGGGCCTCGTCCTCGAGCCGCACGTCTTCACCGTCCGTGAGCTTCGCGGTCTCGATCTCCTGCACGACGTGGCGCAGGTAGTCGGCGCGCTTCTCGGCCTCGGCGCGACGACGGCGCAGGTCGGCGATCTCGCGGCGCACGTGGGCGAGCGTGTCGTACGCATCGCGCACCTCGCTGGCACTCTCGGTCGCACCGGCGAACGCGTCGAGGATGCGACGCTGCGCGTCGGAATCGAGGAGCGTCTGGGCCTCGTGCTGCCCGTGGAGGTTGACGAGCAGCCGCCCGACCTCGGCGAGGATGGCGGCGCTGACGGTGGTGCCGTTCACCCACGCGCGGGCGCGCCCGGCACCGACGATCTCGCGCTTGAGGACGACGAACGATTCCTCGGCGTCGATCCCCCGCTCGTCGAGCAGCACGGCGATCTCCGGCCGGTCCGCGACGTCGAACACGCCCTCCACGGTCGCTCGATCGGCGCCGGTACGGATGAGGTCCGTGCTCGCCCGCTCGCCGAGCAACAAGCCGAGCGCCCCGACGATGATCGACTTGCCGGCGCCCGTCTCTCCCGACAGGACGTTGAAGCCCCGCGCGAGCGGCAGCGACAACGACTCGATGATCGCGAAGTTCCGGATGCGCAGCTCGGTCAGCATCGCGTGGGCTCGTCGCGGTCGAGCAGCCCGCCCCAGTGCAGCTTCTCGCGCATGGTGGAGAAGAAGCTGTACTCGGGGAATCGCACGATCGGCACGGGCGCGCTGGAACGGCGGACGACCAGCGCCTCCCCCGCGCTGAACGTGCAGCCGACCTGGCCATCGACCGTCACCAGAAGCTCGTCGGGCCCATCGTTCGCCCGCAGGGTCACCTGGGACGTGGCCGGAAGCACGAGCGGCCGCAGCGCGAGCGTGTGCGCGCTCACGGGGGTCAGAAGGATCGTCTCCAACGTGGGCACGACGACCGGCCCCCCCGCCGAGAGGTTGTAGGCGGTCGATCCGGTGGGGGTGGCGATCACCACGCCGTCGGCGGAGAACTGTCCGACCGTCTCACCATCCGCCTCGACGCGTACCGCCACGACGCGCGCGAAGCCGCCCTTGTGGAGCACGACGTCGTTGAGCGCACGCCACCGCTCACGCTCGCCGCCGCCGGCGTTGGTCACGCGCGCGTCGAGCGTCATCCGGTTCTCGACGACGTAGTCGCGCGTAGCGAGGCGCCGCAGCGCGTTCTCGAGCTGGGACGCGGGGCAGCAGGTGAGGAAGCCCAGCCGGCCGAGGTTCACGCCGAGGATCGGCACGGCGCGCTCGTTCACGAGCCGCGCCGCCCGTAGCAGCGTGCCGTCGCCACCGAGCGTGAGCATCGCGTCCACGCCATCCGGCGCGATGCGCGCCGCGCCGTCGCCGGCCACGCCGAGGAGCGATTCCTCGTACGACAGCTCGAGCCCGAGCGCGGGGGAGTGACGTCGCAGCGTCGCCAGGACTTCCGCGAGGCCGCCGTAGCCCTGGTGGCCGACGACGCCGACGCGGATCACCCGGCGAGCGCCTCGGTCTCGCGGAGCGCGCGCACGCGCCGCGCGATGCCTTCCGCGTCGAGCCCGAGCATCGCGAGCTGGCGGGCGCGCGGTGCCGCGTAGATGATGCGGTCCGGAACCCCGTGCGTGTGCACGCGTACCGCGGGCTCCTGCCGCTCCACCACTGCGCTCATGTAGGCGCCGAAGCCGTTCACCACCGTGCCCTCCTCGACGACGAGAATCTGACGGTGGTTGGCGAGGATCGCCGTGAGCGTGACCTCGTCGTGCGGCTTGAGGAACCGGCAGTTCACGACCGTGACGTCGAGGCCCTCGGCCCCGAGCCGCTCCGCGGCCTCGAGCGACGTGCCCACCATCGTCCCGACGGCGAGGATCGCGACCTCGCTGCCCTGGCGAAGCACCTCCCAGGTGCCGTACGGCGTGGGCGCGATCTCGGCGATCGACGGCACCGGCTCCGGCACGACGTCGCGCGGGTAGCGGAGCGAGAACGGCCCGTCACGGTGCGCGAGACCCGCGCGCAGCAGCGCGAGCATCTCGCGCCCATCCTTCGGCGCGGTCACCGTCACGTTCGGCACGGCGAGCAAGTACGCGATGTCGTACAGGCCCATGTGGGTCTCGCCATCCTCGCCGACCAGGCCCGCGCGGTCCATCGCGAACATCACGGGCAGCGACTGGATGGCGCAGTCGTGGATGATGTTGTCGTAGGCGCGCTGGAGGAACGTGGAGTAGATCGCGCAGACCGGGCGGAGCCCGCGCGTCGAGAGACCGGCGGCGAACGTCACGGCGTGTCCCTCGGCGATGCCGACGTCGAAGAAGCGCGTCGGATGCGCTGCCGCGAACTGGCCGACGCCGGTGCCGCTCGGCATGGCCGCCGTGATCGTGACGAGCTTGTCGTTCTCGTGCCCGAGCTCGGCGAGCCCCTTCCCGAAGACGGCGGTGTACGTGGCGTTCGCGGCCACGGCCGTGCGCGGCTTGCCGGTGCTCGGATCGTGGCCGGGCGGCAGCGCGTGCCACTTCTCGCCGGCCGAATGCTCGCCTGCCGGGAAGCCCTTCCCCTTCTGGGTGATCACGTGAACGAGACGCGGACCACCGAGCTCGCGCACCGTGGCGAAGGTGTCGAGCAGCGCATCGATGTCGTGACCGTCGATCGGACCGAAGTAGCGGAACCCCAACTCCTCGAACAGCACTCCCGGCGTGAGGAAGGACTTCATGCTCTCCTCCCACTTGCGCACGATCGTGCCGACCGGCGCGGGCGCATTGTCGACGATCTCGCCGATCTTGGTGCGCACGCGATTGTAGAGCGGGTTGCGCTGGATCGACGTGAGATACTTGTGCATCGCGCCGACGTTGGGCGCGATCGACATCTCGTTGTCGTTGAGCACCACGACGATGTCGCGGTCGGAATGGCCGGCGTTGTTCAGCCCCTCGTAGGCCAATCCGCTGCTCAGGGCGCCGTCGCCGAGCACGGCGACGACCTTGAGATCGGGCTCGCCGTTGATGTCGCGCGCGGCCGCCATGCCGAGCGCCGCGGAGATCGCCGTGGCGGCGTGGCCCGCCCCGAACGTGTCGTACTCGCTCTCGGTGCGCTTCAGGAAGCCCGAGACGCCCCCCTCCTGCCGCAGCGTCTCCATGCGCGCGTTCCGGCCGGTGAGGAGCTTGTGCGGGTAGCCCTGGTGCCCCACGTCCCAGACGAGCTGGTCGCGCGGGGTCTTGAACGCCGCGTGCAGCGCGATCGTCAGCTCGACGACTCCCAGCCCCGCGCCGATGTGTCCGCCGGTGCGCGAGCAGACATCCACCAGGCGCAGGCGCATCTCGTCGGCGAGCGTGCGCAGCTCGTCGCGGGTGAGGGCGCGAAGGTCGGCTGGCGAGGCGATCCGGTCGAGAAGCGACATGGCAGTCCGAAATCTAAGAGGTGCGCTCGACGGTGAAGCGCGCGATGCGGTCGAGCGCGGGGGTCAGCAGACCGACCTCGTCCAGGGCCGCGCACCCCTGCCCGACCAACGCCGCAGCCCGGGATTTCGCTCCGTCGACGCCCAGCAGTGCCGGATAGGTGCTCTTCTGCAGCGCGAGATCCCGTCCGGCGGTCTTCCCCAGCTGATCGGTCGTCGCCGTGACGTCGAGCACGTCGTCGGCGATCTGGAAGGCGAGCCCGATCGCCTCTCCGTAGTGGGTCAGCGCCGCGAGTCGCTCCGGCGGCGCGCCGGCGGCCCGGCCGCCGATCGTCGCGGCGGCGGCGATGAGCGCGCCGGTCTTCGCCCCGTGGATCCGCTGCAGGTCCTCGAGCGCGAGCGGCTTGCCCTCTCCTTCGAGGTCGAGGAGCTGTCCGGCGATCATCCCGCCGGCCCCCGAGGCGACCATGAGCTCGCGCACGATCGCTCCGGTCGCTCGATCCGACAGGCCGAGCTGCCGCGCGGCATCCGTGGCGCAGACGGCGGCGAGCGGCACCATCGCCAGGCCGGCCGCCGTCGCCGCCGGCACACCGAACGCGCGATGCACCGTCGGCCGCCCGCGACGTACGTCGTCGTCGTCCATGCACGGCAGATCATCGTGGACGAGCGAGTACGCGTGCACCACCTCGATCGCCGCCGCCATGCTCGAACCGTCGGCCACGCCCCCCGCCGCCTCGTAGGCGCGGAGGAAGAGGATCCCGCGCAGTCGCTTGCCTTCGCCCATGAGACTGTAGCGAATCGCCTCGCCCACCGGCGCGTCCACCGCCTGGAGATGCCGGTCGCAGAACGACGCGAGCGCGCGATCGATCGCGGCGCGGTCCGGGCCGAAATCGATCGCGACGCCGACCGCCTGGTCAGCCATCCAGCTCCTCGAGCGTGAAGGCGCCGTCCGCGAGCTCGGTGAGCCGCTTCACGCGCGCGTCGGCCTCGCCGAGCACGCCGGCCGCGCTGCGGAGGTGCATCACCCCCTCCTCGAACAGCGCGAGCGCCTCGCCGAGGTCCATCCGCTCCTCGTCGAGACGCGCGACGATCTCCTCGAGGCGCGCCAGTGTCTGCTCGAGCGTCATGCGTCGCCGTCCTTCGCGCGTCGCACGGCGCGGGTCGTGGCGTCGACCTCGCCGTCCCGCAGCCGCAGCGTGAACGCGGTGCCTTCGCGGAACGCCGCGGCGGACGTCAGCGTCACGCCGTCCGCTCCGCGCGCGGCCGCGTAGCCCCGCTCCAGG
>DASTSX010000025.1:0-3128 GCA_035760455.1 Gemmatimonadaceae bacterium | reverse complement strand
CCGGCGCACGGAGGACGACCTGGACGGACTTGAGCCCGGCGCCCTTCGCGTCGCGCGCGAGCCGGGCCTCGACGGATCCCGACACGGTCGCCGGCGAAGGCGTCGGCGAGGCACCCGTACCGTCAGCGAGATCGGCGGCCGGCCGCGCCTCGCGCAACCAGATGGCCGCGACCAGTCCGGCCGCGGCCACGGTGCCGAGCGCACCCATCACGCGCCAGCGCCGCACGGCGCTCACCCGTCGGGCGCGCGCGCGCTCGCGCTCGGCGGCCACGGCCACCAGCACGCGGGCCGTCTGCTCCGGATCGACGTCGGGCAGGGGACGCAGCGCCGCAGCGATGCGCGCGATCGTCTCGTCAGTCTCGTCGTGCACCGTGATCCTCCGTGAGCCGGATCCGCAACGCGTCGCAGGCGCGCTTCACCCGCATCTTCAGCGCGGAGATGCCCGCACCGGTCGCGATGGCCATGTCGTCGTACGTCAGGTCTTCCACGTGCCGCATCAGGAATGCCTCACGCTGCTCGGCGGGGAGGAGGGCGAGCGCCCGCCGGATCTCCTCGCGCCACGCGATCGCCTCGTCGTGCCGGCGATCGTTCGCGCGCTCCGGCACCTCGCCGAACTCCACGAACTCGGACCGGCGCCGCTCGCGCGCGCCGGCGGTCCGGCACCGGTTGGCCAGGATCCGGAACAGCCACGGCTCGAACGACTCCCGCTCCTCGTAGCTCGGCAGCGCGCGATACACGCGAACGAACGTGTCCTGAACGGCCTCCTCGGCGTCGCCTCGGTTCGAGAGCATGTGAAGGGCGAACCGGAGGCAGCGCGCGTAGTAGGCGTCGACGAGCGTGGCGAACGCCCGTACGTCCCCCTGCTGCGCCGCGCGGACGAGCAGGCTCCGCTCCGCCGCGCTCCCCGGCTCGGGAGCGTCGGCAGCCGAATCCGGCTTGATCAGCTGTAGCGGGCGGGGTCTCGACATCGAGGAGGGTTCGGATCGTGTGCGGCGACCGGCATGGCTGGGGCGGCCCCTCACTGCCTAACCGTTGAAGCACCCCTGGCGTCACCGCCGGTTCCGGGCTTCAGGTGCTCCCGCGTCCCACGGACAACGCCTGCGGCCCGGGTGCGGCGTTGACACGTAACCCCGCGCCACTTAACTTTTTAGGCTCTACGCCACACGCTCACGAGCTGACACATGTCCTACGCAATCATTCGCACCGGCGGCAAGCAGTTCCGCGTCGAGCCGGGCAAGAAGTATCGGTTCCCCACTCTCGTGGGCGAGGCCGGCGGGTCGATCGAGTTCAACGACGTCCTCCTCGGCAGCGACGGCCAGAACGTCAAGGCGGGCGTGCCGAGCCTCTCCGGCGCGAAGGTCACTGGCGAGATCGTGAAGCACGGTCTCGGCGACAAGATCATCGTCTTCAAGATGAAGCGCCGGAAGAACTACGCTCGGAAGCAGGGCCACCGGCAAGGCTTCACGGAAGTCCGGATCAACGACATCACTCTCGGCTGACGCGAGGATCTCATGGCACATAAAAAGGGCGTCGGCTCGTCTCGCAACGGCCGCGACAGCAATCCAAAGTACCGCGGGATCAAGAAGTTCGGCGGCGAGCGCGTCGTCGCCGGCAACATCATCGTCCGGCAGTGCGGCACGAAGTGGCACCCGGGCAGGAACGTCGGCCTTGGCACCGACTACACGATCTACTCGCTCATCGACGGGGTCGTGAAGTTCGAGCACAAGAGCAAGACGCGCCTCAAGGTCAGCGTCTACCCCGATACGGCCGACACGACGACGGCGGCCTGACCCCCCGGGTGGGGAGCGGGTCGGGGCAGAGCCTTCCGCCAACGCGGAAGGCTCTTTTCTTTCCCGCCGTCGCGCGCCGGCGCGCAACTTTCATCGTGGCGACCTCGTACGGACTCTCGCACTCGACGGAGGGACGGATGGCCATCTGGAACACGCTGAAGGGAGAGCTGGACAAGGCGGGTCGCGCGGCGCAGAGCGCGCTCGACGAGGGCAAGCTCCGTCTGGAGCAGCACCGGGCGAAGCAGCGCGCCGAGGCGGCTGCCGCCTCGCTAGGCTACGCGGTGTATCGGGCCCGCGTCGCCGGCGCCGAGCTCGAGACCGAGCGCTACTCCGTGCTGGCAGCGAACCTCGCGAGCGCCGAAGCCGAGGTGGAGCGACTCGAGCGCGAGATCGCCGCGAAGACGCAGGGCGCCTCGCCGACGCCGCCCGTGTGATCCGCCTCGGTCGTGACGCATCGCGTCACGACGGGGCGATCAGTGTCACGTCGTCCGTGCAGATGCCGTCCACGCCGAGCGCGATCAGGCGGGCGATCTCGCCCGGCGCGTTCGCCGTCCAGGCGATGACGCGTCCGTCGAGGCCGTGCACGGCCGCCACGAATGGCTCGTCGACGAGCGAGTGATGCGGCCAGGCGTCGCGCGCGCCATGCATGGTCATGAGCGCCGCGACCTCGCCCACGCGGCGCTCGAACAGAAGTCCGAGTCGGAGGGACCCGTCACGCCGGGCGATCCGGGCGATGGTCGAATGGTCGAAGCTGTGGATCGCGCTGCGCCCGTGATGGCGCGCCAGCACGCCCAGCACGTCCTCCTCGATTCCGGCGCCCTTGATCTCGACGAACAGCTCGGCGCGCGCGCCCACGAGCTCGCAGACCGCAGCGAGCGTCGGCACGTCCACGTGCGCCCCCTCGGCCGTCCGGCGCAGCTCGTCCCAGGCCATGCTGGCGATCGGTCTTCCGCCGGGCAGGTGCGGATCGTGGTGGACCACGACCACGTGGTCGGCGGTGGCATGCACGTCGAGCTCGATGCCGTCGGCCCCCGCGTCGAGGGCGGCGGCAAACGAGGGCAGGGTGTTCTCGCGGGCGCGGCGGGGCATGCCGCGATGGGCGATCCGAAGCGGGCGAGGAGCCACGGTGGCGGCTGAGACGAGGGATGGAAGAAGGGGGCGGGCTATCTTATCGGCCGCCCCCGTCGGGGCCAACCGGCCTTAACGCCGCCCACCGTCCCGCGTCCAACGAGTTGGACCGCATGACCGACGTCGCCCCCTCCACCGATGAGCGCACCGACCTCGACCTTGTGGCAAGGTGGAAGGGGGGTGAGCAGCGGGCAGCGACGCTGCTCGTCG
>DASTSX010000024.1:0-8807 GCA_035760455.1 Gemmatimonadaceae bacterium | reverse complement strand
GACTTCTTCGGTCCGAAGATCGGCTTCGACATCTTCCGCTTCGAGAACGGGCGCATCGTCGAGCACTGGGACAACCTGCAGACCACGGCCGGACCGAACCCGAGCGGTCACACGATGGTGGACGGCCCGACACGCGCGACGGATCTCGATGCGACCGCGGCGAACAAGGGTCTGGTGCGGCGATTCGTCGACGACATCCTGGTCAACGGCCGCATGGAGCGCCTGGCCGGCTACTTCGACGGCGACCGCTACGTCCAGCACAATCCGCAGATCGGCGACGGGCTGTCCGGGCTCGGCGCCGCGCTCCAGGCGCTGGCCAGTGCGGGCGTCACGATGCGGTACGACCGCATCCACCAGGTGCTCGGCGAGGGCGACTTCGTGCTCGTCGTCAGCGAGGGGAGCTTCGGCGGCGAGCCGACGAGCTTCTACGACCTGTTCCGCGTCGAGCACGGCAGGATCGCCGAGCACTGGGACACGATCGAGACGATCCCTCCGCGGAGTGAGTGGAAGAACCAGAACGGCAAGTTCGGGTTCTGAGCCGGTCTACCTCGCCGACGACGTCAGGAGCTCCTGGAGCAGGTGCTTCCACACGGCCGCCATCGTGTGGGTGCCGTGACCGCGCGTGGTCGGGCCGAGCGGTATCACGACGGCCCGACCCTTCGGAACGCGCTTGATCTCACGCTCCAGGATCCCGAGCTCCGGTGGATTCACGAGATCGTCCGCCGAGTTCACGGCGAGGAGCGGGGCCTTGATCTTCTCGAGGCCCGGACCCGGATCGTAGTCCCACGACGACCCGTACTGGTAAATCAGGTCGTTCGCGTCGGTGACCGCCAGCGCACGCGCCACCGCGGCGTCGAACACGCTGTCGGCCTTCGCGAGGGTGGGTGCGTCCTGCTGGCGCAGCACGGGGTTGCTCCCCATCAGGAAGCCCACGCCCACCGCGGTGCGCACGCTCGGCGGCTGCGTGACGTAGTCGCCGTTGCGCCATGCCGGATCGTTGCGGATGGCGTCGATCATGACGCGGCGCCTGGCGCGATTGGTTCCGGAGATCTGGGTCGGCAGGCTGGCCAGCGGCATGAGCGCATCCATGAAGTCCGGGTAGCGCTGGCCCCACAGCCACGCGTGCATGGCGCCCATGGAGGTGCCGATCACGAGCCGCAGGTGGTTGACGGCGAGCCCCTCCGTGAGCAGGCGATACTGCGCCTCGACCATGTCGCGGTAGCCATAGCGCGGGAAGCGCGCGCGCAGGCCATCGCTCGGCTTGCTCGACTTCCCGTGGCCGATCGCGTCGGGGAGGATCAGGTAATGACGCGTGCTGTCGAGCAGGCCGCCGATGCGAAACAGCTCGCCCGAGAACTCCGGGCGCAGGAGCGAGCCGCCGTCGCCGGTGGTGCCATGCAGGATCAACACGGCATTGCGCACCACGCCCTGCGCGTCGCGCTGCGGGCGACCGATGGTTCGATAGTGCACGCGCAGCTCGGGAAGCGACTCGCCCGAGCCAAAGCGGAACGACCTGATGATGAAGTCCGCCTCAGTCGCCGCCGGAGGCTGCGCCGCGGCGTCGAGCGCGCCGGCGAGCAGAACGAACACGGTGAGCACGATCCGAGACATGCGACACCTCCTTCCCTGCTCCAGTGAGAAGTCCGCTGTCGTCTGGATTCAGCCTCGCTCGGCGGCGCTTCGCAAGGGCGGTGATCAGGCGCCCGTCGTCACCTCCTCGTACGCGACCGTGAGCGGATCGCGCGGGCTCGCCTGCCCGAACGGGCCCCACGCCTCGAAGCCTGCGAGCGGCTCGCGCATCGCGAGCACCTCGTCGCGCGTCTTGCCCGCTTGTGCCTGCTTCTCGGCGAACGCCACGATCGCGGTGAGATAGTCGCGGAACTGGAGCAGGTCGGCCGAGCCGCCGGTGACCGGCAGGCCCGTGTTGGCATGGCCGAAGATGTAGATCGTGTCGCGCGCGTGGGCGTTCACGACCTGACCGAGCAGGCGCGCCCAGTTCCGCATCGACGCGCCGGCCGGCCGGTCGACGACGGGGTGGCGGCGGTTGAACATCAGGTCGCCCATGTGGACGACGTTCGCGCGCTCGAAGGTGATCACGGCGTCGCCGCTCGTATGGCCGCGCCCGTGGTGCCGGGCGACGATGCGCTCGTCCCCGACGTCGGCCGACCAGCTGTGCGTGAAGGTCGTGTCGGGGTAGAGCTGCTCCGGCGCGTTCTGCTGCGGAGGCTGTTGCGGTTGCGGCGCCGGCGGCGGCTGTTGCGGCTGCTGCGGCGCCGGCGCCGTCGGTCCGCGCCGCATGTGCTGGTCGGCCATGCCGTGCGCGACGACGCGCCGCGCGACGCCGCGGAACACGCCGTTGCCGCCGGTGTGGTCGCCGTGATGGTGCGTGTTCATGAGCAGCGACACACCGCGGTTCTTCGACCGCGACTGCAGGCCCTCGAGCAGCGTGCGCGCTTCCGGGGGGAACTGGGTGTCCACGACGACGACGCCGCCGGCGTTCACGAGCCACCCGACGGTGCCGCCGCGCATCGTGAACGTGCCGACGTTCCGGCGGATCGGCGTGAACACCGGCTGGGCCGCCTGCTGCTGCGCCCCTTGCGCGAAGGCATAGAGCGGGCGCCCGATGGCGGCGCCGAGCGCTGCCCCGGCGGAGGTGGCGAGGAAATCGCGGCGGGTTGGCGACATCAGGTCTCCGGGTTCGACGGTGGCGTGGCGCGGGCTTGGCTATGCACGCATACGCAGCGGCCCCGTCGGACGTTCCCGGGAGAGACTCACGGAGTCGCGGTGCGCGGCCCATAGCCGGCGACCGGAGTGCCATCCGGCGCCAGCTTCCCCACGGTCCACAGCAGGCCACGCGTCACGAGATCGAGATACACCGGGTCGGACATGGTCCGGTTGGTGTGGCCCATCGTCGTGACGAAGACCTTGGCCTTTCCATGGGTGTTCGTCCACGCGATCGGATGGTGCTTCTCGCCCTCGGTGCTCCACGCCTGCAGGAGCGGCATCGCGGTCGGCCAGGTCCGGTCGATGTTGTACAGCTCGTCGCTCCCCGGACCCCAGTCCTTCGGGAGGCTCTTCACGATCGGGTTGTCCGCGGCCATCCGCTCGAGCCGGAACTCCCGCTGGCTGTCGTGCCGCATGCTGGCGGCTCCCATGAGCTCGCGCCACGCATCGGTGGTGGAGCGGCGGTAGCTGTGGGTCGCGCCGTGCAGGATCACCGCGGCCACGCCCTTGTCGCGGTGGGCATGGGCGATCCGCTCGATCCACTGCGGGTCCACGACGTACGAGAACGACATGTTGTAGACCACGACGTCGAACGAGTCGGCCCACGCCGTCGTCTGGTGGCGCGGGATCAACATCTCGGTGGATTTGCCGGCGGTGTGATCGATGGTCCAGACGATGTTCGTGCGCGTGGCGATGCCGGGGGGCACGATCTGCTCCTGCGCGACGAAGTCGTGGAAGCCACCCCCCGTCACGTACAGGGCGCGGATCGGCCGCGCCTGCTGCGCGGCGACGGATGTCGCGGTGGCGCAGAGCGAGGCGATCAGGAGCAGGACGCGCGTGCGTGCGGCGCTTCGCCCGCGGCCTGGTAGTGTCGAGCGAACGAGTCGGATCATGGACGAGGTCGTGGGCGGGCGAGAGCGCGAGTGGCGACGGACGCGCGGTGCCGGGCGCGCCGCTGCCGGTGCGAAGCAATAAGCTATCCCGTGGCGGGCGGACGCCAAGGCGACCCGCACGAGGAGCCCGGTGGACCAGGCACGACGGGCCGCCCTCTCGCGAGCGCGGCCCGTCGCATTCACGCCGGCCGCTCGCCGTCGGATTCGACGAGCGCGCGCAGGGTGGCCACCTCCTCGCGCATGTCGTCCGGGGTGCCGATCCCGGCGCCGATCCGGAGGAGTTGGATGCGCACGTTCTCGAGCGCGGCCGCGATCGTCGTGCGGCGAGTGCGTGTCGTCGCGAGCGTCTCGCGCATCTCGTCGAGGAGCGCACCGCGTCTCCGCTCGAGTGTGTGCGCGTGCGTCGCGCGCTCCTCGCCGGAGCTGCGGTCGACCGCGGGCGCGCCGTCGAGATGCTTCGCGACGGGGTCGCCGCCCGCCTCGGCGAGCGCCCGGGCCACCTCGAGCTCGCGCACGCGCAGCGCGGTCTGCGATTGCTCGAGGCGGCGTAGCATGCCCTTCAGCTCGGGAAAGCGAGCCGAGACCGCGGGCGGCACGAGCCCGGCGAGGCGCGATTCACCCGCGCCCCGGTCGGCGGTGGGCGTTCGCGTCTCGGATCGTCCCCGGCCGATCGCGGCGAGGCGGAAGTACGCGTCGGCGAACCGGCTCTGCCACAGGAACGCGGCAAGACGGAACGCGCGCCGCTCGGTGCGCGGCGAGGTGTTGAGCGCGACGACCAGGCTCACGGTGATGACGAGGTCGAACACGACCATCATGACGATGAGCGCCGGCATCGCCTGGGATCCGCGTCCGGCGCGCAGCAGGAGCAGGTGCAACAGCACACGGACGGCGATGCCGACGCCGAGGCTCGCCCACGCGCGGCGCCGCGTCAGTCGCCGCGCCGCGGTGCGCCGCGCGTCGAAGAGGAGACGGAGCTCTTCGGCGTGCGTCTCCCGCTCGACCTCGAAGCCCCGCCGGACGTCCGCGGCACCGAAGCCTTCGGCGAGCAGCTCGCGCGCGCGGCGTACGAGGTCGATCGAGAGCACGAGGAACCCGAACACGATGCCGGCGACGAGCGGGCCGAGCCGGCGCGTCGCGGGGATCCCGTAGAGCAGCGTGAACACGACGATGAGCGTTCCGAGCCAGACGGACTGCTCGGCCGCGCGGATGAAGCTGCGGACGGGCAGCGCGATGTCCTGCCGGCCGGCGATGCCCGTCGCGTCGGAGAGCGCGTCGGCGACCGACTCCGCGGACGAGTAGCGGTCGTGCGAATCGCGCGCGAGGCACCGGTCGATCACCGCGGCGAGCGCCGGCGGCGTGTCGGGCCGCACCGACGCGACGGGCGGTGCGGCGCGCGTGAAGCGGGCGACGAGCATGGCCTCGAGCGTGGTCGCCTCGAAGGGCGCCTGTCCAGTGAGCGCGAAGTACCCGACGCCGCCGAGCGCGTACAGGTCGCTTCGCTCGTCCACCGGCTCGCCGGCTCCCTGCTCCGGGCTCATGAACGCCGCGCTGCCGAGGAGCTGGCCCTCGAGCGTGAGCCGTCCCGTCGGGCCAGGCGTGCTCTTCGACTGCGCGATGCCGAAGTCGGTGACCTGCGCGCGCCCGCTCCCGCGCTCGATGAGGATGTTCTCCGGCTTGATGTCGCGATGGACGATGCCGCGACCGTGCGCGTACGCGAGCGCCCACGCGACCTCGCGGACGATGCGCGCGACCTCGTGCGGCGGCAGTGGCCCGGTGCGCCGCACCCGTTCGGCGAGCGTCTCCCCGTCCACGTAGGCCATCGCGATGAAGACGATGGACTCGTGCGCTTCGACGGCATGGATCGGGACGATGTGCGGATGCGAGAGCCCGGCCGCGGTACGCGCCTCGCGGAGGAATCGCTCGCGGAGCACGGGCTGCGATGCCATGAGCGCGGGGAGCAGCTTGAGCGCGACGGGCCGCTCGAGCGACAGATCGCGCGCGAGCAGCACGACGCCCATCCCGCCGCGCCCGAGCTCGCGATCGAGCGCATAGCGGCCGGCGACCGCGCGCTCGAGGGTCTCCAGGTCGGGGCTGGTGTCGGTCAGAGCCACGGCGGGAAGGATACCCGCCGCCGGCCACGACCGCACGTCGGCCGTACGGCGACGGCGGTCAGCCGTTCCGCTGCGCGGCGATCCAGCGGTTCACCTTCGACTCCAGCACCTCGAGTGGCAACGCTCCGCTCTCCAAGACCACGCGATGGAACGCGCGGATGTCGAAGCGCGGGCCGAGCTCGCGCTCGGCGCGACGTCGGAGCTCCGTGATCTTGAGCTGCCCGATCTTGTAGGCCAGCGCCTGGCCGGGGATCGCGGCGAAGCGTTCCACCTCGGTGCGAATCGTGAGCTCGCTCGACGACGAGTTGCGCCGCGCGTACTCCATCGCCTGCTCGAGCGTCCAGCCCTTCGCGTGGATGCCGGTGTCGAGGACGAGCCGGATCGCGCGCCAGAGCTCTGACGACAGATAGCCGTAGTACTGATCGAGGTCGCCGTAGAGTCCCAGCTCGCGACCGAGGGTCTCCGCGTAGAGGCCCCATCCCTCGGCGAAGGCGGTGACGCCACGGAAACGCCGCACGCGAGGGAGATGCCGCAGCTCCCGGGCGACGGAGATCTGGAAGTGGTGTCCGGGCGAGCCCTCGTGAACGAGCAGCGATTCCATCCCGAAGCGCTGTCGGCTGCGCGGCTCGTAGGTGTTGAGATAGAAGACGCCCGGCCGATCGCCCTCGGGGCTCGCCGCCACGTACGAGCCGCCGCTGGCGCTGCGCTCGCGGAACTCCTCGACGGGGCGGATCTCGTAGTTCGCGCGCGGCTTGATGTCGAACAGGCGATCGGTGGTCGCGTCGATCCGTCGCTGCGCCGCGCGATAGTCGGCGAGCATCTCCTCGCGCGTGGTGTACCGCTGCGAGGAGTCGGTCTGCATTCGTCGCATGAAGCCCGCGAGGTCACCCTGCCAGCCCGCCTGGCGCATGACGACCCGCATCTCGGCGTGAATGCGCGCGACCTCGTCGAGGCCGATGGCGTGGATCTCCTCCGGCGTCAGCCGCGTCGTGGTGTTCGTTCGCACGGCGTGCTCGTACCACGCGCGGCCGTCCGGAAGCGCGAGCAGTCCCACGGTCGTGCGCGTCCGCGGCAGGTACTCGTCCCTGACGAAATCGTGCAGGCGGCGGTAGGCGGGGATCACGCGCTCCCGGATGGCGGTTGCGTAGGCGGCCGTGAGCCGCTCGCGGTCGGCGGGGGAGAAGCTCGCCGGCATGCGCGTGATGGGCCCCCAGTAGGTGCTCCGGGTGTGATCGGTGACGAGGTGCGCGGACAGTTGCGGCAGCGTGCGCTCCATGAGCACCCGCGGCGGTACGATCCCGCGCTGCGCCCCCTCGCGCATGTTGCCGATCGCCGCATCGACTACGACGCCGAATCCGTCGATGCGCGAGAGGAAGTCGTCATAGTCCCTGACCGTGCGGAAGGGGTGGAGGCCCACTCCAGAGCCCATCTGCGCGAAGGTGGCCGTGAAGTTCCGGAACTGGTTGAGTGGGACGAGGTGAACGGGAAACCGAGTCTCGTCACGCTCCTGCGCGAGCGTCGCACGGAGAAACTCGTGCGTGATGCGATGCTCCTCGTCCAGCGCGGCGGGATCGATCCGGCCGAGCGAGTCCATGTACGCGGCCACGATTGGCAGCCAGCGCCGACGCGTCGCCGGGACGAACGATGCGGTGTAGACGGCGTTGAAGCGCGCGTCACCGATCGAGGCGGCGGTCTGCGGATTGACCGCGAGGTACTCGTCGAACCAGCGCTCGGCGAGAGTGTCCACGCGCGCATTGGCGCCGACGATGACGGCCGGCGACGCACCGGACGCCGCTGCCGCGGGTCGGCGCGACGCGGAACAGCCGGAAGTCACGAGGCACAGGAGCGCGAGGCAGGCGAGACGCATGATCCACCATGTGCGAGTGAGTGCGGGGCTCGTCAAGCGCGATGTCACGAGCGTTCGAGGCCGGTCGACCGGATCGGCGCTTCGGCCCCGGTGCGCCACGGCAGCGCGGGCCACCAGCGTTCGGCGGGCACGTGCACCGTCGGCTCGAACATGCCGCCGGGCCGCGGCGTGGCCACGCGCACGCCGTCCGCGCCCGCCTCGGCGAGCGCGCGCTCGATGGGCTCCGTCCAACCGTGCAGGGCGAGATCGAACGTGCCCCAGTGCAGCGGTAGCATCACGGTGCCGCGCGCGAGGCGGTGCGCGGCGAGCGCCTGCTCCGGGCCGAGATGCACGTCGGGCCAGAGCCGGTCGTACGCGCCGATCTCGATCATCGTCAGGTCGAACGGGCCGAAACGCTCGCCGATCTCGGTGAACTCGTGCTGCATCGCGGTGTCGCCGGCGTAGTAGACGCGCCGTTCCGCGCCGACGATCGTCCAGCCGCACCAGAGCGTGCGGTCGGTGCCGCCGACGCCCCGGCCGGAGAAGTGGCGCGCCGGCGTGGCGGTGAGCGTGAGCGCGCCGACGCGGGTCGTCTCCCACCAGTCGAGCTCCGTCACGTCGCGCTCGGCGACGCCCCACTGCTCGAGCCAGCGGCCGACGCCGAGCGGAGCGATCCAACGGACGCCGCGCGGGACGAGCGCGCGCACGAACGCCTCGTCGAGATGGTCGTAGTGGTCGTGCGAGAGCACGACGGCGTCCACGGGCGGAAGCTCGCCGAACGGCAGCGGCGGCGGATAGAACCGGCGCGGTCCCGCGAAGGAGACGAACGACGTACGCTCGGCCCACACGGGATCGATCAGCAGCCGTACCCCCTCGACCTCCAGCAGCGTCGTCGAGTGGCCGAGCCAGGTGACGCGCAGCCCGCTCGCGGGCGGCGACGCGTAATCGGCGGCCGTGCGCGGCTCGACCGGGATCGGCGACTCAGGGCGGCGGTGCCTCGATCCGCCGAAGAAGAACTCGCCGAAGGCGCGCCAGATCGGACCGTCGATGCGCGGCAGGCGGTTGCGGAAGCGGCCGTCGCGCCACTGCGGCGACCGCTCGATGCGCGACGTGCGCGCGTCGTTCGACCCGGTGGGCCGCGTCACGAGACGCGCGCCGAGGCTCGAGGGGCTCAGCGGATCGACGCCGCCGGCATCTCGAAGCTGAGCTTCGGATCGATCGGCATGCGGTCGG
>DASTSX010000023.1:0-3096 GCA_035760455.1 Gemmatimonadaceae bacterium | reverse complement strand
GTGCGTGCACACCTTGGTCATGAGGAAGACTTTCTGCCGCCAGCCGTTCGCGAGCGCCTTCCCCATGCGCGTCTCGCTCATCCCGTCGTGATACTCCCACGCGTTGTCCATGAAGGTGATGCCCGCGTCGATGGCGCGATGCACGAGCGAGGTGGTCTCGCGCTCCGTGGCGATCTCGCCGAGATGGAAGCCGCCGAGACCGAGCGCGGAGACGGTCTCGCCGGTGCGGCCGAAGGGACGAAGGGGGACGGACGCGGCGCGGTCCTGGGGTGCGGTGGCCATGGCGCTCTCGGAATCGGTGACGGCATCGAAGAACGATCGCGGAGCGTCCCGCCGCAACTTGCCGGCCGTCTGCGCGCCGACCGCTGCGAGAGCCCCTGACACGTCGGCGCGGCGGCGATACCTTAGGGGATCACGTTCTTCGCGGAGCCTTCATGCACGACGCCAATGCGCGCCCTCACGTCGACCGCCACATCCCGTTCAAGCAGGAGGGCTGGGGCATCGCTCTCTTCATCGTGCTGCTCGCCGTCGGATCGGCGGCGTTCGCGACGGTGGTGCACAAGCGGACCTACAAGCACCCCACCGACGTGCATTTCCAGGCGGCCGGAGCGGCCTCGGCCGGCGGTTCGCACGGCGCATCGAGCTCCTCACACTAGCGCGGTGATCTGACTCACAAACGTGTTGTGATGTGAGTTTTCTGAGCGCGACATGCAAGTGCATGTCGCGCTTCGATTTACAGGAGCGATTCCGGGCGGCTAACCGATCGGCCAGGAACGGTTTTCGCGTCGCGCGCCCGCAGAGTTTCCACCCCAAACCCCGGAGAAAACAATGAATGTCCCGATGAGAACGCTGACGTTGTGCGCCGCTGGCATGCTCACGCTGAACGCCTGCGCCACGAAGGGCTACGTCAACAAGCGCGTCGACGCGCAGGCCATCGCGCAGACCGCCGCCCTCGACTCCGAGCGCACGGCTCGCACGCAGGCCGACGAGGCGCAGAAGGCCGAGATCGCGACGCTGCGTACGGATCTCCAGACGCTTCGCACCGAGTTCGGCGCCAAGATCACCGAAATCGCCGAGGGGATGAAGTTCGCCTTCCCCGTGCACTTCGCGTTCAACGATGCGACCGTGCGCACGGAAGACGCCGCCGCGCTCGATCGTTTCGCGAACATCGTCTCGAAGCACTACAACGGCGCCAAGGTGACGGTCGAAGGCTTCGCCGATCCGGCCGGCAGCAATCGCTACAACGTCCAGCTCTCGCGTCGTCGGGCCGAGGCCGTGAAGGCCTACGTCTCGAGCAAGGGCCTGGATGCGTCGCTCATCAACGCGGTCGGCTACGGCGAGACGCGTCAGGTGAACCGCGGCGCGTGGGGCGATCAGCCGGGTGCTGAGCTGAACCGCCGCGTCGTGTTCGTGATCGAGTCGCCCGCCAACGCGGATGCGAATCGCGTGACGGCGTCGCTCGAGCAGTAAGCGATCCACTCCGGGGTGCGAGGGAGATCGCAGAATCTCCGTCGGCCGGCGCAGGGGCGGCACCGTACGCGGTGCCGCCCCTGCGTGCGTTCGTCCGCTGATCAGTCGGGTGCGGCGTCGCGCCTGGCTGCGGCGCGCTCGAGCATCGCGACCACTTCCTCGAGCGTGGTGCGCCCATGGTCGCGCGCATACCAGGTGCGCGCCTCGCGATAGCGCGCCGTCTTCTCGAGCAGCTGGCCCTGTCCGGACACCCACCGCTGCAGCACCGTCGGTCGCGGACCCCACCAGCCCTGCTCCTCGAACGCCTCGTCGAGGGCGATGACCACCGGAATCGAGCGCGAGCCGTTCGTCAGGTGCGCGCTCATGAGATCGGGATTGTCGTCGCGGCCGAGCACGCGCAGATCCAGGTTCGGCGACCGCTCGACGAGCTTCGCCACGACGGGAACGGTGTTCACCGCGTCGCCGCACCAGTCCTCGCTGAGCACGAGCAGGTGCCACCGGCCTGGCAGCGCCGCGACCCGTCGCACGAACTCGTCGTCCACACGCGCATGCCGCCACATGGCGGCCCAGAGCTCCGAGTTCTTCCGCGCCGCGGCGAGCATGGCGAGGAAATCCGGCGCGGCGCGATAGCGCTCCCGCAAGCCTACCGCGATTCCCAGGCGAATCCCGACGCGAAGCGCGAGAAGCGACGCGTCGTCGGATCGAGCTTGAGGACGCTCTGCGCCCCCATGCGCTGCGCGAGCCCACGAGCGGCCAGCTCGTCGATCCCGTCGCCGTCGGCGTCGAACGCGACGAGCAATTCGTGCGTGCGCAGGCGCAAGTCGCGCAGGCGCGAGACCGCCGTCTTCCCCTCGGGTGTGACGAGGAGGGTGCGCTCCTCGCTCCAGTCGAACGCCGGCGTCCGCGCCGAGACGACGACCACCGCGCGCCAGGCGCCGAAGCAGCCACTCGCCGTGTCGCCGCGCACGGTGAGCTTCCCGCCTCTCGCATACGAGGACTTCACCGAGTCGGCGACCCATCGGACGAGCGAGTCGCGCACGAGCGCGACACGCGCAGCGAGCGCGGGGGGCATGCTGTCACGCATGCACCCGCCGGAAGCGTTCACTGGCGATGGCGTCACCGCGGTGTCGGCGGACGCCAGTGCGCGCGTCGCGACGCCGACGAGCGGCAGGTTCCGCTTGAGCAGCGAGTCGGCGCGCGCAGAGGCCTGCAGCACGGCGACGGCGCGCCCGTTCCAGACGTCGTAGCCGACGATCGAGTCCGTCTCCTCACCCCACGTGCCGCGAACGCGCACGTGCGCGACCCGCGAGAGCGGACCGGTGCGCGCGGTCACGCGCCGCACGAGCTCCAGCAGATCGGCATCCTGCTTGATCTCCAGGTCGACGCGGCCGACGTCGACGAGCAGCCGCTTGTTGCGCGCCGCCACGATGAAACGCTCGGTCACGCTGGGCGCGAACACGATCCCGTCGGCCACGCGCTGCTCGGCGTCGGTCAGCGCGCGGGGCTTCGGCGTGGCGCGTCGCGCGGACGTGTCTCCCTGCTCCAGGGTCGCGCTGCGCGCCGACGCGCTCTCCGACGGCGCGTGCGCGATCGAGTCGCGCGGTGGCACGCGCGCAGCGCGGGAGT
>DASTSX010000022.1:0-21004 GCA_035760455.1 Gemmatimonadaceae bacterium | reverse complement strand
CGGAAGGCGCGCTGCGCCTGCACCGTGGCGAGATAATCGGCGCGCGCCGCCTCGGTGAGATCGCGCATGCGTCCCCAGAAGTCGAGCTCGAACGCGGAGGCCGCGACACCGATCGACGCGCGATCGGTCGTGATGTCGCTGGCCCCCTGGAAGCCGGACGCGTTCGCGCCGGCGTGGCTCCGCGTCGCGCCGGCCGTGACCACCGGGGCGGGGAAGCGCTCGGCGCCCTGGATGCGGTACAGTCCCCGTGCGAGGTCGATGCGCGCGACCGAGGCGACGAGGTCGCGGTTGTTGCGCAGCGCGGCCTCGATCAGCGCGTCGAGCCGCGGATCGGGAAGAAAGTCGCGCCACCCGATGTCCACGGCGCGCGCGCCCGCGGCGGGAGCGCCGGGAACGACGTACGTCTCCGGCGTCGGCAGCGGGCGCTGGACGTGCGCCGGAGCGAAGCGGCAGGCGGAGAGCAAGGCGAGCGCGAGGACGAGGGATGATCTCCCGCTTCGCACTCCGCGCGCCCCCTCACGCATGCGCCACCTCGTGCCCCCTCGGGTGCGCTTGATGATGCGCGATCTCCTCCGGCGACGGCGGACGCTTCCGGCTCACCCAGCGTCGCACGGCGAGATAGAACAGCGGAATGAAGAAGATCCCGAACAGCGTCGCCGTGAGCATGCCGCCCGCGACGCCGGTGCCCACCGCGTGGCGGCTGGCTGCGCCGGCGCCCGTCGCGACGAGCAGCGGCACCATGCCGAGCACGAACGCGAGCGACGTCATGAGGATCGGGCGGAGCCGGAGCTTCACGGCGGAAAGCGTCGCGTCGATCGTGCTCTTCCCGCGCGCTTCTTCCTCGATCGCGAACTCCACGATCAGGATGGCGTTCTTCGCCGCGAGGCCGATGATCGTCACGAGCCCCACGTTGAAGTAGACGTCGGCCGAGAGGCCGCGGAGCATCGTGAACAGGATCGATCCGAGCACGCCGAGCGGCACGACGAGCAGCACGGAGATCGGCACGCCCCAGCTCTCGTACAGCGCGGCGAGCAGCAGGAACACCACGACGAGCGAGACGCCCATCAGCGCGACGATCTGGCCGGACGACTGCTGCTCCTCGAACGAGAGCCCGGTCCAATCGTAGCCGAAGCCCGCCGGCAGCTGCTGCGCGAGCCGCTCCATCTCGGCCATCGCTTCGCCCGTCGAGCGGCCCGGCGCGGCCATCCCCGAGATGTTCATCGACGGATAGCCGTTGTAGCGCTGGATCTGCGGCGGCCCCGCGGTCCACGTCACGGTGGTGAACGCGCCGAACGGCACCATCTCGCCGCGGCTGTTGCGCACCTTGAGGTCGAGCACGTCCTGCGGCGTCATGCGGAAGGGCGCGTCGGCGGAGAGAAGCACGCGCAGGATGCGGCCCCCGCGGCTGAAGTCGTTCGCGTAGGCGCTGCCGAACGCGATGGCGAGCGTCGCGTTGATGCTGGACACCGAGAGCCCCAGCGCGCGCGCCTTGATCCGGTCGATCATCACGCGAAGCTGCGGTGCGTCCTCCTGGCCCTCGGGGCGCACGCCGACGAGCACGGGGCTCTGGCTCGCTGCGCCGATGAGCTGGTTGCGCGCCGCGCGCAGCTCGTCGAGCGTGTGCCCGCCCCGATCCTCGAGCACGAAGTTGAACCCGCTCGCCACGCCGAGCCCCTGGATCGCCGGCGGATTGAGCGTGAAGACCATCGCCTCCTTGATCCCCATCAGCGCGCCGAGCGCCTTGGTGACCAGCGTCGTCGCGCTGTTGTCGGCTCCCTTCCGCTCGTCCCACGGCTTGAGGCGCACGAACGCCATCGCGTTCGCCTGGCCCTGGCCGAAGAAGCTGAACCCGCGCACGAAGATCACCGTCTGCGTCTGCGGCTGCGCGCCGTAGAACTTCTTCACCTGCTCGACCGCGACGTTCGTGCGCTCGGTGGTCGCGCCCGGCGGCGCCTGCACCACCGTGAGCACGCTCCCCTGGTCCTCGACCGGGAGGAAGCTCCCGGGCACGCGCTGGAAGAGCAGGAACGTGATGGCGACGAGCGCGCCGAAGATGACGAGGAAGCGCAGCGGGCGAAGCAGGATGCGCCCGACGAGCCCTTGATAGCGGCCAGTGGTGCGCGCGAACCACCCGTTGAACCAGGCGAAGAAGCGCGCCGTGGCGCGGCTCACCGGGTTCGTCGGCACCGACGCGTGCTGCTCCACCGGCTTGAGCAGGGTCGCGCACAGCGCCGGCGTCAGGGTCAGCGCCATCAGCGCGGAGAAGGCAATCGAGATCGCCAGCGTGACGGCGAACTGGCGATAGATCGCGCCCGTCGTACCGGGAAAGAACGCCATCGGCACGAATACCGATACGAGCACGAGCGTGATGCCGATGACGGCCGAGGTGATCTGCGTCATCGCCTTCACCGTCGCGTCGTACGGCGAGAGCTTCTCCTCCGTCATGATGCGCTCGACGTTCTCGATCACGACGATCGCGTCGTCCACGAGGATGCCGATCGCCATGACCATCGCGAACAGCGTGAGCACGTTGATCGAGAAGCCGAGCAGCCACAGGCCGAGGCACGCGCCGGCGAGGGCGATCGGCACGACGATCGTCGGGATCAGCGTGGCGCGCCAGTTCTGGAGGAACAGGTACATGACGAGGAAGACGAGGATCATCGCCTCGATCAGCGTCTCCACCACGGACTCGACCGACGCGCGCACGAACGGCGTCGAGTCGTAGGGGACACTCCACGCGATGTCCGGCGGGAACCCGACCGCCAGCTGCTCCATCCGCTCCTTCACCGCCTCGGCGACGGCGAGCGCGTTCGCGCCCGGCGTGAGCTGGACCGCCATCCCCGCCGCCGGCTCGCCGTTCATCTCCACGTCGAAGCCGTAGGTCTGCGCGCCCAGCTCGACGCGCGCGACGTCGCCGAGCCGGATCACCGACCCGTCGGGGTCGGCGCGGAGGATGACGTTGGCGAACTGCTCGGGGGTGGTGAACCGGCTCTGGGTGAGGATGGTGGCGTTGAGCTCACTCCCTTCGGCGAGCGGCCGGTCGCCGAGCGAGCCACCGCTCGACTGGCTGTTCTGCTCCTGCACCGCCTGGAGCGCGTCGGTGGGAGTCAGGTTGTACGCGGCGAGCTTCGCCGGATCGAGCCAGATCCGCATCGCGTACTCGGAGGAGAACGAGCGCACGTCGCCCACCCCCGGGATGCGCCGCAGCTCGTCCACGACGCGCGCGACGGCGAAGTTGCCCAGCTCGAGCGTCTGCATCTGCCGGCTCTTCGACGTCAGCGCGACGATCATGAGGAAGCCGGCGTTCGCCTTGAGCACCTGCACGCCCTGGCGCCGCACCTCTTCCGGCAGGCGCGCCTCGACGCGGCGGAGCCGGTTCTGCACCTCCATCAGGGCGACGTTGATGTCCGTGCCCGAGCGGAAGGTGACGGCGATCGACGCCGCGCCGTTCGAGGAGCTCGACGAGGACATGTACTGGAACCCCTCGACCCCGTTCAGCTCCTGCTCGATCGGCTGCGTGACGTTGTTCGCGAGGACGCTCGCGTCCGCGCCGGGATAGAACGCGCTGATCGAGAGCGAGGGCGGCGCGATCGTCGGATACTGCTCGATCGGCAGGGCCCGCAGCGCGAGCACGCCGGCGAACAGGATGGTCAGCGCGATCACCCACGAGAAGACCGGCCGATCGATGAAGAAGCGTGGGCTCATCGCGTGCCGCCGGCTGCCGGCGCGGGCGCCGTGGCCGGCGGTGTCGCCGGCGGCGTGGCGCTCGCCACGACCGGCTTCACCGGCGCGCCCGGTCTCGCCTTCTGCAGGCCGTCGACGATGACGCGCTCACCCGGCGCGAGGCCGCTCTCGATGATCCACGAGTCGCGCTCGAGCGGACCGACCCGCACTGGCCGGCTCTCCACGACGTCCTTCGCGCCCACGACGAGCACGGTCGCGCCCTGCGGCGTGACCGTGACGGCGCGCTGCGGGATGCGCAGCCCCTTCGCCTGGACGCCCGCCTCGACGCGCACGCGAACGAATTGGCCGGGCACGAGCGTGCGCTGCGGGTTCGGGAACTCGGCGCGCAGCGCCGCGGTGCCGGTGGCCTCGTCGAAGCTGAGGTCGACGAAGTTGAGCTTCCCGATGCCCCGATAGGTGCTCCCGTCCTCGAGCACGAGGCGGACGGGGACGTTGCCGGTGGGCGCCTGCAGCGCACCCGACGCGATCTTGTTGCGCAGCGCGAGCACGTCGGAGCTCGACTGCGAGAAGTTGGCGTAGATCGGATCGAGCTGCTCGATCCGCGTGAGCAGCGTGGCGGCGCCGCCGCTCACCAGCGCGCCCTCGGTGACTTCGGCGCGTCCGGCGCGGCCGGCGATCGGCGCGGTGACCGTCGTGTAGCCGAGGCTGAGTCGCGCCGCGGCGAGCTCGGCGCGGCGCTGCGCCACGTCGGCCTCCGCGGTGCGGAGTCGGGCGACGGCGGCGTCGTACTCCTGCTGGCTCAGCGCCTGCTGGGCGACGAGCCCGCGGTACCGCGTCACGTCCTGCGTCGCGTTGGCGGCGGTGGCCTGCGCGCGCGCGAGCGACGCCTGCGCCGCATTCAGCCGCGCGCGCAGCTCGCGCGGGTCGATGGCGAACAGCGGCTGTCCTTCGCGTACGTCCGTGCCTTCCGTATAGAGGCGGCGCTGCACGATGCCGTCCACGCGCGCCCGGACTTCGGAGATGCGGACGGCCTGGAGGCGGCCCGGCAGCTCGATGACGTCGACGATCGGCTCGGAGGCGACGGTGACCACCCGCACCTCGGGCGGCGGCGGCGCGGAGGCCGGCGGTGTGGATTTGCTGCAGGCCGCGAGGAGCACCACGACGCCGACGCGCCGCGCGTTGGCGGAAATGATCATCAAGAGAGAATAGCGAGAGCCCGCGCGGGGGGCCACTTGACGAGTGCGCGGCAGTTGGTCCGTCGCACCGACAAATCCCTCTCGAGCCACGGCCCGAGCGTCGGTGCACCGCCAGGAATCACGCGCGCGCACACTACGTTCCCGGCCGGATGCCGTCACGATCGCTACACCCCTCTCCGTCCACGACCCCAAGGAATTGTTTTCGAGTGCGGTGCGCCGAGCGCTCTGCCCATGTGGATCGGATCCGTGTCATCCGGCCAATCCGTGTTCCCGCCGTTGGGACGCCACGCCGAGCCCCGCGGCGACGTTGACGCTCGGTGACCGAGTTCTAGATTCGGCGAGCACGTAAACTCCCGCCCGTCTTTCCGCCCCCGATCGCATGACCTCACCGGCCGACCGCGTCATCGGTCGACTGATCGCCGACCGCTATCGCGTCGTGGCGCTCGTCGGCAGCGGCGGCATGGGCGAGGTGTACCGCGCCGAGCACGTCGGGCTGCGGCGGCCCACCGCGCTCAAGTTCATGCGCCCCGCGCTCGGACAGGACGCCGACGCCCTCGCGCGCTTCCGCCGCGAGGCGGAGCAGGCCAGCCGCATCTCGCACCCCAACGTCGCCGCCATCTACGACTTCGGCGACGCCGGCGACGGCCACGTCTTCCTGGCGATGGAGTTCATCGAGGGGGAGTCGCTCGCCGATCGCATCGCGCGCGTCGGCCGGCTCGCGCCCAGCGAGGCGGCGCACATCATCCTCGGCGCCGCCGCGGGGCTCGCCGCCGCGCACCGCCGCGGCATCCTCCATCGCGACCTCAAGCCGGCGAACATCATGCTCGCCGCGGAGTGCGGGCCGGACGCCGAGAAGGACCCGCACGCCGTCGGCACGGTGAAGCTCGTCGATTTCGGCATCGCGCGGTCGATCATGGGCGACATCAAGCCCGCGGATGGCGCGGCTCCCGCGGCGCACTCGCTGACGAAGACGGGGATGGTGCTCGGCACGCCGGCCTACGCGAGCCCGGAGCAGCTCGCCGGCGAGCCGCTCGACGCCCGCTCCGACCTCTACGCGCTGGGGCTCATCGCCTTCGAGTCACTCACGGGGCAGCCGGCGTTCGCGACGACGAACGCGCGGGAGCTGATCGCGCACCGCCTGCTCGGCAGCCCGCGCGCGGTGTCCGACGTGCTGAGCGCGAGCGAGGCGCCCTGGGCCGATGCGGTGCAGCCCGTGCTCGATCGCGCGCTCTCATCGGACCCGGCGAAGCGTTATGGCGAGGCGACGGCCTTCGCCGCCGACTTCGCCGCGGCGCTCGGCGTCGCGCCGGCCACGCCGAGCACGTTCGGCGCGAGCACGCCAGCCGCCGCGCGCGAGCCCGCACCGTCGGCCACTCCGGTGCGCGACACGGATCCACGGCGGCGTGCGCTGCTCGCGGGGCTCGGCGTCGCCGGCGTGCTGCTGGTCGGCGCGATCATGTGGAAGGCGGCGAGCGAGCGGCGCGCCCGCGCGACCGCCGCCGCGCCGGCGAGCGCTCCGGCTGCACCGGCCGTGCAGCGGCTCGCCGTGCTCCCGTTCGAGAACCTCGGCCGCCCCGAAGACGCCTACGTCGTCGACGGGCTCACCGACGAGATCCGGAGCAAGCTCGCCGGTGTCCCCGGCCTGCAGGTGATCGCGCGCGCGAGCTCCAACCAGTACCGCGAGACGAAGAAGCCGCTGCAGGACGTCGCGCGCGAGCTCGGCGTGCAGTACCTGCTCACCGGCACCGTGCGCTCCGAGCCCGCCGCGGCGGGCCGGCCGGCGCGCGTGCGGGTCAATCCGGAGCTGGTCGAGATCTCGACCGGAAGCGCGGCGCCGGTCAGCCGCTGGACGCGATCGCTCGACGCGACGATGGCCGACGTCTTCGCCATGCAGGCCGACATCGCCGGCCGCGTCGCCGGCGCGATGAACGTCGCGCTCGCCGGCGGGACGCGCGCCCACCTCGCCGAGGCGCCGACGCGCAACCCGGCGGCGTACGACGCGTACCTGCACGGCCGCTCCATCGCGCGCACCGACCCGGCCGATCTCCGGCGCAAGCTGCGCTACTTCCAGCAGGCCACCTCGCTCGACTCGTCGTTCGTCGAGGCGTGGGTCGAGCGCTCCCGCACGGCCTCGATCCTGTACTCGAACAGCGTTCCCGATCCGGCGGTCGCGCGCGAGGCGCGGGCCGCGGCGGAGCGAGCGATCACCGTCGCGCCGGATCGCGGCATCGCGCACGCCGCGATGGCCGTGTACCGCAATCTCGTGGAGTCCGACGCGAGCGCCGCGCTCGAGGCGGCGCTGCGCGCGCGGGCGCTCGCACCGGGTGACCCGGACATCCTCCGCTCGGTCGCGATCGTCGAGCGGCAGCAGGGTCGCATCGTCGACGCGATCCGCGACCTCCAGCTCGCGTCGGACCTCGACCCTCGCAACGCGATCACGGTACACACGCTCGCCGAGGCGCTGATGTGGGCTCGGCGCTGGTCGGAGGCGCGCGCCGCCGCCGACCGCGCGCTGGCGCTCGCGCCCGACGTGCCGGAGATGATCGAGGGGCGCGCGATGGTGTCGCTCGCCGAAGGCGATCTCGCCGGCGCGCGGCGCGTGTTCGCCGCGTCGCCGCCGTCGCTCGACCGCGCGGCGCTCGCCGCGTCGGTCGGCATGTACTTCGATCTGGCGTGGGCACTCGACGACGCGGACCAGCGGCGCATTCTCCCGCTCGGCCCCGATGCGTTCGACGGCGACCGTCTCGCCTGGGCGTGGGTGCTGGCGCAGACGCACGCCGTGCGCGGCGACTCGGCGCGCGCCCGGGCATATGCGGACACCGCCCTCGTCGCCGCCGACGAGCAGCTCCGCGACGCGCCCGACGATCCCCAGCGTCACATGGTGCGCGGGCTCGTGCTCGCCGCGATCGGTCGCCCCGCCGAGGCGATCAGCGCCGGCGAGCGCGCGATCGCGCTCGCGGCCAAGAAGACCAACGCGACGCTGCAGCCGTACCTCCAGCATCAGCTGGCGAAGATCCACATCGCGGCCGGTGAGCGGGCGAAGGCGATGAGCGTGCTCGAGCCGCTGCTGCGCGGGCCGTACTACATGTCGCCCGCATGGCTACGACTCGATCCCACCTTCGCTCCGCTGCGCGGCGACGAGCGCTTCGAGCGGCTGGCGTCATCGCAGCCGGTCGTCTTCGAGCGGTGAGCGACCAGGGGTGAGCCCGTCGCCGTTCGAGATCTTCACCGCTGGCAGCTGCGCCGTCTCGGCGCGGTGGGAGTGCGCCGTGCCGATGGCGCCCTAGGCCGGCACGCCGCTCCGCTCCAGCGCCGCGCGTATCTTCAGCAGGTGATGCCACGCGTGTCCGACCGCGTGATCCTCGAGCATGAACTGACAGGTGCGCGGGCCGTCCGAGTTGAGCGAGAGCGCCGCCGCGCGGTCCAGCTCATCGTCGCCGAACGCGCGGACCGCGGCCGCCGCCGCGCTGCTGTTGCGCTCGAGCAGCTCGAGCGCCGCCTGCTTCGTCACGCCGTCGAAGCTGCGCGCATGGTCGGCATTCATCGCGTGCACCTTGATCCAGGTCACTCCGACCACCGGCTCTCCCTTCGCCAGCGTCTGGGCGAGGCTGATCTCGATCGGGTACATCGTCGCGACGTGATGCACGACGACCCCGATCTTGCGGTTGTCGCCGGGCACGCGCTGCTGCCACTGCTCGCCGGTCAGCGAGCGAGCGAGGTCGGCGAGCTGCCGTACGCCCTCCTCGAGTCGCTGGGCGAGGACTTCGCTGCGTTTGCTCATGAGTGCGGGTGTTCGGGGGCCGGAGTCGGGGAGTACACTACGGCCTGCGGCGATCGGGCGAAAGTGAAGTGCCGCCGGCGCAGACGATGCGCCGCCGCGCTGTAAAAGAACGGCCCCTCGCGGGGGCCGATTCTCGTACGTGGTGGTGAACTGGCGACAGCAGTGCTCCGCGTCCTGCGCGTCTCTTCGCGACAGGGCAGTGTTGAAAGGCTGGATGCCGTCGATGCCGCCGGCTCGTACTACTGCTTCGTGACGCGGAAGCTCGCCGTGCCGCTCGCCTCGAAGAATTTGAGGCGCACCGTCCATTTGCCGGGCACGCCCATCGTGGTCGTGAAGGTGCCGTTCTCGCCAAGTGAGCGCTGGTAGACCTGCGCTCCCGCGCCGTCCAGGATGAACAGCATCGCCGTGCCGGTGAGGAGGCTCGGCGACTGCGTCACGCTCGCGGCGGTGCCGTCGCTGTCCCACGTGTACACGACGTCGCTCGTGTACTGCTCGAGGCCGGCGACCTGGAAGGTGAAGTCGTTGCGGAGGTTGATGACCTGCGGCTGATACTGCGGCTCGGTGACGACGCGCGTGTCGCAGGCGACGAGCAGCGCGATCGCGGCGAGCACGGAGAGCCAGATGAGGCGGGTGCGAAGCACGGGAACCTCGAGCGTGAGTGGTGCCGTGGCGGGCCGTCCATCATCAGCGCACCGCCGGTCGAATGAAATACCTCCCCGCGGTGCCGGACTCGGCCGTGACGTGCGGCACAGCGGCGCCTTCGCAGTGGCGTCTAACCCGGCGCACGGGCCGAAGCTATCGTACGCCGATGCGATCACCCCTGACACGCCGCACGTTCCTCGCCACCACCGCGGCGCTGCCGGCCGGGCTCGCCGCGGCGATCGGCTCGATGCGCCCACCAGCCCTCGTCGCCGCCACGCACGAAGGGACATCCGTGCGTGACGCGGCGGCCACGAGGCTCAAGCCGAGCCTCAATGCGTACTCGTTCGTCGAGCAGCTCGAGGCGAACGCGAAGGACGCCAGCAAGGGGATCGACCTGTTCGGCGTCTGCGACTTCTGCGCGACGCACGGCTTCGACGCAGTGGACGTGACCGGCTATTTCTTCCCTGGCTATCCCGGCGCGCCGTCCGACCGCTACCTCGTGAGGCTGAAGCGATACGCCTTCGATCTCGGTCTCTCGCTCAGCGGCACCGGCGTGCGGAACGACTTCACCTCGGCGGACGCGAAGGTTCGCGCCGACGGCGTGCAGCGGGTCAAGACGTGGATCGAGGTGGCGGCGAAGCTCGGCGCGCCGACGGTGCGTGCGTTCGCCGACTCGCAGGCGCCGCACCGCAACTGGCGTGAAGCCTCTGGCAACGCGCCGCGCGAGGCCGTGCAGGCGTGGGCGGCCGACGCGCTGCGCGAGTGTGCGGAGCACGGTGAGCGATTCGGGGTCATCGTCGCCGTGCAGAACCATGCGGACTTCATCAGCACGGGCGCGCAGCACGTCGCGCTGCTCGATCGGGTCGGTCACGCCTGGTGTCGCGCGATGGTCGATACCGGGAGCTACCTCTCGGCCGATCCGTACGCCGACATCGCGCTGGTCGCGCCGCGCGCGGTGAACTGGCAGGTGAAGGAGACGATGCGCAGCCGGCTGGATTCGCCGCGGTTGGACGTGCGCCGGCTGGTCGAGATCGTGCGGCGCGCCGGATATCGCGGGTATCTGCCGATCGAGACGCTGCGTATGGGGCGCACCGACTACGACACCTTCGTCGAGATTCCGAAGCTGCTGGCGCAGCTGCGCGAGGCGATCCAGGCGACCGAGAGCGGGTGAGCGACCTCAGAGCGTCTTCAGGTACTCGACGAGATCGCGCCGCTGCCGCTCGGTGAGCGACAGGCCGAAGCGCAACTCGTAGTGCGCCACCACGGCGTCGAGCGTCTTGGCCTTGCCATCGTGGAAGTACGGGCCCTTCAGCTGCGGCGGGTTCCACAGCCCGCGCAGCGGCGTAGTGCGGTAGAGCTTCGTCGCGGTGCGGAGCGCGTACGTCGGATCCTGGCCGACCTCGGCGGGGGAGTGCAGGCGTCCGGCGTTCACGTCCGTGAGCGCTCCACCGAGATGACAGCTCACGCAGCGGGCCGCGCCCGCGAACACCGCTCGGCCCCGGCGCGCGGCGTCGGCGTCGTACGTGCCCTCCGTCGGCTCCGGCGCGTCGAGGCTCAGCTGATACGCCCGCAGGGCATCGAGCTTGGACGAGACGAGGTCGGGCGGGTTGCTGACGCTGACGCCGATGCGCGGATCGGCGAAGATGCCGTGGCCGTGCATCTGGGTGATGGCGACGTACGCGTTCCAGTATGAGACCGGGCCGTCGCCGGTGTAGGTCTCCAGCGCGACGTGACGCAGACCGAAGGCGGGCGGGATCACCACGGGCACGTTCTGGCCGTCGAGGCTGAACCGCGGGTCGTACATCCCCGGACCCCAGGAGCCGTACACCGCCTTCTGGGCCGCGGTCAGCTTGGGGGACAGCGACACGATCGCGCCGACGTTCAGGTCGCGGTTTGCCCACCCGTCGAGCCGTCGGCCGATTCCCGGCGCGAACGAGTTGTCCACCTGGGTGTGGCAGAGCGCGCAGGTGATGCCGACGCGCTGCAGCGTGCCGCTCCCGTCCACCTCGCCGACGACGCCGACGACCGCGCCCAGCCCGAGCAGCGCGACGGTCGTGGCCGGCGCGTTCAGATCGATCGAGCCGTCGGCGATCCCGGCTTTCACCGCGGCGGGCAGCGCATCCGCGTCCACCTTGAGCCCGACGGAGAGCGCCGTCTTCGGGCTCACCGAGGTGCGGATGACCTCGTGCATGCGCAGTGTGTCGGTCCAGAACGTCTCGTCGCCGAAGGTGTCGTAGCGGAAGATCGTCTTGCCCTCCGATACCGCGGCCGGACCGTGGACGCCTCGCGCAGCGAGGGCGTCGCCAGGCAGCGGCGCGACGGGGAGCGCGGAATCGTCACGCGCGCAGGCGACGAGCGTGGCGAGGACGACGAGGGCGAGCGTGGTGGCGTGCATGACTCACCTCTTGAAGACGTTCGGACGCAGCGTGTCCGGTTCCGACGGCGGATCGAGGAGAAGGTCCCGGAGAAACATAATTTTGTCAAGCAGTTAATTGACATATTGCAGTCTCCATTCCAACCCTGGCTCCCGGGCGTGCGTACTCGACGCGACACGATGCGGGCGCCCCCGATCCGCGTTCGGTCCACGCGATGCCACCCCACCGGCCCATGCGCACCCTCGCGCTCGTCTGCCTCGCCACGCTCGTGCCCGCCGCGGCGTCCGCTCAGGGGCGCGACAGCCTGCTCGTCCCGTTCACGATGGAGCATCGTGCGGCGGACTCGTCGTCGCTCGACCTGTCGTTCCTGCTGGACGCGCCGGCGGGCAGGCACGGCTTCGTGCGCGTGCGCGACGGCCACCTCGCGCGCGGCGATGGCGAGCGACTGCGGCTGTGGGGGATCCATCTCACCGACTGGTCGCGCGGCTCGGTGCTGCTGCCGCCGAAAGAGGACGCGCCGATGTGGGCCAGCACGCTCGCCCGCTACGGGATCAACTGCGTGCGGCTCCACTTCATCGACCTCGATGCGCCGCGCGGGTTGATCGCCGCGGGCAGCGACAGCCGCAGCTTCGACCCGCAGCAGCTCGACCGGCTCGATTTCCTCGTGGCCGAGCTGAAGAAGCGCGGCATCTACATCGACCTGAACCTCAATGTCGGCCGGTCGTACCGCTCCGGCGACAGCGTCCCCGACTTCGACCGCATCCGATGGGCGAAGGGAATGACGCTCTACGATCCGCGGCTCATCGCGCTGCAGAAGGAATACGCGCGGAAGATCCTGACGCACGTGAACCCATACACGGGAGTCGCCTACCGCGACGAGCCCGCGATCGCGATCGTCGAGATCCTCAACGAGAACGCGGTGTGGGTCGGGTTCACCGCGCCGTCGTACTACGATGCGCAGCTCACCGCGCTCTACAACGATTGGCTCGCGACTAACCTTTCGGCCGCCGAGCTGGCGCGGTTGCGCGAGATCACGGGCGTGCCGGCCGGCGCGCCCGTGCCGCGGCTGAAGGGCACGCAGGTCGGGTCGGCGCCGAAGGAGCGGTTCATCGCCGAGTCGCGGTTCATCGTCGACGTCGAGACGCGGTTCTACACCGGCATGGCGTCGTACCTTCGCGACTCGCTGGGCGTGCGCGTCCCGATCACCGCCACGGCGGACCACGGCCACTCGAGCTCGAGCTACCCGATGCTGATGTCGCTCGCGAAGCTCGACGTGGTGGACGGGCACGTGTACTGGCAGCACCCGGGCGCTCCGCCGCCAGTGAACACGCCGATGGTGAACGACCCGCTGCGCTCGACCGTGGTGCAGCTGTCGCGAACGGCGGTGGCGGGGAAGCCGTACACGGTGAGCGAGTTCAACCACCCGTTCCCGAACGATTGGGCGGCGGAGGGGATCCCGATCGCGGCGGCGTACGGCGCGTTTCAGGACTGGGACGCGATCATGGTCTACACCTTCGAGCCCAAGCGGGACCCGACCTGGAAGTCGTACGTCGGCGATCCGTTCGACGTCTCGCTCGATCCGGTGCGGATGACCCAGATGGCGACCGGCGCGCTCGCATTCCTGCGCGGCGACGTGCGGCCGGCTCGGCGCGTGGTGACGCGAAGCTACGCCCGCGATCAGGCGTTCGAGAGCCGACGACTGCCGCGCACCGAGCAGCCGTACTTCACTCCCGGCTTTCCGCTCGCGCTCCCGCTGACGCACGGCGTGCGGATCTCGTCGCTCGAGGGCGCACCCACGGCGTCGCACCCCGCGCTGGACACGACGTCGATCGTCACCGACACGCGGGAGCTGACGTGGCGGAGACTGGGCGGCGCGAAGGGGATGGTGACGCAGGAGACCGATCGCACGCAGGCGCTGATCGGATTCCTCACGGCACATCGCGCCGTATCGGTGAGGAACCTCGCCGCGGACGTGCGCAACCCGTTCGCGTCGATCGTGCTCTCGTCGATGGACGGTCGGCCGATCGCGAGCGCGGCGCGGCTGCTCGTCACCGCGGGAGCCCGCGTGTCGAACACGGGGCTGCGGTGGAACGCCGAAGGAACCCGCGTGGCGCAGCAGGGAGGACCTCCGTCGCTCATCGAGCCGGTGACGGGGACGATCACGCTGCGCGGACTGACGGGACGGGTGCGGGGCGTGCGCGCGACCGCGCTCGACGGGGCGGGGAGGGCGATCGGCGCGCCGATCGCGGCGCGTCGCACGGCGGCGGGGTGGGTGTTCCCGATCGGCGCGCCGGCGACCACGTGGTACCGGCTGCGGGTGGATCGTCGGTAGGGACCACCACGAGCAAAACTGGCCGCGCCCGGTTGCCGGGGCGTGTGCGAGACCAAATATTCCGCACCCTCGCTCGATCCGTCGCCGAGCCCCAGTCGCATGCCGGAAGCACCCAAGATCCCGGATATCGGGAAGTATCGGATCCTCGAGCTCGTCGGCGAGGGTGCGATGGGTGTCGTCTACAAGGCCGTCGACTCCGTCCTCGACCGCACCGTCGCGGTCAAAGTGATGAACGAGTCCATCGCGCGGCAGGACGAGCTCCGCCAGCGGTTCCTGCGGGAGGCGCAGGCGGCCGCGTCGCTCCAGCATCCGAACGTCGTCAGCATCTACGACCTCGGCGAGGTGGGGGGTCACCTCTACATCGCGATGGAGTTCGTGCAGGGAGCCGACCTCGAGACGCTCATGCAGACGGGGGAGCCGCTCTCGCTGCAGGAGAAGCTCGACATCATCATCGACGTACTCGCCGGCCTCACCTTCGCGCACAAGCGTGGGATCGTCCATCGCGACATCAAGCCGGCGAACATCCGCATCGCCGAGGACGGCCGGGCCAAGTTGATGGACTTCGGCGTGGCCCATCTCGCGTCGTCGAACCTGACCAGCACGGGCGCGTCGCTCGGCACGCCGGTGTACATGTCGCCCGAGCAGATCACGGGTGGGAAGGCCACCGCGTCCACGGACGTCTTCGCCGTGGGCGCGGTGCTGTACGAGCTGCTCACCGGGCTGAAGCCGTTCGACGCCGAGACGCTGCAGGGGCTCTTCTACAAGATCCTCACCGAGAAGCCGAGGCCCGTCCGCGACTTGATGCCCGGGCTCCCGAGCGCGCTCGATCACATCGTCGAGAAGGCGATGGCGAAGGAGGCGCCGCAGCGTTACCAGAGCGCGCTCGACATGGCGAACGATCTGAGCGGCGTGCGCGCGATGCTCAGTGGGCCCGGCTATCCGTCGTCGGTGTCGCTGAGCGCGACGGTGGAGCACGCGATCCGGAAGTCGAAGCAGGCGGCCCGGGTGCGCCTGATCCGCCGCGAGCTGATCGCCGGCGGCGTGCTCGCCGCGATGGTGATCGCGGCCGTGGTGTGGGCGCAGCTCTCGAGGAGCGGGTCCTCCGGGGCCGCAGTCGCGAGGGGCACGCCGGCCGCCGCACCGGCGGCGACGGAGTCGGCAGCGGGCGCGTCGAACGGCCCCGAGACGCCGCCGGCCGCGTCCACTCCCGCGGCGACGATGGCGCGGATCGACAGCGTCGTCGAGCGTCCGGCGCCGGCGGCGCCCACGACGACCGCGCGCCCGGCGCCCAAACCCGAGCGACCGGCGCCCACGGAACGCGTCGCGCGCACACCGAGCGCCGCATCCACGCGCACGGCGAACGCGCGCAGCGCGCCGCGCCAATCCGCGATTGGCACCGCACGTCCTCCGGTCACCCCGCCGCCGACGACGGTCGCCTCCGCGCCGCCCGCGACCACGACGCAGCCGTCGATCTCTCAGCCGACGGTGCAGCAGGGAATCGCCGCACCGCGACCGGTTCCCGTCGCGCCGGCGCCGGCGCAGCAGCCGCCCGAGACCACCGTGGCCCCCACCGCACCCACGGCGGCCGACGTGGCGCCAGTGATCGAGGCCTACGCGCGCGCGATCGAATCCCGCGACCTCTCGGCGATCCGCCGTGTGTACCCGGGGCTGACCTCGGACCAGCAGCGCGGCTTCGAGCAGTTCTTCCAGTCCGCGCGGAAGCTGAACGTGAGCTTCCGCGTCGCCAGCGTCGACGGCACGCCGTCGACCGCGGAGGTCCACGTCACCGGCCGCTACGACTACGAGAGCTCGTCGGGCAAGGCCGAGCGGCAGGGCGTGAGCTTCGCGGCGACACTGCGGCGCGAAGGGGCTGGCTGGCGCATGGTGGGACTGAGATAGGCGCCGTGCGCGAACGCGGCCCCTGAGGGTGAGTTGGTGAGTTGGATAGGGGGCTCGTTGGTCGGTTTTTGAGTGAGTTGAAGGGCACAGGCCACGAACCGGCCTGGAGATCTCGCAGTGGAGCCTCCACGCCGGTTCGTGACCATTCGCGGTTCGACGCACCAATCAACCGACCAACCAACTCGCTATCCAACTCACCGACTCACCGGCGCGATGCGTCCGTCACAACGTGTACTCCACTCCCGCCGTGTACACGAGATTCGGCCGCAGCCCGCCGCGGTTGAGTGGGAACAGCGCGTTGAGCACGATGATCGTGCGGCGCGCGGGGGCGAGCTTCACGCCGAACGATCCGTTGACGATGTCGTCGCGGATCGTCGGGATGTTCGTCGGGTTCAGCGTGCGCCGGAAGGGCGCCTCGTAGGTCACGACTCCCGGCAGATCGAGCTTGCTGTCGCCGACCTGCAGCTCGGAGACGAGATCGGCCGCGAGGGTGACGCTCTCACGCAGTCGCTGATCGAAGCCGATCGTCGCGAGCACCGCGTCGTTCTGCCCGTCGCCCGCGTGATGCAGGTAGCCCACGTTCGCGTGCGGCGAAAAGTCGCCGAAGCGTGAGTCGATGATCGCCAGCGCGCGGCCGGCGAACTTCCCCGCGCCGAGCAGGTCCTCCTCGCTGCCGGTCGGGAAGCGCGCGTCGAACAGCACGGCGACGCTCGCCTCGCTCGTCTGGCGCACGTTCACCTTGGCGCGGAGCGCGACGTCGCCCAGACCGGCCGAGGAGCCCAGGCTCTGGCGCGACGCGCTGAGCACGGGGTTCGCCGAGGTGCCGGCGAAGTAGTGCGCCGTCGTCGTGCCGCCGAACGGCTCGAGCTGGGCGAAGCTCTCGCCGCGGAAGTCCGCCTGCACGATCGGGATGACGAGCCCGACGTCGATGCGATCGGTGACACCGTACGTGACGTACGCCGACGTGACCCGCACGTCGAGGTCCATGGAGAGGCGAAATTGCATCCGGTCGTTCTCGAACGCTGGCACGCCGTACCGCGTGCAGTCGCCGGCGAACAGCTGGTCGCAGCCGGCGAAGTCCACGTTCTGGTGCGTGAACGTGAGCTGGATGTTGTTCATGTCGACGCCGCGCAGCGTCGCGAAGCGGAAGCCGGTGCGGCTGACGCCGACGAGCGCGCGGCCCTTGCCGAGCGTCTGCGCGCGCTCGGCGAAGATCGGGCCGGCCGACGTGGACGTGCGCACGGGCACGCCGCCGACGAAGGTGAACGACTCGCTGCCGCTCGTCGAGCCGATGGGGATGCTGCCGATGCTGGCGCCGAGCGCGTCGCCGATCGTGTTGATCAGCGCGGTGTTCTCGGCGCTCGACGCGGGGATGAAGTGCTCGCCGTGCGCCTGGAGCGCCGCCGGGTTGTTCGGGTCGCCCGAGCCTGCGAGGAAGAGCGGCTGCTGACCGGCGCCGAAGATGAAGAGATCGGAGATGCGCTGGCGCAGGCTCTGCGCTCGCGCCGGGGGCACGCCGACGGCGAGCAGGAGGGACGCGACCAGGATCGAGCGGAGGACGGGGCGGAGCGTCGCGGCGCGAGGGCGCATGGGGCGGGGGTGAGCAGCGGCTCGAGTGCGCTGGGCGGGCAATCTTATCCGCGGCCCGATGAGGCGGCAACCTGCATCGTGCGCAGTCCGTGCCGATCGCGGCGATTCGCTCGACCGGTCCTCCCGATGCCGCGCCGCGACCACGACATGCGATGCGAGCGTCACGATGAACTCAGCGCATCGCAGCCCATCCGTGCGTCCCGAGTGTGCCTCGCGTCGGCGCGACGATGACGTCGGCGTGTGACCGAGTGTCGGTCGACCGACGACGCGACGACAAGGAATGTGCGCGCACGCGTGGGCGAAGCGCGCGTCACGGTGCGACGCTCTCCGTACACCTCGGCGGGCGCTCCGTCCGGCGGCGAGCAGGAAAGCGATAGCGCCGCAGCTCCGCATCCTGTCTCGACCGCTCGTCCACCCTCATGGCCCCGTGACGGAGCAGCTCCCGGTCGAAGTCGTGCCCGGCCTCGTGCTCGTAGCGCAGAACGAACACCCACGCGTCGCGCTCAGGCTGTTCGGCGATCCATGCCGCCTCGACGGCGAGCGATGAGTCGGCGAAGACCCCCGGGCCCGTGGGGCTGAAGGCGACGCGCAGCCCCGGTTCCTGCACCAGGCAGGCCCGGGTCTGGTTGTCCGCCGACGTCCTGGCGCGCATGGACGCGAACCGGAACTGCGGGCCGGCGCGCGCGCGCCAGTCGACGGTATAGAACAGCCACGTCGGGGTGGCGTGTCCCACGACATACATGATCGCGGGCTCACGCGGGCGCGCCATGAAGGCGCGGATCAGCGGGCCCGCGTCGTCGCGCCGCACCGGGCGCCGGACGCGCTGGACGTCGTGGACGATGCCGGGCATGAGCATGAGCGCTCCCAGCACCGCGAGCAGCGGACCGCGCACGCGTGCCGGCGCGAACCCAGCCACCGTCCAGAGTCCGGTCCCGAGCAGCAGCGCCAGAATCGGAATGAGGAACACGAGGAGGCGCGGTGTCAGCGGCCAGAGACTCGCGTACGAGGCGCCGGCCGTCACGACGAAGGGAAGGACGAGCAGCAGTGCGACCGGGAGCCCGCGCCGGCGCCACAGCGAGAGCGCACCGGTTGCAGTGAGGATCGCCATGGCCGCGATGAACTTGCGCGGCAACATGGCGTTGTCGACGCCGACGAAAGTGTCGATCCACATCGTGCGCGCCGCGCCATGCGCCAGCTGCGCCATGTTGCTGAGGGGCGGCACCAGGAACGAGCTGCTCCAGGAGTCCTGCATGTGGAAGCTGCTCGCGGTGCTTCGATACAGCGAGAGGTACCCCACCGTGAACAGCAGCAGCCACACGGCGCCGGTCCCGAGGAGTCGGCGCCAGCCGATCGCCGAGGTGCGGATCGCCGGGTGCGTCGCGAGCGCAGAGCCGACTGCCGCGAGGACGAACGCGCACGGCGTCGAGAGGAGGAGGCCGAGCAGCTCGGCGACGAGCATCCGCCGCCACGCGCGCGGCGAGTCGGGTGCGTCGAGGAGCTCGAGGGCCACATACGTCAGCGCCGACGTGACGAACGCGTCCACGACGTATGGCTTCACCTCGTTGGAGTAGTAGATGAGCAGAGGTGATAGCGCCGCCAGCGCGAGACACAGCGCCGCACCGCGCACGTCGAGCAGCCGCCGGCCGAGCGACCAGACGACGGCGAGAAGCAGGCACCCCGCCAGGAGCGGGAAGGCGCGGAGCGCCAGCTCGTTGGCCCCGCCGATCACGACGGCGAGCCGCTCGAGCCAGAGGAACCCGACCGGCGCCGATTGCGCATAGTCGAGGGGGCGCGTGAGTCCGACAAACGTGCGGCCGACGATGTTGAGCGCGATCCAGATCTCGTCGAGCCAGAGCGATCGGCGATCGACGTAGAGGTGAAGACGGAGCGCCACCCCGACGAGCAGGATGTAGAGCGCGAGGAGCTCGGGCAGACGCGCAAAGCGCGTGGAGGTCGGCGCGGGCTGGCGGACGACGACCGGTGCAGTGGCGGCGGCCGGCTCGATGGGCGTCATCGGAGCACAGTGTTCGTGGACGGCCAACGATGAGCGACGGGCGACTCCTCCGCCATGGTTGCATGGCGGGCACGCCGCACGCGCGAGGTTTCCCGCGCGGGTCTATCTTTCCCCGCCATGCCCGCGCCCGTCGTCACCGTTCGATCACTCTCGAAGCGCTACCGCCGCGTCGTCGCGCTGGCCGACGTCTCGTTCGACGTGTACGAGGGCGAGATCTTCGGGCTGATCGGCCCGAATGGAGCGGGTAAGACGACGACGATGGAGTGCATCCAGGGCTCGCGTCGCAACGACGGAGGCACGATCTCCGTGCTCGGGCTGGACCCGCACCGCGATGCGATGGCCGTTCGCCGGCGCATCGGCGTGCAGCATCAGGAGGCGCACCTCCAGAAGCGGATCAAAGTCTGGGAGGCGGTGGACCTCTGGGCGTCGCTCTACGACCGCGATCGCGTCGTCGATGGCGACGCGCTGCTCGATCGCCTGGGACTCTCGGGGAAGCGCGACGCGTGGTTCATGAACCTGTCCGGCGGGCAGAAGCAGCGGCTGTTCATCGCGCTCGCGCTCATTCATCGACCCGAGCTCGTCTTCCTCGACGAGCTCACGACGGGGCTCGACCCGCAGGCGCGGCGCGCGATCTGGGAGCTGGTGCGCGACATTCGCGCGCGCGGCAGCACGGTCTGCCTCACCACGCACCTCATGGAGGAGGCCGAGCGGCTCTGCGACCGCGTCGCGATCATCGAGCACGGCCGCGTGATCGAGATGGGGACCCCCGCCGAGCTGGTGGCGAGGCACTGCCCCGAGCGGCGCGTCGTGTACACCGCCGACGAGGACGGTGGGGAGCGGCGGCACGAGCTCCGAGGCGAGGGGGACGACTTCGTCACCGACGTCATCCACCGCATCGCGCAGCAGGGAATCCGCGTGCGCGGTTTCCGCACCGAGATGCCGACGCTCGAGGACGTGTTCCTCAAGCTCACCGGCCGCGGCATCCGCGACTGAAGGCGACGATGCTCAAGGGATTGCTCAAGCTGAGCTGGATCGAGACGAAGATCTTCCTGCGCGAGCCGATGGGGGTGATCGGCTCGCTCGCGATCCCCGTCCTGCTGTTCGTCTTCGTCGGCCGCGCGCTCCGCCTCTCGCCGCGGGGCAGCGCCGCCGCCGCATCGCGGCTCCCGTTCAACATCACGATCCTCACGGCGCTCCTCATCGCGCTGAGCGCCGTGCAGTCGCTCGTGGCGATCATGGCCATCTACCGCGAGGGCGGGATCCTCAAGCGGCTGCGCGCTACGCCGCTCTCCCCGGTGACGATCCTCGGCTCGCACGTGCTGGTGAAGCTCGGGCTCACCTTCGTCGGGCTGGTGCTGATGATCCTGGCGGGCCGGCGTGTCCTGCCGGCCGCGTTGCCGGCGAGCACGCCGGCGTTCGTCGCGGCGGTGATGATCGGGACGGCGAGCATCCTCTCGATGGGCTTCGTGATGGCGAGCCTGGTGCGGTCGG
>DASTSX010000021.1:0-15089 GCA_035760455.1 Gemmatimonadaceae bacterium | reverse complement strand
CGGACATCCCGGGGGGAGGGGAGGTGCGGGACGCCATCCAGACGTGGCTCGACCGGTACGGCATGCGCGGCGTCGGCGAGATCGACATCACGAAGCCGCGCTGGAGCGAACGCCCCTCGATGCTCCTGCCCATTCTCCTCGGTCACGTCAGGAACTTCGCGGAGGGCGCCGCCTCGCGGCGCTTCGAGCTGGGACGGCAGGAGGCGTTGCAGAAGGCGCAGGAGGTGCTGGAGCGCGTGCGGGCGTTGCCGGACGGGGAGCGGAAGGCCGAAGAGACGAGGCGGATGATCGACCGCGTCCGAACGTTCATCGGCTACCGCGAGTACCCGAAATACGGCATGGTCGCCCGCTACTTCGTCTACAAGCAGGCCCTGGTGGAAGAGGCCGAGCGGCTCGTGCAGTCGAACGTGCTTCGTGAGCGGGAAGACATCTTCTACCTCACGCTCCAGGAGCTTCACGATGTGGTGCGCACGGGCCAGGCCGATGAGCGACTCATTCGCCAGCGCGAGGAGGCCTTCGCGTCGTATCGGACGCTTACGCCGCCGCGCGTGCTCACGTCGGACGGCGAGATGATCCGCGGGGCGTACCGGCGCGGCGACCTGCCGGCCGGCACGCTGGTCGGCTTGGCGGTTTCCGCCGGGGTCGTCGAGGGGCGGGCCCGTGTCGCCCTGGACATCGCCGAGGCCGAGCTCGAAGCCGGGGACATTCTCGTAACCGCCTACACGGACCCCAGCTGGACGCCCCTGTTCGTCACGATCGGGGGGCTGGTGACGGAGGTGGGAGGGCTGATGACCCACGGCGCGGTGATCGCGCGAGAGTACGGCGTGCCGGCCGTCGTCGGGGTGGAGGATGCCACCCGCCTGATCCGGGATGGTCAGCGGATCCGCGTGAACGGAACGGACGGGTACGTGGAGATCCTGCCATAGGGGTCGCCGCCGTCGCCAGGATACCGCGGCGCTCGTCGGCCGTAAGCGCCCCCGTAAGCGGCCGGGTCGCGCCGCGGACCAAGGTGTTAAGCCTCCTGTAATCGGGCCCCCGTAGTCTGTCCCCCGTGACGAGCGACCGGCGTTTGCCAGCTCCTCACACGATCAAGGACACGAGGCACGTCGGTGCTCCGCACGCGTGCCCTACAGGAGAGCACCATGCGCAACTGGATCACTGCCAGCCTCCTCGCGGTCGCCACGACCGCCTCTCTCGCCGGCGCGCTGCGCGCCGCCGCTCCGGCCGACGACCCGAAGGCCGCCAGGGCCACCGTGGTCACCGTCACGGCAACCGATTTCGCCTTTCAGGCCCCCGACACGATCGCGGCGGGCCGCACCACGCTCCGCCTCGTCAACAAGGGGCCCGAGCATCACCACATCTGGTTGATCAAGCTGGAGCAGGGGAAGACGCTGAAGGACCTCGTGGAGGCCACGAAGACGCCCGGCCCCCTGCCGAAGTGGGCGGTGGACGTCGGTGGTCCGAATACGCCGGAGCCCGGGGGCGAGGCCTCGGCCACGCTCGACCTCGAGGCGGGATCGTACGTGATGGCGTGCGTCATCCCCTCCAGAGACGGACAGCCCCACTTCATGAAGGGAATGTTCAAGGGGCTCACGGTCGCTCCCCGACGCGGCGTGCAGCAGGCCGGCAAGACCGCCGCACCGGCGACCGACGTCGTGATGACGCTCGACGATTACGACTTCCGCCTCTCGTCGCCGATCACGAGCGCCACGAAGTCCATCAAGTTCGTGAACGTCGCCGAGCAGACGCACGAGGCCGTGATCCTCAAGCTCGACCCCGGGACGACCGCGCAGGACTTCCTGCAGGCGATCGAGAAGCCGCAGGGTCCGCCGCCCGGTGCGCTGGTCGGCGGCGTCACCGGCATCGCGAAAGGCCGGACGGTCGAGATGCCGACGACGTTCACCCCCGGCGAGTATGCGCTCATCTGCTTCGTCCCCGACGCGAAGGACGGCAAGCCGCACATCGCGCACGGGATGGTCAAGCAGTTCAGCGTGAAGTGACCGACGCGGAGGGGCGGCGCACGCCGCCCCTCCGCCGTCACGCCACTCACCATCGCAGCACGAGCTTTCCGAACGTCGTGTTCGCGGCCATCTCCGCGTGCGCGTCGGCGATCTGGTCGAAGGGCACGACGCGCTCGATCACCGGCCGCAGCTGGCGAGACTCGAAGAACGGAACGACGCGCTGCGAGAATTCGCGCGCGAGCGCCGCTTTCTCCTCGAGGGGTCGAGAGCGCAGCGCGGTACCGATGATCTTGAGCCGCTTGCGCAGCACGACGCCGAGGTCGAGCTCCGAGCGGTTGCCCGCGGTGAGGCCCACGACGAGCAGCCGGCCGCGCGGTGCCAGCACGCGCAGGTTGTCGCGCAGGTAGTCGCCGCCCACGAGGTCCACGACGGCGTGCACGCCGTTGGCGCCGGCCAGCGCTTCCACCTGTGTCGCCCAGTCCTTGGCGGACGCGTCGATCGCGTGCACGAGCCCGAGCCCCTTCGCACGCTCGAGCTTCGACGCCGAGCGCGACGTGCCGTACACCGTCACGCCGGCCAGCCACCCGAGCTGCAGCGTCGCCGTTCCGACGCCGCTCCCGATCGCGTGCACCAGCACCCGCTCGCCGATGCGGACGTCGAGCTGGCGGAACAGCGCGTCGTACGCCGTGAGGAACACCTCGGGAATCGCCGCGGCCTCCTCGAACGAGAGCTGCTTCGGGATGGGGATCACCTCCCGCTCGTGCACGCACAGGTACTGCGCGTGGCCGCCGCCCCCGATGATCCCCATCACCCGGCTGCCCACCGGCCACATCGTCGACGCCGGACCGACCGCATCCACGTCGCCCGCGTATTCCATCCCGGGAATGTCCGCCGGTGCGCCCGGCGGCGCGGGGTAGTTCCCCATCCGCTGGCTCAGGTCGGCCCGGTTCAGCGCCGACGTGCGCACGCGCACGCGCACCTGCCCGAGGCCCGGCTCGGGCATCGGCCGCTCCTGGAGCTCCAGCACCTCCGGCCCGCCCGGCCTCGTGATGACGACGGCCCGCATGCTCATACTCCGCCGCAGCGACGCGGGGATCCGATCGGGACCGCCCACCAGCGCGAGCACGGCGGCGAACAGGTGCTACGTGGAGTCGAGCTGAAGAGTGTATAGTTCCTCGCGTCCTCCGCGCCGACGCGCGAGATGGCGACCCACCGAGCCAACCGGGAGAGCGAACGATGGACAACGCGGTCGTGGTGTTCCTGCTGCGGGCGATACACGTGGTGGGCGGAGTGCTGTGGGTCGGCGGCGTGGTGATCGTCGCCTTCTTCCTGCTGCCGGCCTCGCGCGTCGTGGGACCCGCGGCGCAGCCGATGATGCAGGACATCATGGGGCGCCGAAAGCTCCCCGTCTACCTCATGTCGGTGGGAATCCTCACGACCGTGGCCGGCCTGCTGCTGATGTGGCGCAGCATCTCCCTCAGCGGCGGCGCGTGGACGCGATCCCCGATGGGGGTCGGCATCTCGATCGGCGCCGCCGCGGCCCTCATCGCGCTCGTCGTCGGGATGACGGTCAGCGCGCCCGCCGCAAGACGACTGACCGCACCGCCCGCGGCGGGTGGCGCGCCGCTCAGCGACGAGGAGCGGGGCGCGCTGATGCGTCGCGTGTCCATCGGCTCGCGCGCGACGCTCGCGTTCCTCGCCGTCGCGGCGCTCCTCATGGCGACGGCGCGCTACTTCTGACCGCGCTCGGGCGGCCGCCGCTCACGGCGGCGGCGGGCCGCCTGGACCGGGCGGCGGACCACGGCCGTCCGGCGGACCGAAGGGGCGGCCGCCACGCCGCCCGGGCATCCCTGGCCGCGGGGGCCCGAACGGCGGCGCCAGCCGCGTCATGCGAGCGAGTCGCGCGCGCTGCGCGTCGTCGAGCAGCGGCGCGAGCTCGGTGCGCATCGAGTCGATCGAGCTCCGCAGGCGCGCATTCGCATCGCGCATGATCGCCTGATTCCGTTCCGCCGTGCGCGCGACGATCGGCCGAAGCAGCGCCGCCTGCGCCGAGTCGCGCGGCACGATCTCCTGCAGCACGTGACGCGCGAACCCGGGCGGTCTCCGGAGCCCTCCCACCTCCTCGCGCCGGCGGCGCTCGAGCGCACCGGCGCCCACGGCCCCCAGCACGAGCCCGAGTGCCAACGTGACGGCCAGCAGCAGCGCCGACTTGGTCGCGGCGCTCACGGCAGCTCCTCGGCGTCCACGATCGAGCTGCTCGAGAGCGCGGTCGACAGCGACACTCCCTCCAGCCCGAGCACGGCCGCGAGCGCGGAGTCGGCCCGGTCGCGCACGCTCCACCAATTCCACGCCGAGACGGCGAGCGACGCCGCTGCGACGGCCGGCAGCATGCGGCGCGCCTGGCGGGCCAGGGTGCTCGAGAGCACGTCGTGCTCTCCGCCGGGCTTCGCCGCCCGCGCGCCCGCGCGCTGCATCACGCGGTCGGCGAACCCGGGGTCGAAGCGGCGCTCCGCCGGGGTGAGCGCAGCGTCCGCCAGCAGTCGCTCCAGCTCGTCGGGCCTCATGAGCGGTCCTCCGTCGCGAGTGTGCCGTCCCTGACGTACGGCGCCAGCATCGACTCGAGCTCCTTCATCGCTCGGCTGAGCCGCGAGAGTACCGTGCCCTCCGGGATGCCGAGCGCCTGGGCCGTCTCGCGCGTGGAGAGGGACTGGAGCATGCGCAGCACAACGACGGCGCGGTGCTTGGGACTCAGCCCCATGATCGCGCGCCGCACGACGATCCGCCGCTCCTCCTCGTCCGTCGACGCTGGCGGGTCGATCGCGGGCTCGGGCGGCGACCGATCGGGGTCGTCGCGGCTCACGAACCGCAGGAGCCCGCGGCGTCGGCGATGGAGCGCATTGAGCGACAGGTTCATGGCGATTCGTACGAGATAGGTCTTCAGGGTGCTCTCCTCGCGGAACCGATCGAGGGCGCCGTAGAACCGGATGAACGTCTCCTGTCCGACGTCGTCCGCATCCGCGCCGCGGCCGAGCATGCCGATCACGGTCGCCGCGACGACGGCCTCGTAGCGTTCGACCAGCCGACGAAAGGCCGTCTCGTCGCCTCGGCGCGCACGCTCGAGCAGCTCGGCGTCGGGGAGATCGTTCGTCATCGGCGTCGGGAGCGGGGACGGGCGCGTGTCGCACCATCCTACTCCGCGAGCCGATGCTCGGCGACGTCGCCCGCGGATTGGACAATGCGACCGGCGTGGCCATTCCATCGCCGCGAATGGAATGAAAGCGCGCTCCGGTTGGTCCAATCCGCAGCCATCCGAATGGCGGCAACCCCCTCACAGGAGATCGATATGCGGAAGCTTGCGTTCCTGCTCGCGCTGGCGTTGGCGCCGGCGCTACACGCTCAGGTGCCAGAGCCCGGCCCGGGTCCGAACCCCGGACGCGGGCGCGGCATCGGCGGGCCGCCCCCTGCGCGCCGTGGTCCACAGTTCGGCCCGCGTCCGGGGCCCGCCGCCGGCCCATCGCGCGACATCGGTTCGTTCCTCCTCGCACATACCGCCGAGCTGAAGCTGAGCGATCAGCAGGTGACGAGACTGGCCGCACTCGCTCGTCGCGCTTCCGAGCGCCGGGAAACGATGAGGCGCGCGATGGACTCGCTCGCGACGGGGGGCGCACGTCGCGACAGCGCCGATCGTGGGCCCGGTGGCCCGCCCGCGGCGATGCGCGCCCAGGCCGAGCGGCTGCGCGACCAGCGTCGCGCCGAACTGCGCGAGGCACTCGGCGTGCTGACCCTCGACCAGCAGGCGACGGCCTGGGAGCTGGGGAGGGGTAGAGGGTTCTGATGGAGGACGGGGTCCCGGCCCGGGTGTCGGACCCGTGCCGGGACCTGTCGCCCGCATTTGCTTGACCGAATTACATAACCTTCATATATTTCAGGCTATGAACAGTTCAGTGCACACCTCGGCCGACTGTGCCGTCCGATCGGGCCCCGACGAGGGGGCGCTGATCGCCGTGCTCGGTGCGGCGGAGGAGCTCCACGAGCGGCTCGAGGCCGCGCTCGTCGCTGTAGGGCTGTCGGTGTCGAAGTTCGATGCGATGGAGCAGCTGATCCAGGCCGAGGAGCCGCTCACGCTCGGCGGTCTCGCGGGACGGCTCCACTGCGTGCGCTCCAACGTCACACAGCTGGTGGATCGTCTCGAGGCGGAGGGGTTGGTGCAGCGCGGGAGCTGCAGTCAGGACCGCCGTGCGATCCGGGCCAGAGTGACGCCCGTCGGGCTCGAGCGGCACGCCGCGGGCCTGGAAGCGATCCGGTCCGTGCAAGAGGATGTCGCCAAGCGACTTGGCCCGGCCGATCGGAGCCGGCTGGTCGAGCTCCTCTCCGCCATCACGGGCTGACGAACTTTTTATTTGCCTCCGTATTTCATATATGAACATTACAGATGCGTAATGTCCTGAGACGTAAGCCAGCGGTAAGTGCCGGAACCCATCTTCCGGCGGGTTCATCGAAGTGACACGCGGCACAAATCCGATCTGATCTGTACTATCGTACGACCATCAAATGCTCACCATGTCAGCCCTCGATCGAGTCTCCGTGCAGCGCCTGGTCGCGCTCGCCTTCGCCGCTGCGGCGGCCTTGGTCCCCGTTCGTGTCTCCGCACAGCGTCCCATGCTGGCGACGACATCGCCGGCCGCCGCCGTCGCGGCCCGTGCCGCCGTTCCCTACAGTGTCGGCGAGGAGCTGACGTACAAGGCCTCGTTCGGCGGCATTCCGGCGGGGACGGCCCGCATGCGCGTCGAGGGCATCGAGCTGGTTCGTGGGCGGCCGGCCTATCACGTCGTGTTCACGATCGATGGCGGCGTTCCGTTCTTCCGCGTTCGCGACCGCTACGAGAGCTGGATCGACGTGCAGACGCTCGCCTCGCTCCGGCACCGCCAGCAGATCAGCGAGGGCCGGTACAAGCGGACGACGACGTACGAGATCTATCCCGAGCGCGGCACGTACGAGGAGGGCGATTCGGTCCACGCCAGCGTGTCGCATCCGCTGGACGACGGCTCGTTCATCTATGCGGTCCGCACCGCTGGGATCCGCGTCGGCGAGACCCGGCGCGACGACCGCTACTTCCGTCCCGATCGCAATCCCGTCGTGCTCACTGGCCTGCGGCACGAGTCGGTGCGCGTGGGCGCAGGCAGCTTCGCCGCAACGGTCGTGCGCCCCACCATCAAGGCGAACGGCATCTTCTCCGAGAACGGCGAGGCGCAGGTGTGGTTCAGCAACGACGCGCGCCGCTATCCCGTGCTCGTGAAGAGCAAGTTCGCGAAGTTCTCGCTGACGCTGTCGCTGCAGGCGGTGGTGCCGGGCGAGTCGTTGCCGACGACGTCGGTCGCGAGCGTGCAGTGATCTCTCGCCGCGCGGACTGCCAAGCAAGCAGCCGCGCGGCGTACGGAGTGATTCGATGACGACGCGCGATGATGGGCCGGAGGAGCTGCACGAGTACGGCGCCGGTCCGCTGACGGTCGAGTGGCGGCCCGGCCGCTGCCAGCACAGCGGCGTCTGCGTCCGCAGCCTGCCCCTCGTCTTCGATCCGCGCCGCCGCCCCTGGATCGACGGGTCCGCGGCCGACCCGGAGCGCATCGCCGAGACCGTCGCCCGCTGTCCGTCGGGAGCGCTGCAGCTCCGCCGCTGATCGAGCGGGCCGCCGTCTGGACACGTCGCCGGCATGCGACTGGCAGCGCCGCACACCGTGACCCGGCACTTCGTCCCATACGGCTCGGCGCTCGCCGGCCTGCTGCTCGCCGCCATGTCCTGCGGCTCGCCGGCCGCGCTCCCCGTCTCCGCAGGCACGGGCCCCCACCCCGTGCTACCACCGCCGACGCCGACGTTGGTCCCCGTGGTCGACGTCGCGCCGGCCAAGGGCTGGCCCCCCGGTGCGACGCCGCTCGCCGCGCACGGTCTCCGCGTCATGGCATTCGCTTCCGGGCTCGATCACCCACGCTGGCTGCACGTGCTTCCGAACGGTGACGTGCTCGTCGCCGAGACGAACGCGCCGCCGCGCCCCGAGGATGGCAGAGGCATCCGCGGCTGGGTGATGACGCAATTCATGAAGACCGCGGGGGCGGCCGTGCCGAGCGCGAACCGGATCACGCTTCTGCGCGACGCCGACGGCGACGGCGTCGCGGAGCTGCGCACGACGTTCGCCGAAGGACTCAACTCGCCCTTTGGCATGGCGCTCGTCGCGGATGCGCTGTACGTCGCGAACACGGACGCGGTGGTGCGATTCCGCTACGTGGACGGCGTCACGCGACTCTCCGCACCGGCCGCCGTCGTCGTCGCGCTTCCCGCGGGACCGATCAACCACCACTGGACCAAGGGGCTGATCGCATCGCCCGACGGCACGAAGCTGTACGTGGCGGTCGGATCGAACAGCAACGTCGCGGAGCGCGGCATGGAGCACGAGGTCGGTCGCGCCGCGATCTGGGAGGTGGACGCGCGCACCGGCGCACACCGAGTGTTCGCCTCGGGGCTGCGCAATCCGGTCGGCATGGCCTGGGAGATCGAGTCGGGTGCCCTGTGGACGTCGGTGAACGAGCGCGACGAGCTGGGCAGCGACCTCGTGCCCGACTACATGACCTCCGTGCGCGACGGTGGGTTCTACGGCTGGCCGTACAGCTACTACGGACGGCACGTCGACGAGCGCGTCAAGCCGGCGCGTCCCGACCTCGTCGCAACGGCCATCGTCCCCGACTACGCGCTCGGACCGCACACGGCGTCGCTCGGTCTCGCCTCGGCGCGCGGCAGCCGGCTCCCCGCGCCGTTCACGAACGGCATGTTCGTGGGGCAGCACGGCTCGTGGAACCGCACGCCGCGCAGCGGCTACAAGGTCGTCTTCGTTCCCTTTGCCGGCGGGCGTCCGGCGGGTGAGCCGATCGACGTGCTCACCGGCTTCCTCGACGCCGACGGCAACGCGCGCGGCCGCCCGGTCGGCGTGACGATCGACGGACGCGGCGCGCTCCTGGTCGCGGACGACGTCGGCAACGTGGTGTGGCGAGTGAGCGCGCCCTAGGCCATCCGCGACAGCAGCGCCTCGGCAAACCGCGCAGGTGCCGCCGACGAGCAGCGGAGGAACAGCTCCGGCTCGAGCAGCTCGAGCTCCATGAGCAGCAGCTCTCCGTCGACGACGCATCCGTCCACGCGCGCGTAGAGCGGTGGAGCGCCTGCGAGCGGCACCGCTTCGAGCACGCGCAGCGCCGCCGCGATCACGCCCGCGGCGGGCTCCGCAGGCTCGAGGCTTCCTCCGTGCTCGCGCTGCACCCGGAAGTCGCCGGTGCGCGGCCGTTTGAGCACGGCGTGGCTGTATCGCCCGTCGAAGAACAGCAGCGACCACTCGCCTTCGCGCTCGACCTGGTCGACGAGCGGCTGCACCATCACCGCGCCGTCGTCGATCATCGTCGTGAGCCGCGAGTCGTCGTCCGTCTCGGCGGCCGGCGAGGCTCGCCAGGTCCGGTGCGCGCCGCCGGAGACGGTCGGCTTCACCACGAGCTCCGACCAGCCGGTCGCGCGGCGCAGCTCGCCGAGCGTGGACGTGCTCCCGCGCTGCAGCCAGCGCGTCGGGATGATCGGGATCCCGCTCGCGTCGAGATCGCGCAGGTACGTCTTGTCGGCGTTCCACCGCAGCACGCGCACGTCGTTGAAGACCCGGACGCGCTCGCGCTCCAGTCGGGCGAGCCAGGCGTGGAACTCGTCCGCACGAAGGAAGTAGTCCCACGTGGATCGCACGACCACGGCATCGTACTCGTCCCACCGAGCCGCGCTGTGACTCCACGGCACGGCGTGGACGAGCGCGCCGCGCGCCGACAGCGCATCGCCCAGCAAACGATCGTCGTCCGTGAGCTCGGGACGCGCCTCGTACGTCACGAGCGCGACCCGGCGCGTCGAGCCGGAGCGATCAGCCATACAGTGGTGCCTCGTTGCCCAAGCTTCCCTCCACGGCGTAGCCCTCGTGGCGCCAGTACTCCAGGCCTCCGATCATCTCCTTCACCTGGAAGCCGAGCGCGCTCAGTCGCGCGGCAGCCTTGGTGGCGGCGTTGCATCCCGGCCCCCAGCAGTAGACGACGACGCACACGTCGGGCGACAGATGTGCCGTCGTCTCACGCGTGATGGTGCGGTGCGGAAGGTTCGATGCACCCGGAATATGGCAGTCGGCATAATGCTGCGGGGAGCGTGCGTCCACGACGACGATCCGGTCGACGCCGCGATCGAGATCGGCGTGCACGTCGGACGGGTCGGTCTCGCACGCGAGGCGGCCGCTGAAGTGCCGGACCGCGACGTCCGGGGCCAGTGCGGCATGCTCGAGCACGAACGAATGGCTGACGGGGCGGACGGTGGGGACGGTGGGGACGGTGGGGACGGTGGCCACTGGGCTCTCCGGACGGCGGTGAGAGGTGCGCGATCGACGACGCCGAAGTATCTATCGGCGGAATGGCCTCCTAGAAAGAGCCATTCAGCGTCACACGTTAAGGCCATTCACGGAGGCTGCCGTGCGATCGTCGACCGGAGCGCTGTTGCCCGATCTCGTCGGCGTCATGGACGCGCGCGCGCCGCTGCACCGCCAGCTCTACGCGCGCGTGCGCGGCGCGATCCTCGACGGCGTCTTCGCGCCGGGGCATCGGCTGCCATCCACGCGCACGCTCGCGGCGGATCTCGGCCTCTCGCGCATCACCGTCGAGAGCGCATTCACGCAACTGCGCGCCGAGGGGTTCGTCGTCCGCCGGGTCGGCTCGGGCAGCTTCGTCGCCGACGTGCTGCCCGACCACGCCCGTCCGCCGGGGCGCGTGGCGCGCTCGGCGCGCGCTCCGGCACCGGCACGCCGACCGGCGCTCTCGGAGCGAGGCCGCGAAATCGTGCGCTCGGCGCTCGCGCCCGAGCCCGCGGGAGTGAAAGTCTTCCAGCCGTGCATGCCCGCGCTGGACGCCTTTCCGCAGGCGGTCTGGTCGCGGCTGCTGGCGCGTCGCGCACGTCGCCGAGGCACGGCGCTCCTCGCCTACGGCGAGGCCGCCGGCCATCGCCCGCTGCGCCAGGCGATCGCGGCGTATCTCGCCAGTGCCCGCGGAGTGCGGTGCGGGTGGGAGCAGGTCGTCGTCCTGGCCGGCGCACAGCAGGGAATCGAGCTCGCGGCGCGGGTGCTGCTCGATCCCGGCGACGAGGTGTGGCACGAGGAGCCCGGCTATCTCGGCGCGCGCGGCGCGTTCCGGACCGCCGGCGCGACGCTCGTCCCCATTCGCGTCGACGACGACGGACTCGACGTCGCCGCGGGTATGCGTGCCGCGCCGCGCGCTCGCATCGCGTACGTCACGCCGTCGCACCAGTACCCGCTCGGTGTGACGATGAGCCTCGCGCGTCGACTCGCGCTGCTCGCGTGGGCCGAGCGCGCCGCGGCCTGGATCATCGAGGACGACTACGACAGCGAGTTCCGCTACAACGGTCGGCCCATCGCCGCGGTGCAGGGGCTCGACGGCGCGGAGCGCGTGATCTACGTCGGCACGTTCAACAAGGTCATGTTCCCCTCGCTCCGTCTCGCGTATCTGGTGGCGCCGCCCGACCTCGTGCGGGCCTTCGTCGCGGCACGGGCGCTCTCGGACGGACATCCGCCGGTGCACGTGCAGGCCGCGCTCACCGACTTCATCGAAGAGGGCCACTTCGGCGCCCACGTGCGGCGGATGCGCGCGCTGTACGAGGAGCGGCGCGACGCGCTCGTCGCCGCGCTCGAGGTCCACGTCGGTTCGGCGATGCGCATCGGTGTCGCCGACGCGGGCATGCATCTCGTCGGCCACTTGCCTCGCTCGGTCGACGACGAGGCCATCGTCGGCGCGGCGGCCGCGCAGGGGCTCGGCGTCGGTGCGCTCTCGAGACAGTACCTTGGCCGTTCGGCGTCCTCGGGGCTGCTCCTGGGCTTCACCGGCTCGCCACCCGACGCGCAACGACGGGGGGCTCGCGCCCTTGCCGCACTGCTGGGCTCGCGGCGGGGTTAAATGTCGGCGTGCTGGCGATGCTCCGCGGAGCAGACTCGGCACCATGGAGAGGGCGACGCCGTGCTGCGCGCCACGGCCACGTGGAGAGCCCAGCTGCTCCGCACGTCGCTGCCCGTCGCGCGCGAGGTGGCGGTGAGGATCAATCCGGCGCGCGAGCCGCCGCCGAGAATCTCACGTCGCTGGACGAACGTCGCCGCGCGTCCACTCGAGATCGACGAGCCGCCAGGCGCGCCCGCCCGGATTGTGGTCGCGCAGTAGCGCCGGCAGTCGGCCGGGTCGCACGTTGTCGTACGAGTGCAGCGCGGCGAATCGCCGCAGCGACGCGGGTATCCCCACCGCGGTGAATCCCGGATGCCCCGTCGCCGGATACGGGCCGCCGTGATTCATCGCCGGGCTCACCGCCACGCCGGTGGGCATCTTGTCGTTGAGCAGCCGACCGACGCGCTGCCGGAGCGGTGGCTCGAGCCGCGCGTAGAGCGCGTCGTCGCTGCCTCGCGTGTCGGAGTAGATGCCGCCCGTGAGATTCCCCTCGAGCTGCTCGACGATCTTCAGCGCCTCCTCGGCGTCGCGCGCCACGACGGCGAGCGACACGTTCCCGAACGCCTCCGTCTGCAGCGCGTGCGGCTCGGCGAGGAACCGCTCGCCGCTCACGCGCAGCAGGGTGTTGGCGTGCCGATATCCCGGTCCCTCGACCGCGCTGCCCCCCGTCACGACCTCCGCGCCGGCGCGCCGGAGCTCTGCCACGCTCGCGCCGAGCGACCGCGCCACCGCGCGTGACAGCAGCGGCGTGGGCGGCGTCGCCTCGAGCCGCTGGCGTACCCCGTCGAGGAAGCGCTCGGTCGCGTCGCCGGAGAACGTCACGACGAGGCTCGGGCTCGTGCAGAACTGGCCCGTGCCCATGAGGCAGCTCCCGACGAGCTCTCCCGCCAGTTCGTCGCCGCGCTCGTCGATCGCCCCCGGGAGGATCAGCACCGGGTTCACGCTCGAGAGCTCGAGATAGATCGGCTTTCCCGCCGCATCGGCAGCCGCCTTGAGCGTCAGCCCGGCGCCACGGCTGCCGGTATATCCGGTCGCGCCGGTGCGCGGATCGGCCACGGCGCGCGCCCCGTCCTCGTGGCTCGTGCGGTAGAGGAGCTGCACCGTCGCCGGCGGCAGACCGGTGTCGACCAGCGCGGCGAAGGCTTCCTCGGCGAGCACGCGCGTCGTGTTCGGATGCGAGCTGTTCGCCTTGGCGATGACCGGATTGCCGGCCGCGATCGCGGCGGCGAAGTCTCCCCCCGCCGCACTGTTGAACGCGAACGGGAAGTTGTTCGGGCCGAACACCCACACCGGTCCGATCGGCGCGAGCATCGAGCGGAGGCCGAGCTTGGTGTCGATCGTCGGCAGCGCCCACGAGCCCTCGATCGCGGCCGCCGCGGCCTGTCGGAGCTGACCCGTCGTGCGCGGGAGCTCGACGTCGGCGAGACGCGGCGTGCGCGGCAACCCCGTCTCGAGATGTGCCACCTCGACGAGCTCCGTCGCGCGGGCCTCGATGCGCTCCGCGAACCGGCCGAGGAAGCGCGCGATGTCATCCGGCGGACTCTCGCGCAACGCCTCCGCCGCTCCGACGGCTGCCGTGAGCGCCGCGTCGCAGTCGGCCCACGTGCTGATCGGGAATCGGTCCGGCAGCGTCTCACCGGTGGCGGGGTTCTCGCCCTGGAAGCTTCCGCTCGACGCGGCATCGCGCCACGCGCCGGCGATGAGCACCTGATGCACGCTCATCGCGTCACCGCAGCCGGGCGGAACTGCTCGACCACCGCCGCCATGTCCTTGTCGCCGTCGCCGCGCTCGATCGAGCGCCTCAGGATCTCGAGCGCGGTGCCCGCCGTCGCCATCGGCACGCCATGGCTCTGCCCTTCGGCCATCGCGTAGCCGAGATCCTTCGCGAGCAGGTGCAGATAGAAGTTGGGCGAGAAGTCCTCCGCCGTGATGCGCGCGGCGAGGGTCTTCATCACCGGGCTGCCCGCCGATCCGTTCACGATTGCGGCGAGTGCCTGGCTGCGGTCGAGCGGTGAACGCTCGATGACCGCGATCGCCTCGGCGAGCGACGTGGCCTGCACGCCGCAGAGGAAGTTGTTCAGCAGCTTGACCAGCGCGCCGCTTCCGGTGGGGCCGAGATGCAGGATGGTCCGGCCCATCGCCTCGAGCGCGGGGCGGATGCGGACGAGCGCGTCGTCCGACGCGCCGACGAGAAACACCAGCTCGCCCGCCGCTGCCTGCACCTTGCTGCCCGTCACCGGCGCGTCGACGAGCTCGCAGCCGATCCGCGTCGCGCTCTCGGCAAGCTCGCCGATGCGACTGGTCGTCACGGTGCTGCACTCGACGAGCACGGTACCGGGACGGACCCCGGCGAGCGCACCGCTGCCGCCCTCCCACATCGCGTGCGACGCGGCGTCGTCGGCCACCATGCTGAACACGATCTCGGCATCCCCTACCGCGTCGCGCGGCGACGAGGCGACTCGCGCGCCCTCGTCCGCGAGCGCGCGCGCGCGCTCGGCGCTCCGATTGAAGACGCTGAGTCGCGCGCCGGCGCTCAGGAGACGGCGCGCCATCCCGGAGCCCATGATCCCCAGGCCGAGGAAAGCGACGCGTGTGTTCGTGATGTCGGGAGTCATGTCCGCGGGTCTGGTCGACGATGCCGGCGCCGCTCGGTGCGAGCGTCCGCCGGCAAGTAATCACCCTGTACGGCCGAAAGTTGCCGTCGGGGCTTCGTCGAATCCAGCGCCGGACTTCGTGGCCGACGCGTCCGTGCGGGGCGCCGCGTCAGTCTCGCTCGAACACCTGCGTGTAGCCGTTGAGCACCTGCGTCAGGATGTCGCGCGAGACCGAGCCCTGATACACCTGGCCGGTGGTCGAGTAGAACGTGAGCGCGCCGTTGTAATTGGTGTAATCGCCTTCGTCGACGAACGTGCTGCCGTCCGCGTACCGCGAGACGTCCTCATAGGTGCCGTCGCGGAAGAGCGTGAGCCGATCACTCGTCAGCCGGAGCCCGCTCGAGAAGGTGTAGGGCAGCGACTGCCCGTTGATCGTGCGCAGGTTGTACGTGCCGGCGACGGAGCCGTTGGGGCCC
>DASTSX010000020.1:0-7128 GCA_035760455.1 Gemmatimonadaceae bacterium | reverse complement strand
GTGACGTCCGCCGTGTACCCCTGCCACGCCGCGCCGACGTCCATCAGCACGAGCGCACCCGCCTCCGCCACGTCGTCATTCGCACGGTGATGCACGATGGTCGTGTTGGCGCCCGCGCTCACGTTCGTGGCGAAGCCCGGCCGGTCGGCGCCGCGTGAGCGGAAGCCGTGCTCGATGCTCGCCTGGATCTCGTACTCGCGCATTCCCGGCCGGATGCGGGCGATCGTCTCGCGCAGCGCGGCCGACGTCACCTCGGCGGCGCGGCGCAGCATCGCGATCTCCGCGGCGCTCTTGCGCGCGCGTAGCGAATCGAGGTGCGCGTCGGCGGACCGCAGCGTGGGCGACGGCGTGCGCCGGCGCAGCGCGGCCGCGAACGCCGCGCCGCGCGTGAGCGAGTCGATCGTGCCCCCGTACGGTCGCACGTCGCGGAGGGTGTGCAGCGCGGCCCCCGCGGCGAGCAGCGAATCGACCGCCGCCGGCAGCGCCGCGAGCGGGCGGAGCGCGAGTCCGGTGCGAGCCGCGAGCGCCGCCGAGTCCTCCGCCGGACCGTCGGTGATCGCGTCCCGCGCCGAGCGCGGCTCGCGGAACAGCACGGCCACCGTCGCGCCGCGATGGCGCGTGAGCAGCAGCGCCGCGTTCGGCTCGAGGAAGCCGGTGAGGTAGCGGAACGTCGGCACCTGATAGAACGCCGGGAACCCGATCGGCGCGCGCTCGCCGAACGCGACGACGGCGGCACCGTCGCCGAGTCGCGCGAGCAGCGAGTCGCGCCGCGCCGCGTACTCGGACGCGGCGATCGGTGCGGGGTGCGCGGCGGGCTGCGCGCCGGCCAGGACGGCTCGGAGCGAGAGGACGGAGGCGGTCAGGACCGCGAGGAGTCGCATGGCGGGAGTCAGACGTGGCGATCGGTCAGCGCGCGGGCGGCGGTCGCCGGCGTCCACTCGGCTTCTGCTTGGCCGACTGCTCGGCCACCCGGAACCGCACGATCTCGGCGACCAGGTCGAGCGGCAGCGGCTCGTCGTTCGGGAACTGGACCGATCCCTTGGCGCTCTTGTAGCGGGCCAGCTTCGCCTGGAACGCCGCGATGCCCGTCGGGCCGGGATAGAGCCCGATGTGGCGAGCGAACGCGGCGAAGTGGACGAGGTTCCCCTCCAGCCAGAACGTCGGGATGGCGTAGGCGATCCGCTCCTCCGCCTTCGGCGCATTCTTGCGGATCGTGGCCCGTAGCGCGGATAGTCGCTCGCGGATCCCCGGCGGGTGCGAGGCGATGTACTCGTCGATGGTCGTGAGGGGCGTCGCAAGGCGCTTCATGAGTGCTTCGTCGCACCGAGTTCCGTCAGCGCGCCCGCGGCGAGGCGACGCACTCGCGACCACTCGGCGCTGGTGCGCACCGCGATCTCGGTGCGAAGCTCGCCGCCCGTCGAGCCGGCGAGCCGCTCGAGGTACGCGTCGAGCTGCTCGAGCGAGTCGCGCTGCGCGGACGTGAGGTGGAGCTGCGGACAGTCCGTCACCAGCCGCAGCGCGTCCGCGAAGTCGAGCGCCAGCTCGCCGGACCGCGCGGCGAAGTCGGGAGAGCGAGCCAGCTGGACGTCCGCCGGTGCCGCCAGCATCTCCAGTGATTCGACGAGGCGCTCGATCACTGGTTCGTCATCCAGAGCTGTTGCGCGGCGCTCACGAGCGTCACCGTGCGCGAGCCGATGCCAGCCCGACGACGATCACCCAATCCTCGGCCGGCGCGCTCGGCGGCGCGCCGAGCGACACGACGCCGCCGCCGCGCACCTCGGCCACCGAGCCGCGCTGCAGCGCGCCGCCGGCGCGCGGATCGAACCACCGAACGGTGTACCGTCCAGCGTGTGCGGCGAGGTCCAGCGACGCCGTGCCCCCCGTCGGGAGATAGACCACGTATCGGCGCCCCGGATCGGCGAGGCACCACCGCGAGTCGTCGTGCGCCGCGTTGCCCACCAGCTCGTCGGCGTTGCGCATCGTCCAGAACGGGCCGGCATGCCGGCGGAAGAACTCCAGGGCGAGACCGGCCCAGCGCCACGACCGATGCCGGCTGCGCCAGTCCTCCGCGTTCAGGTCGTTCTGCGGCAGCGTGTAGCCGAAGTAGTACTCGACCCCCGCGCCACCGGCCATCAGCGTCCCCCACAGCGTGTAGCGTCGCACGTCGTGCGCGGTGTACGGTCGGCTTCCTTCGCTCGGACGCGCCGTGCCGTCGAAGCCGGCGTAGCCCGAATCGGGAGGCAGCCCGGTGAAGTGTGGGTTCTGCTCGTCGTGCGCAACCACCCACTGCCTGCCGGCGCGCGCCGACTCGTCGAGCCACTGGAGCACCATCCGGTGCGACGCGTTCCACCCCGTCTGCAGGGAGAGGCCGGTGAGCATCGATCGGTCGCCGAGCAGCGGGCGGTAGATGCGCTCCTGCCGGCCGGGCCAGGTGTGCAGCACGATGTGGTGGTCGTACGGATCGACGTCGTGGATGTACGCGGCCATCGCGCGCTGCTGCGCCGAGGTCTGCGAGTTCTCCTCACCGAGATTCCAGTTGAGCGCGAGCTCGTATCCGAACCGCGCGATGAGCTCGCGCAGATACAGTCGCCGCTCCACGCCGAGCTCCCCGCCGTCGAGCGCGGTGGGCACCACCCTGGCGCTGTCCCCGAGCACGCCGTCGTCGTTCTCCGTCTCCTGCAGCTTGAAGTGCAGGTAGAGGCCGAGCCGCTGCGCGTGGTCGAGGACGATCTGCCACTGGTCGAGCTTGGAGACGTCGAAGTGCAGCGGGTCGTCGCGCTCGACGTACGGCCACACGTCGTCGCCGTCGCCGCCCGCGTTGTAGGTGAGGAACGAGACGGCGTTGGCGCCCGTGCCCGCGAGGTAGTTGAGTGCGCCGATCAGCCCCTTGCCCTTGCCGCCCTGCCACGTCGGGTCGCCGGCGCGCCAGTCGGCGACGTGCGGCGTCCAGCGCTTGAGTGTCGACGCGGGTGTCGCCTCGCCTTCCCGGACGGGCGCGTCGCGCTTGGCGCGCGTGCCGTCGATGTCGGCGTAGCTGAGCAGGTTCTCCGGCGAGTCGGCGCCCGCCTTGAGGAAGTATTCGCCGCTGCCGGCGAATTGCAGATAGCGCCGGCCGACGTACTGGAGCCGGCCTCGCGCGCGGAAGTCGGCGCCGCGCTTGTCGGTCGGAAGCACCTGGAACGTGCCGCGCCGGCCGTGGATCCCCGCCACCGGTGCACCGACCACCGAGTCGTCGATCGCGGCGCGAGGGCCTCGCACGAACGACACCTCGTAGGTCCACGAGCCCGGCTTGTCTGGGGAGAGGTGCGCGCGCCACCGGTTGCCTTCCGACGCGGAGCTCTCGGCTGCGCGACCGTCTGCGGCGAAGTAGCCCGGCACGCGATGGCGCGGCGCGCCCGACGCGTGGGTGAAGGTGACGACCATCCGGTAGTCGAGGAACGGATTGGGGAGCGTGTCCGTCTCGCGGGCGGATGGGCCGTCGAGGGTGAGCGTGACCTTGTGCCACTGGCGCATCGTGCCCGACACCGCGCTCGGCGGCTGCGCGGCGGCGACGCCGGCGAAAGCGAGCAGCGCCGAGACCGCGACGAGCGGCGTGGCGTCCCTACTCACGCGCCTTCCAGGTCGCCGCGTCGAGCACCGACCAGAGGTGGATCACCCAGCCGAGCAGCACGAACCAGAGCGCGCCCGCCAGCACGAACTGGACGACGGCCCTGAGGAGCCGTCCCTGGATCAGCTGGCCAAGGCCCGGCACGAAGAAGCTGCACAGCGCGGCGATGACGTTTCCCGCAGAGCCCTGACCGGCCACGTCGTCCTCTCGAGCTTGTGGTGTTCTCCTCTCGCCGAGCTCACCGGCGTACCGAATGATGCGCCGTGTCGGAGAGTCGCGCCATCCGGAGAGCGATGCTCGGCCCACGTGCCTTCGGCGCGCCGAGCCCGTCGAGGCGACCCGCACGATCATTCGGTCGACGGGAAGCCGAACCGCCCGACCAGCTCGCGCATCCGCGGCTCCCGCCGCAGCACGCGGTAGGCAATGCTGCAGCGGAAGCCCGCCGGGGGACGGCGAACGTTCGCGTCGGCGACGACCATGTCGAGTGCGCGCTGCGTGTCGCCCAGCGCGGCATACAGATGCGCATTTCCCGATGGAGTACCTCGCGAACGTGCTTCGAGCTCCAGCCGTTGCGCGAGGGCGCGTGCCTCGTCCCGCCGTCCGGCACGCGCGTAGACGAAGGCGAGGGTGACGCGGGACTGCGGCCTCGCGTCGCGTGCGACGAGCGCCTCCGCGGCGGCGATCGCCTTCGCGTGTTCGCCCTTCATGGAATGCTCGTGAGCCAGCACGCTCAACAGCCAGGCGCTGTCGCCCGGCATGCCGGTGCGCCCCGACCGCGTCACGCGCGCGTTCAGCTCTCTCGCCGCGGCGATGGCCTCGTCGTGGCGCTCCGCGCAGCCGAACGCCCACACCGCGGACAACCTCAGCTGCTCCGAGAGCGGATAGCGAGCCTCCGCCTTTCGCCACAGCGGCATCGCTTCGTCGTGCCGCCCCGCCGCCGTCATGATGGCCGCGGCGGCGTACGCTCGCGCGTACGGGTCCAGCTCGAGCGATCGTCGGATCGCGCGATCGGCGCCAGCCCAGTCCTGCTCGTGAAACGCCAGAACGATGGCGAGCGACGCGTGCGCCTCGGGGTCCGCGTCGTCGAGCTCGATGCCGCGCAATGCGGCCGCCTTCGCCCTGCGGTAGTACTCGACCGCCGAGTCCGGAGGCAGGTTGTCCGTCGTTGCGCGGTACGCGGTCGAGAGCCTCGCGTGGGGTGCCGACCACCCAGGATCGAGGGCGATCGCTTCCTTGAAGTAGTGGACGGCGCTGTCGAGCACCTTCCGTTGCGCCGGCGCGGTCATGAGCTCCGCCTTCATCGACCGCTCGAGGTGGTACAGTCCCGCGAGGAAGGCCTTCTCCGCGGCGGGATTCACCGCCCGCTTGGCGGCGCGGCGCTCCCGGGCCTCGACGGGCGCGAGCCGCGCGTGAACCGAGTCGGCGATCGCGTGCGCCACCACGTTGTGCAGGACGAGGGCATGCTCGAGCGGCCCATAGTGCGTCGCGGCGAGCATCTGCTGCTCCGGTCGCGCGCGCAGGAGTCGGACCGAGATCCGCACGCTGTCGCCGCTCCTGAACACCGCGCCCTCGAGCAGCGCGTCCACGCCCAGCTCGCGCGCGATCTCCGGGAGCGGCCGATCGCTGCCCCGGTAGCGCAGCACCGACTGTCGCGACTGGACGTCCAGCCCGTCGATCTTCGACAGCTCCGCCGTCAGCGCGTAGTGCACGCCGTCCACGAAATAGCCGAGCTTCGGATCGCCGGTGAGGTTGGCCAGCGGCAGCACGGCGACGCGTCGGATCTGGGTCGGCGCGCTCGCGAATCGGCGCGCGGCCAACCAGCCGCCCACGGCGAGCACGAGCAGCGCCGCGACAGCCGCCATCCATCGCGAGGATCGCGCGCGGCGTACGGACTGGGGAAGTCCACCATCGCGCCGCGTGAAGTCGCGCTCCCGGCCGGGCAATTCGCTCGGGACCGCGCCCACCGCTCCCCCTACGACGGGTTCCACGTCCGCCAGCAGATGCTGGGCAGTCTGATACCGCTCGGCCGGCTCCTTGGCCAGCAGGCGGCTCACGATGGGCGGCAGTGTGCCCATCGGCTCGGCTCTCGTCGCCTCGAGCGGGGGCGGCTCGCCATGAAGGATCGCATGCATCACGGCGGCATCGTGGCTGCCTGCGAAGGGGCGCCGACCCGTGAGCATCTCGTACAGCACCACGCCGAGCGACCAGAGGTCGGACCTCGCGTCCGCCTTCTCCCCGCGGATCTGCTCGGGCGACATGTAGGCGACCGTTCCCGGCGTCACCCCCGACTGCGTGACGGTCACGTCGGCCAGCTTGGCGACCCCGAAGTCAAGCAGCTTCACGCCGCCGTCCGTCGTCAGCATGACGTTCGCCGGCTTCACGTCGCGGTGAACGATGCCGCGCGCGTGCGCCGCGGCCAGACCGCGCGCGATGCCGATCGCGATCGTCGCGGCCTCCTTGATCGGGAGCGGCCCGTGGGCGATGCGGTCTTTCAGCACCTGGCCGTCGTAGCAGGCCATGGCGATGAAGAGCCGTCCGTCGCCGGCCTCACCGATCTCGTGAACGGTGCAGATGTTCGGATGGTCGAGCGCGGCCGCGGCTCGTGCCTCCACCATGAAGCGGCTCTTCGCCGTCGCGTCGAGGCCGAGGTGCGGGGGTAGGAACTTCAGGGCGACGTCACGCTCGAGGCGCGTGTCCCGCGCTCGATACACCACGCCCATGCCGCCGCCCCCGAGCCGCGCGACGATTCGATAGTGAGCGACGCTCGACCCGATGAGCGGGTCCGCGGGCCGCGCCTCCTCGGTGAGGGACGGCTCGCGCTGCTCCGCCGAGGGCGCGTCTTCGGTGAAGCGATCGGCCGCCGCCGGCACCTCGAGGAACCGTTGCGCGGCACCGTGGCGCGCGACGAGCGACTCGACCTCCGCGCGCAGCTCCGCGTCCGAGCCGCAGAGCGTCGCGATCGTCGCCGCCCATTCGTGTGGCTCGCGGTCGAGCACCGCATCCAGGACGCGCTCGACCTGGGCCCAGCGCTCGCGCGTCATGGCCCGCCCGCGTGAAGCTCCCGGTGGAGGAACAACTTCGCCTTCAGCCAATCGCGCTCGATGGTGCGCGTCGAGACGCCGAGCACCACGGCCACCTCCTCCTGCGTCATCCCGCCGAAGAAGAGGTACTCGACGACGCGACGCAGCCGCTCGTTGCGCTCACCGAGGCGGACGAGCGCCTCGTCGAGGGCCAGCACGTCGACCACGCTCGGATCGACCCCGCGACCGGCGGTGAGCGTGATCGCCTCGGCTCCTCCGCCGCGCTTCGCGGCGTTGCGGTGCCGCGCCTGGTCCACGAGCACCTGACGCATCGCATTGGCGGCGATCCCGCAGAACTGCGCGCGATCCTCCCAGACCTGCGCGCCCCGCCCCGCCAGCTTGAAGTACGCCTCGTGAACGAGCTCGGTCGTACACAGCGCCGAGCCGCGCTGCCGGACGGAAAGCTGCCGGTGCGCGATCTCCTTGAGCGTGTCGTAGGCC
>DASTSX010000019.1:0-3507 GCA_035760455.1 Gemmatimonadaceae bacterium | reverse complement strand
TTCGTGTACGTGGAGGAGGTCCCGCCGCCGGGCACGGCGCCGGCGCTCGACGAGTGGCTCGAGCTGGCCGAGCAGAAGGGCGCGCTCGCCGACGACGTGAACGTATACGAGGGGGAAGCATCGCTGCGCGAGGCGCGTCGCGTGCGCCACGCCGTCCCCGCGACGATGAACGAGCGTGGCTCGGCGCGCCGCATCCACGGCGGGCGCAAGGTGTCGACCGACTGGGCGGTGCCGTACGAGCGGCTCGGCGAGATGCTCGCCAAGGCGCGGACCCTCGCCGACGTCGCCGGGATCGAGCAGGCGGTGACCTACGGCCACGCCGGCAATGGGCATCCGCACCAGAACTTCATCGCGCACGACGCCGACGAGCTGCGCCGCATCGAGGCGGTGGTGGAGCAGACGCTGCGCGAGGTGATCTCGATGGGCGGCACGGTGGCCGCCGAGCACGGGATCGGGAAGATCAAGCGCAAGTGGCTGCCGCTGCAGATGACGCCCCTGCAGGTGCGGACGATGCAGGCGGTGAAGCGCGAGCTCGACCCGGCGGGGATCCTGGCGCCAGGAAATGTGCTGTGAGGGCGCGGATGTGAGCGATGAGCTGTGAGCTGTGAGCTGTGAGCTGTGAGCTGACTGCTCATCGCTCATCGCTCATCGCTCATCGCTCATGGCTCATCGCTCACTCTACGGATACCCGTTCCCACTGAGCCCCGACGGCGGCATCGGTCTCGGCGCCGACGTCCGCGGCCAGATCACGATCACGCCGCACTTCGCCTGGCCCTCGAACCGCGCCGGCACGAACGTCTCGTCCGCGTAGGCTTCGATGCCGGCGATCTGGCTCGGCGCGAGGTCGTTGAGCGATCCGCCCTCGAGGCCATTCACGACGATCGTCGCGCTGCGGCATTCGGGATGGCGCGCCAGCGCGGAGTTCGAGACGATGCGCGCCTGGCCGCCGTGGCCGAACACGCTGAAGCCGAGCACGTTGATGAACAGATCGGCGGCCTCAGACGCCTTCATCTTGTCGATCTCCTCGGCGCCGAGGAACTGACCGAAGGTGTGCGTGCGCCGGTTGCGCTCGAACTCGGTGTACTCGGTGCGCGCGCCGACGACGCGGACGGAGTCGAGCACGACGTTCCGCCGGAGCAGGACGTCGCGGGTCACGCTCCGGTCGGGCCGGAGCTCGACGGAAATCTCCGCGAGCGGGAAGCCGAGCTTTCGCACGAGCAGGAGCTGGGTGCCCGACGGCAGCCCGGCGAGCGTGTACCGGCCGGCGCTGTCGGTGACCGTCGTGCTTCGCGCGTCGCGCACGCGGACCTCGGCGTCGGATACCGGCTCGCCGGTGAGCGAGCGCACCTCGCCGGCGAGCGTCGCCGTGCCGACGAGCTTCAGCTCCTCGCGCGTGGAGTCGCGACCGTCCACGGCGAGCACGCGCGCGACCGAGTCGAGCGCTGAGCCGGTGGGCGAGGTGCGCGGGCTGATGGAGAGGTCGCGCACGACGGCGCCCTCCTCGTCCGAGACCGTGGCGCGCACGATCGTGCCGGCACGCCCCTCGTGCTGGAGCTGAAGGGACAGGACGACGCCGCTCGGCACGCCGCACATGCGGTACTCGCCGTTGGGCCCCGACTTCACGGACGCGCCGCGGATCTGCGTCACGATCTTGAGCGTTCGCTTGTCGATGTAGCTGTGCACCCACGACGCGACGACGTCGGCGCCCGCGAGCGGGCGATCGGTGTCGGCGTCGAGGACGCGTCCGGCGACGACGACCTTCCCTTCCTCGAGCTTCAGCCCCTGACACACCGCGTCGCGGAGCGCGGCGCCGGATGGCAGGGTGAAGTCGAAGCGCGACGCCTTTCCCGCCGCCACGTCGATGCGCGCGGGCGGCAGCGTCAGCTCGAGCGAGTCGAGCGTCGGGCTGCTCACCTGGACCAGATACCGACCGGCGGGCAGCGAATCGAGGCGGTACTGGCCGCGCGCGTCGGGGCGGACGTTGATCGTGGGACTCGACTCGGACTCGACGCCCACGAGCGAGACCGACGCGGCGCGCACCGAGCGCGTGCCGATCGGCTCGCGCACGGTGCCGTGCAGCGAGCCGACGCGCTGGTCCTGCGCGGCGAGCGACGCGGGAACGAGCAGCACGGCGGCCGCGCCGACGACGCGGGCTCGCATGCGGCGACGACGAGGCATCACTGGTATCCGTTCTCGCGGAGACCGATCGCGGGACGCACCGACGGACGCGTGGCCTTCCGCAACCAGATCACGACGACGCCGCAGTCCGCCTGGCCGGCGAAACGGCCGGGCACGAACTCCCCGTCCGCATACGCCTCGATCCCGCCGATCTGGTTGGGTGCGACGTCGTTGATCCGGCGCCCGTCCCTCCCCTGGATGATCACGCTCGCGCTCGAGCAGTCGTGGCCGTTCGCGAGCGCCATGTTCGAGATCACTCGCGCCTCGGGACCGCGGCCGAACGCCGTGAAGCCCAGCAGGTCGTCGAACAGGTCGACGGTCTCCGCGGCGTACTTCTTCTTGTCGATCTGCTCCTGCGTGAGGAACTGGCCGTACGGGTTGGTGCGGCGGCTCGCGTCGAACGCCTCGAGGTCCATCGCCGCCGCACTCGCCTGGATGGCTTCCAGGGTGAGCGGACGGACCAGCAGGACGGACTGGTCCACGCGTCGCGCCGGCCGCAGCTCGACGGGGATCTCCGCGAGCGCGTACCCTGGGTGCCGCACGATGAGCATCTGCGTGCCGGCGGGGAGATCCTTCAGCACGAAGCGGCCGGCGCGGTCGGTGACGGTGGAGGCGCGCGCGTCGCGCACGCGCACCTGCGCGCCCTCGAACGGCTCGCCCGAGAGGCCGCGCACGGTGCCCGTCAGCTCGGCGGTGCCGGCGGCCTGTAGCTCCTCGCGCGCGGCGTCGCGTCCCTTCGACGCCGCGGCGCGCGCGAGCGAGTCGAGCGTGGTCGCCGACACGGCGGTCTGCGCGCTGAGCGAGAGGTCGCGCGCGATGGCGCCCTCGCCGTCGGCGATCAGCAGCCGGACGACCGCGCTCGCGCGGCCCTGGCTGCGGAGTTGCAGCGTGAACAGCGTCTCGATGGGCACGCCGCAGATGCGATACTCGCCGCCCTGCCCCGTCCTGACCGCGGTGACCCGCCTGATGGGCACGGACCGCCGCGTGATCCGGTCGAGCGGGAACTCCATCCAGACCGCCACGACCTCGGCGCCGGCCAGCGGATGGCCGTCCATGTCGGCGTCGAGAGCGCGGCCGGCGACAGCGGCTCGTCGCTCGCCGAGCCGCGCGTCGCCGCACACCGCGTCGCGGAGCGCCGCGCCGGCCGGGAGCGTGAAGTCGGCGAGGACGACGCGGCCCGGGAAGAGCTGCAGCTCGGCGACGGAGGGCGTCACGCGGACCGAGTCGAGCGCGGCCTGCACGACGCGCGCGCGATAGCGGCCGGGCGGGAGGGAATCGAGCCGGTAACGTCCTCGCGCGTCGGGCTGAGCGATCGCGCTCACGCTCGTA
>DASTSX010000018.1:0-5556 GCA_035760455.1 Gemmatimonadaceae bacterium | reverse complement strand
CACTGCGACCTGTACGTCGCGATGCCCATTGGAGACACCGCGTCGGCGGCGACGGCATCGCTCTATGTCGCGCGAGCTCGCCGAGCGTGTGGAGCGTCGGTTGGCGATACACAGGACGTACCTGCAGGCGTACGTGCATCCGTTCACGCGGATGGTGCCGAAGTAGGCACGATGTGCGGAACCGCTGCGCGCCCGTTGGCGAGCCACCAGTCGGCGGCCGTTCTAGGGCTGTCGCTTGAACACGAACACGTCGCCGTCGTCGTTCAGCGTCATCGTGTCGTTGAGGACCGTACCGGTGATGCGAGCGCCGCCGCTCGCGAGCAGCGAGATCGCGCGCGTGGATGGCGTATAGCTGAACGTTCCATTCTTCGAGAGCGTGGCCGGACCGATCGTCGCCCCTCCGACAGTCGCCGTCATGATCAGTACCTCGGTGAATGTCCCGTCCAGCTGCAGCGTGATCCGGTCGCTCGTGATGGCCAGAACCACGTCCTCGTCCGGTGGGGGAGCCGCAAAGCTGTACGGGAGCGCCTTCTGATTGACCGACTGCAGCACGAACACCCCACTGACGGTAGTCGGGCCTTGTTCTGCGGGGCTCGTCGCCTGGTCGGAGCCGCAGCCGGCCAGCACGACCGCTGCGAGGACGTAGCCCATTTCACGGATTCGGCGCATGTCATCACCTGCGTAAGAGGAGATGCGAATGTCGCCGCGTGCGGGGCGATCCATCATCCGTCACACGACGTATCAGCACCGCGAAGATGACGTAGGGACGAGCTCGGGAGGCTCTGGCCGTCAGCGCCGGCGCGGCAGACTGACCGCCTCCCACCGGTCGATCGGTCGTGAGGCGGTCCAGGCGCCCGGTGCGACACCGGCCGCACCCTAGCGGAGGACTTCTGGACCTCTGGCCCGCGTGTAGTATGCATGAGGAAAGGAGGTCCCCATGGTGATGCTTCCCGTACCGATGTCGAACCAGGTCGTGCCGACCGGCACGCGGGTGAACTTTCTCTCGGTGGCGGTGATGCTCGGCGTGACCGCAGTCGGGGGGCTCGGCCTGCTCCTCGCCGGGAGCGTCGGCTCGATCGTCGGCGCGGCCGTGCTCGGACTGCTCCTGGGAATGGCGCCGCAGGTGGCGCAGCAGTGGGAGCGCGCCGTCGTGCTGCGCTTGGGACGGTTCACTGGGCTGCGTGGACCCGGGCTGTTCTGGCGAATCCCCTTCGTCGACAGCGTGACCGCATGGGTCGATCAGCGCGTGATCACCACCCCCTTCGCCGCGGAGGAAACCCTCACCTCCGATACCGTGCCCGTGAACGTCGACGCCGTGCTCTTCTGGATGGTGCACGACGCCGAGCGGGCCGCGCTCGAGGTGCAGAACTACCCCCAAGCCGTGAGCTGGGCCGCACAGACCGCCCTGCGCGACATCATCGGCCGCACCTCGCTCGCCGAGCTGCTGCATGGGCGCGAGCGGATCGAAGGCGAGCTGCAGGAGCTCATCGATGCGCGCTGCATGCCGTGGGGCGTGGCCGTGCAGGCGGTGGAGATGCGCGACATCATCATCCCCGCCAACCTTCAGGACGCCATGTCGCGCGAGGCCCAGGCCACCCGCGAGAAGCGCGCGCGCATCATCCTCGGCGAGGCCGAGGTGGAGATCGCGACGCTGTTCGAGGAGGCGTCGCACGTCTATCAGAAGAATCCCACCGCGCTGCAACTGCGCGCGATGAACATTCTCTTCGAGGGGATCAAGCAGAAGGGCGCGCTGATGATCGTGCCGAGCAGCGCCGTGCAGGACATGGGGCTCGGTGGGATGATGGGGATGGCGGCGATGCAGCAGCAGGCGACCGAAGGCGCTTCGCCATCGGGAACGACGCCGGGATGAGCGTCCGAGTCGCATGTCCCTGATCCCCGCCGACGCCGCCGTTCTGCCGCCGCCGGTGCGCACGAGGCCGATGGACGGCCGGATCGTGTACTGGGCGATCACCTCGGCGCTCGCCGGCTTTCTGTTCGGCTTCGACACCGTCGTGATCTCGGGCGCCGAGCAGACGATCCAGGCGCTCTGGGGCCTGAGTCCCGGCGTCCACGGCATCGCGATGGGTGCCGCGCTCTACGGCACCGTAGTCGGCTCGCTCGTCGGCGGCTGGCCCGCCGACCGGTTCGGTCGCCGCGCCACGCTGCTCTGGATCGGCGTGCTGTACATCGTCTCCGCGATCGGATGCGGCTTCGCCTGGAACGTCGAGGTGTTCATCGCGGCGCGCATCATCGGCGGGATCGGCATCGGCGCCTCGACCGTCGTCGCGCCGCTCTACATCTCCGAGATCGCCTCGCCGGCGCACCGGGGCAAGCTGGCCGCGATGTTCCAGTTCAACATCGTGCTCGGCATCGTCATCGCGTTCGTCTCCAACGCGCTGCTCGCCGGCGTCGGCGAGCACGCCTGGCGGTGGATGCTCGGTGTCGCCGCGATCCCGTCGGTGCTCTACACGGTGATGTGCTTCGGCCTCCCGGAAAGCCCCCGGTGGCTGCTGACGCGCAAGGGGGATCGCGCCGCCGGCCTGCGCACGCTCGCGCTCGTCGAGCCCGACGCGACGCCCGCCGAGCTCGAGTCCATGGCGACCGCGATCGTCTCCGCCGCCTCCGAGCAGCGGAGCACACGGGGATTCTGGTCGATGCGGCTGCGCGTGCCGATCCTGCTCGCCTTCCTCGTCGCGTTCTTCAATCAGTTGTCGGGGATCAACGCGATCCTCTACTACGCGCCGCGCATCTTCGCGATGACGGGATTGGGCGAGCGGGCCGCCCTCCTGCAGTCCGTCGGCATCGGCGTCACCAACCTCGTCTTCACCTTCGTCGGCGTCTGGCTGATCGACCGGCTCGGCCGGCGCACGCTGCTGACGATCGGCGCCTATGGCTATCTGGTGTCGCTCGGAACCTGCGCCTGGGCGTTCTTCACCGGCCACGTCGCGATCGTGCCGCTCTGCATCTTCGCCTTCATCGCCGCGCACGCGATCGGCCAGGGGACGGTGATCTGGGTGTTGATCTCGGAGATCTTCCCCACCCAGTACCGCGCCGCCGGCCAGACGCTCGGCAGCGCGACCCACTGGGTGTTCGCCGCGGCGCTGACGACGGTGTTCCCCGCGATGGCGAGCGCCTTCGCGCCGGGATACATCTTCCTGTTCTTCTGCGGGATGATGGCGCTCGAGCTGGTCTGGGTGCGCACGATGGTGCCCGAGACGAAGGGCGTGCCCCTCGAGGAGATTCAGCGCCGGCTCGGAGTGCAGGTGTGACGTCGTCGCCGGTGGTCGTCGGGATCGGCGAGATGCTGTGGGACGTCTATCCCGAACGCGCCCACTTCGGTGGCGCTCCCGCCAATTTCGCCTGCCACGCGGCGAGCCTCGGCGCCGAGTCGTGGATGGTGAGCGCGGTGGGCGCCGATGCGCTCGGCGATCGTGCCCTCGGTTCGCTGCGCGCGCTGGGGGTGCGATGCGACCACGTCGCGCGCGACCCGGTGCATCCGACGGGGCGCGTCCTCGTCACGCTCGATGCCGCCGGCCAGCCGCAGTACGAGATCGAGCGGGAGACCGCGTGGGATCACCTCGGGTGGACCGACGCGCTCGCGCGGTTCGCGGCGCGCTGCGACGCCGTCTGCTTCGGATCGCTCGGCCAGCGCTCCCTCACATCCCGAGCGACGATTCGCCGCTTCCTCGAGGCGCTGCCCCGGCACGCGCTCCGCGTGTTCGACGTCAACCTGCGCCAGCAGTTCTACGACCGCGACGTCATCGAGGCATCGCTCGCGCTGGCGTCGGCGGTGAAGCTGAACGACGAGGAGCTGCCGATCGTCGCCGAGCTGTGCGGGATCGAGTCCGGCGCGCCGCGCGAGACGGTGCGCGCGTTGATGGCGCGGTACGGGCTGCGGATCGCGGCGCTCACCCGCGGTCCGCGCGGCGCGCTGCTCCTCGGCGAGGAGGTGGACGACGAGTGTCCGGCGCCCCGCTCGACCGCCGTGGACACGGTGGGCGCGGGCGACTCCTTCACGGCCACGATGGTGATGGGCGTCCTGCGCGGGCTGCCGCTCGACCGCATCAACCGGCACGCCAACGCCGTCGCATCGTTCGTGTGCTCCCAGGCCGGCGCGACACCGGCCATCCCCGACAGCCTGCGGAGCCTCGCATGAAGCGCATCGGCCTCGTCCTCGCCCTCGCCGCCGTCGCGTCGGCCGGCGCGCAGAACGAGCCGTTCCGACCGAAGTTCCACTTCACGCCAGCGCGGAACTGGATGAACGATCCCAACGGGCTCGTTCACCTCGACGGGGAGTGGCACCTCTTCTACCAGTACAACCCGTTCGGCGACCGGTGGGGCCACATGAGCTGGGGGCACGCCGTGAGCCGCGACCTCGTACGCTGGCAGCATCTCCCGCTCGCGCTGGCCGAGGAGACCGGCGTGATGATCTTCTCGGGAAGCGCCGTGGTGGACGAGAGGAACACGAGCGGTTTCGGCGTGCGGGGGCGGCCCCCGATGGTGGCGATCTACACGGGGCATCGCGAGGGACGCCAGGACCAGCGCCTCGCCTACAGCAACGACCGCGGCCGCACGTGGACGAAGGTGCCCGAGCCCGTGCTGGACCTGCAGATGGCCGACTTCCGCGACCCCAAGGTGTTCTGGCACGAGGGCACGGCGCGCTGGGTCATGGCCGTCGCGCTGCCGAACGAGCACGTGATCCAGTTCTACGCCTCGCCCGACCTGAAGCGGTGGGCGAAGGTCGGCGCGTTCGGGCCCGCAGGTGCGACCGGTGGCGTGTGGGAGTGCCCCGACCTCTTCCCGCTCGCGGTCGAAGGTGGCGGCACGAAGTGGGTGCTGATCGTGAGCATCAATCCCGGAGGCGTCGCCGGCGGGTCGGGGACGCAGTACTTCGTCGGCGACTTCGACGGCTCGCGCTTCGTCGCCGACAGCGGCACGCCGGGGACCCGCTGGGCCGACTACGGCTCCGACTTCTACGCGGCGGTCTCCTGGAACGGCGTGCCGCGCCGCGACGGCCGGCGCGTGTGGATCGGATGGATGAGCAACTGGAAGTACGGAGAGGACGTGCCGACCTCCCCCTGGCGCAGCGCGATGACGGTCCCGCGCGCGCTGACCCTGCGTCGCACTCCCGCTGGCCTCGTGCTCGTCCAGACCCCCGTGCACGAGCTCGACGCACTGCGCGCGTCGGCGCCGCGTCGGTTCGCCGGCGGCACGCTCGCCGCGGCCAACGCGTGGCTGGCCGCGCAGGGCGACCTGCCCTCGCTGCTCGACGTGGAGCTCGCGTTCGACGGCGTCCGCGACGCCACGCCGTTCGACATCCAGCTGGGCAGCGGCACGGACGAGCGCACCGTGGTGCACGTCGATCCGGCGGCGCATCAGCTCGTGCTCGACCGGTCCCGCGCGGGACGGACGACCTTCCATCGTGACTTCACCCTGCGCCACCCCGCCCCGCTTCGCGTCGTCGGCGGCGAGGTGCGCGTACGGTTGCTGCTCGACGCCTCGTCGCTCGAAGTGTTCGCGCAGCGCGGCGAGACGGTGCTCACCGACCTCGTCTTC
>DASTSX010000017.1:0-4234 GCA_035760455.1 Gemmatimonadaceae bacterium | reverse complement strand
AAGCTCAAAGCTCAAAGCTCAAAGCTCAAAGCTCAAAGCTCAAAGCTCAAAGCTCAAAGCTCAAAGCTCAAAGCTCAAAGCTCAAAGCTCAAAGCTCAAAGCTCAAAGCTCACCGCCCCTCCACCCTCACGTTCACCGTCGCCCCGGCTGCCCCGACATCCACCACCTGCTCCGCCACGTTCGTCCGTTCGTGCCACACCTTGAGCCGGTAGCGGCCGGGGGGCACGCCCTGCATCGTGAACGTGCCGTTCGGCGCCGTGACCGCGAAGTACGGGTGGTCGAACACCGCCAGATACGCCGTCGGCCAGGAATGATCGGCGTCGCGCACGACGACCAATCCCGGTGCGACGAAGGGGCGCTCGGTCGGGATCACCTGCTCGTCCCGGCCGAGCAGCACGACGGTGCGCGGTCCGCTGTCGCCGGCGGCGAGGAAGTGGAGGCGCTGGCGGAAGTCGTCGTGGCCGAGGACGTTCACGGCGCTGCCCACGACGGTGGCCTGCACGCGCGGCACGAGCTGGCACTTGTCGCTCTCGAGCTCCAGGCGGCGCTCCAGCGGCAATGGCCGGCCGCGGCGGATGTCGTCGAGCCAGACCACGGCGCCACCGAGGCCGCTGCCTTGCTGGACGACCGACCCATCCGCGATCGACGGGCCGCAGACGGCGCTGTCGCGGCCGGCCGGAACCGGTTCGCCTCTCGCGAGCGGCGAGGCCGTGGTGACGGTTCCGGTGATCGCGGTCCCGTTCACGGTCGGATCGGGCTGGTACTGGGCGGACGGGCGCGCGATCACGACCTCGGTCGGCAGCGGAAGCCCGCCCCGGGCGGCCGGCGACGACGTCGCCTGGGCGTCCGCCGTGGCTGCGGGTGCCTCCGAGCCGCGGCAGCCGCCGAGCGAGCCGACGAGGGCGACGGCCAGGAGTGATCGCGCCATCCTGACGGTTTGGGGGGCGGCGCTGGGCGAAGGTCGTGCGGCGATCACGAGGTCGGGTGAGGGTCGGCGGTCGGCGGTCGGCGGTCGAGGGCGAACGGGCAAGGCGCGAGCCAGCCGACAAGCTAGCCGCTACCGGTCGCCGGGCTCACCTTTCGGCGACCCGACCCCGCGTGCCACCGATCTCCTCGCTCGCCCGCCTCGCGGTCGCCGCGCTGGCGACTGCCGCTTCCTGCACGTCCGCCGCGATCGCACCGGCGGACGCTCCGCGCATCGAGCGGTGGGCGTTCGCTACGCCGTCCGATCCGCGGAGCGTGGCCAGCCTCCGCGCCAACGCCGCCGCGCTGGACGGTGTCGTGGTCGGCCTGATCGCGCTCGACACCGTCACCGGTTCGCCATTCGCCCCCCTCCCGGACACGCTCTCGCGGATCGTGCCGTCGAGCGTGCGGCGCATGGCGATCGTCACGTCCGCCGTGGGCGACGCCGTCCATCCGGAGACGATCCGCCGGCTCGCCCTCGACACGAGCGCGCTCCGACGCGTCGCCGGCGCGGTGGCGGCGAGCGCGCGGCGCGCCGGCTACCGTGGGCTGATCCTCGACTTCGACGGGCTGACGCGGCCGGACAGCGACGCCACGCGGCTCGTCGCGGCGATGATGAGCGCCGCGGTGCGAGCCGCCGGCGTCGGTCCGGTGATCGTGGCCGTGCCCGGCGCGGACACCGCGGGCTATCCGGCGCGCTACTTCGACGGCGTCGCGGATCTCCTGCTCGTCGAGCTCCACCACCAGCAGTGGGCGACGTCGCCGGCCGGGGCGCTCGCCGCGCCCGACCGGGTGCGTCGCACGCTGGGCGCGCGTGTGGCCGAGCGCGGTGCCAGCCGGCTCGTCGCCTCCCTTCCCGTCTACGGCTACCGCTGGCGGCCGAACACCGTGGCGGAGACGATCAGCTACGACGACGCGGTGCGGCTGGCGGCGGAAGCGGGCGTGACGTTGGCGCGCGATCCGGCCACGGCGACGTTGCACGCGGTGCGGCCTGGCGCGGACGGCTGGGAGCTCTGGGTGAGCGACGCGCCGCAGGTGGCCATGCTCGAGCGCGAGGCCGCGAGCCTCGGCGTGCGCCGGATCGCGTACTGGCGGCTCGGCCTGGAAGACAGCGGACTGTGGCGAAGCGCTGACCGGTGAGCGTCGTGCGGCGTGGCGCGAGCCGTGCGCAGCGCAGCCAGCCCACCCATCCAGGACGACGATGGTTCACGACACTGCCACCCCGCGGCACACGACGTGGCGACACGCGAGTTGACGGGCCGCGATTCGGGGCCTCAGGCGGGAGCGCCGCCGGGCGAGCGAACGAGCCCACCCGTTGGAAGACGAGAGCTGGTCGTCGTCGCGGTCGTCGTCGCGGCGCTCCTGGCCATCCCGATGCTCGTGCCGGCGCTTCGCGTGATGTACCTGAAGCCGCTCTGGCTCGACGAGCTGCACACCTGGCTGCTCGCGCGCGAGCTGCCCGGCCCCGTGCTGGTGCAACGGCTGCGCGACGGTGCGGACTTCAACCCGCCGCTGCTCTTCGTGGTGGACGCCTTTGCGCTCCGCATCCTGGACGACCTCCCACCGCAGCTCGCGCTCCGTCTCACCTCCATCGTCTCGGTCGGGATGGCGTCGCTCCTGCTCTATCGGATCTTCCGAGAGCGGCTCGGCGTGCTGCCATCCGTGATCGGTGCGATCGCTCCGCTCGCACACTCGACGGTGCTGGTGCAGCTCCGCGAGGCGCGGTTCTACGCGCCCTGGCTCGCACTGACCGTGGTCGCCGCGTGGTCGATGCAGCGACTGCTGGACGACCCATCGTCGCGGGGACGCTTCCTGCAGCTCACGCTCGCATCCGCGGCTGTCTGCCTGATCCACTATTTCGGCGTGATCAGTCTCGCCTGCCTGGGCATCGGGCTGGCGATCGGGGTGCGCTCACCCGCTCGGCTGCTGCGGCCGGCGGCTGCCACGGCGCTGGGCGCGTTGGCGCTCGCGGCGTGGCTCCCCGTGTATGCCGAGCAACGACGGGTGCTCAGCGTTCCGACGTGGGTCGACGCGCCGACGTTGAAGGGCTCCGCCGTGTTTGTCGCACTGTACTGGGCCTGGCCCGCGTTCGCGGTGATCATCCTCGCCGGCATTCTCTGGGCCTTCAAGGAGCGACGCCGGGCAGCCCCGGGCATGCCGCGTCCCACGGCGGCCCAGTGGGCGATGGTCGGGCTGCTCGCGTTGCCGATCATCTTCGTCGCCTTCTCGTATCTGGTGCAGCCGACCATGGTATCGCGGTATGCGCTGCCGGCGGTCCTGGGCATGTCGACACTCGTCGCCTTCGCGGTGGCGCGATTGCCGCGGCTCGTGCAGGGGCTGGCGTTGGCTGCGATCGTCGCAGCGCATGGCGTCCTCCTCTGGCGCCAGTCCGATCGCGACCGCTCCTTCCAGCGCGACGTCAACGGAGCGGTGGCGGCGCTGAACGCGGTCGCGGGCGACCCACGTCCGGTGATCGCGACGGATCGGCACACGCTCTACCCGGCCGCGATGTCGTCGGTGAACCGGAACGGCAACGTGGCGTACCTCGTCGCTCCGACGAGTGTCGTCCGGGCGCAATACGGGCCGGCGGAGGAGGACATGTACCGTTTCACGATCCTGGAACGCGACATGAGCGTCACGCACAACGCGATCTTCGGGTTTCCGGCGCTACTCCCCCGAGACTCCGTCCGGCGCATGCGCTCGTTCTACGTCTTGCTGCCCGACAGCGCCGAGACACCGGGGCGGGAAGCGCGTCTCGACGGCTTTCGTCCCTGCCGGATGCAGCGGTCGCTGCTCCGATACGACGCCAGCCCTGGGCATCGAATGACGGCCCGCTCGGCCGACGAGATACCGCTGTGTGAGCGACTACCCGCACCATCCGCCGGCTAGCTCGTGCGCTCCAGCACGGCGATGACGCTCACGCCGCGCTCGTAGGGTCGGCGTGGCGTGTCGACGGCGCCGAGCAGCGCGTCGCGCTCGCCGGCGAAGATGCGCTCGAGCACGCGGTTCACCGGTCTGGAGGGCATGTCGAAGTCGGTGCCCGCCTCGCCGTGCGAGCGTCCACGCATCCGAGCGAGGGTGCGTGCCGCGCGCACGAGTGGATAGAGTCGCGCGTTGAACGCACTCAGCAGCCGCTGCCGCACGGGCAGCCGCGCCCACAGCGCCGCGAAGCTGTCGAGGGTGTAGCGGCGATAGTGCTGGTTCGTCACGTCGTGCTCGCTCCACAGCTCCATCCCCGCCGGCACCGTCAGCAGGAGCGTCGTTCCAGGCC
>DASTSX010000016.1:0-4011 GCA_035760455.1 Gemmatimonadaceae bacterium | reverse complement strand
CGAGCCCGCGCCGCCGCGCCGGTGGACGCGCGCCGCCGACTGGCGCCACCGGATCCGCGCGCGCTGCCTGCCAGTGACCCCGGGTGTGCGCCTGTCGGACGCGTTGGTCGCGCTCGTCGGCTGGCTCGTGCTCGGTGCGTGGGTGCTCATCGCCTTCGCGCACCGGCATCCCGCTGGCCCGATGCTGCTCGCCGCCGGGGCGGCCGAGGCGCTCGCGTTGCTCGCGCTCGTTCCCGATGCACTGGCCGCACTCGGGTGGCTCTCATCGAGGTCATCCGTGGACGCGAAACGCACGGATCGGCCCGACCGCCTCGCGCTCGTGCGTGACGCGACGCATGCTACCCCTGTTCGGTCGCACGAACTGCGGAGGCATTCATGAGCAACGACCACCGCTCGTCGCCGCACGAAGGACACGGGAAGGAGAAGCGCGGTACGGGGCCAGCCTCACGCGCCGCGCCGGCACGGACCCCCGTGCCTCGCATCACGACCATGAGCGTCGAGGAGTGCAACGCGCTGCTGCATCGCCGTCACGTCGGCCGCATGGCGTTCTGCCTGCACGACCGCGTGGACATCGCGCCGATCCACTACGTCCACTCCGACGGCTGGCTGTTCGCGCGCACGTCGCACGGCGCGAAGATGGACGTCCTCGCCCACTCGCCGTGGGTGGCGTTCGAGGTGGACGAGATCGACGGCGTGTTCGACTGGCGCAGCGTCGTCGTGCACGGCACGGCGTACCCGATGGAGCGCGAGGGGAGCCCGCGCGACGCGGAGCACTGGGCGCGCGGGATCGAGCTCCTGCGCGAGATCGTGCCCGAGACCGGAACGTCCGACGACCCCGTTCCCTATCGCTCGCTGGTCTTCGGGATCTTCGTCCACTCGGTGACGGGACGTGCCTCGACTACGCGTGCGTGATCGCCGGCTGTCGGCCGTCCGGAGCGCGACGCGCCAATACGTCGTCCACGGGCGCGATCAAGATCGCGTGTGGCCACTCGCGATACAGTCGCGGCGCGAGCGACCGGTGCGGCAGATGCGGCGCGTCCGGACGCGGCGACAGCCCCACGACGAGCAGGTCGGCCTCGAGCGTCCGGGCGATCGCGAGCAGCTCCTCCTCCGGCCGGCCGATCCGCTCGTGCGTGGTCACCGGGACGTCCGGGGGGAGACGCCACGACGCGAGCACCCGCGCGAACGCGTGCTCGCCCTTCGCCTCCTCCACGTGGTCCTCCTCGCGGACCTCGCGATCGTGCCGCGGCAGCGCGGGCGTGCGCACGTGCACGAGATGGATCGCGACGGCGTCGCCGAAGAGCGCGTCCGAGATCTCTCCGACGCGGGTACCGGCGTCGCCGAGGCCGACGCCGACCACGACGCAGCGCGGCAGGCGATCCAGCGTCGCGGGCACGGCGAGCACCGGCACGCGCGCCGCGCGCGCGACGCCGAGCGGCGTCTCGCCGCGCATGATGCGCTCCATCGCGCCGTGATGAACGTGTCCCGTGACGACGAGCCGCGCCCCGCGCTCCGTCGCCACCCGCGCCAGCGACGGCACGCGCTCGCCGAACACGATCTCGGTCGGCCAGGGCCGCGCGCTGCCGAGCGTCCGGCGCATGAGCTCCTGAATGAGCTCGTGCCGCTCGGTGAGGCGCGACACGCCGTGATGCGTCACCGGCCGGGGCGGGTCGATCGGCGGCACGACGACGTTCATCGGCTCCAGCACCGACACGACTTCCACCCGTGCGCCATCGCGCTCCGCGAGCCGTCGTACGACGGCGAACGCCGCCGCCGAGGCGGGCGAGCCATCCGCGGCGAGCATGATCGGGCCTGGGGCGGCCGGCGCCGGCGCGGCGAAGCCACGCGCCACGTTTCGATCCGTCGTACGCTGCATGGGCCACCTCCGTGCGGCTTCCGCGTCGTCCACTCGCACGACCTGGCTCCACGCTGGGCCGGCGAGGCGCTCCGCGCTGTCAGGCGATTGCTGGACACGCCGCGGGACGAATCGGCGGCGAGGCAATTCCCATGACTCGTCGCGCACGAGACCCCCACGCGCCGGTCTACGATCCGCGATCCGATCCGCCAGCCGAGCGCAGCGGCGCCGAGCGCCTGCTCGAGGGGATCATCGCGCTCGCCGCGGATGCGGTCGTCACCACCGACAGCGACTACCGCATCATCATCTTCAACCCGGCGGCGGAGCGCATCTTCGGTTACCGTCGGGACGACGTGCTCGGCGAGTCGCTCGACGGCCTGCTCCCCGAGTCGGCACGGACGGCGCACCATGCGCACCTCGAGCGCTTCCGGCAGTCCGCGTCCGAGAGCCGCGGAATGGGCGAGCGCGGCCGCGTGTGGGGACGGCGCGCGTCGGGGGAGCTGTTCCCCGCCGAGGTGTCGATCTCAAAGGTGGCGCTCGGCGGCGCGATCTATTTCACGGCCGTGCTGCGCGACGTCACCCAGGAGCGGCGCGCCGAGAAGGAGCGTGAGGCGCTGCTCGTCCGCGAGCACGACGCCCGCACCGCCGCCGAGGCAGCGGAGCGGCACATGGCGTTCCTCGCCGACGCGAGCGAGATCCTGCACTCGTCGCTCGCGATCGAGGAGACGTTCGATGCGCTGCTGCATCTCATCGTCCCCGAGCTGGCCACGCTGTGCGCGATCGACGTGCTCGACGCCACGGGACGCGTCAAGCGCGCGCACGTCCTCCACGGCGACCCCGCCATGCAGGGGCTCGCCGAGCGGCTCGGCACCTACCCCCGGCGGCAGACGCTGTACGTCACGCGGCGCGCGATCGAGAAGGGATTGTCCGACCTGGTCGTCGGCGTGGACGACGCGTTCTTGGGCTCCATCACCGAGGACGAGGACCACCTCGCGATCCTTCGCGGGCTCGGCCTCACGTCCCTGATCACCGTGCCGCTGCGGGTGCGCGAGCACGTGCTCGGCGCACTGGTGTTCGGGCGCGCGGGGGGCGTGCCGCCGTACACCGAGGCCGACCTGTCGCTCGCGCAGGCGCTCGCCCTGCGCGCGGCGTCGGCGCTCGAGAACGCGCGGCTGTACGACGAGGCGCGCCGCGCCGTGCGCGCGCGCGACGACGTGCTCGGCGTCGTCTCGCACGATCTGCGCACGCCGCTCAGCGTGATCGCGATGTGCGCGTCGTCGCTGCTCGGCGAGTCGCCTCCCGATCCGCACGAGCGCGATTCGCTGGAGACGATCCAGCGCTCCGCGCACTGGGCGCAGCGGCTCATCCAGGACCTGCTCGACGTGAGCGCGATCGAGGCGGGCGGGCTCTCGCTCGTCCGGGAGCCGCAGGAGACGGCGGCGCTCGTGCACCGCGCCGTGCGCCTGCACGACGAGCTGGCCGCCGAGCGCGGCATCGCGCTCGTGACGGAGCTTCAGGCCGACCTTCCGCCCGTCCTCGCCGATGGCGACCGCGTCGTCCAGGCGCTCGGCAATCTCGTCGGCAACGCGCTCAAGTTCACGCCCCATGGCGGCACCGTCCGCGTCGGCGCCGAGCGCGCGGGCGACGCCGTCCGGCTCAGCGTGGCCGACAGCGGACCGGGGATTCCCGCCGAGCATGCCGCCCTCGTCTTCGACCGGTTCTGGACGGCGCGGCGCAGCGCTCGGACGCGCGGCACCGGGATGGGACTGGCGATCGTGCGGGGGATCGTGGAGGCGCACGGAGGGCGTGCGTGGCTCGAGCCGGCGCCCGCCGGCAGGGGCGCGACGTTCCGCGTCGCGCTCCCGGTGGCGCCAGCGGGCTGAGTCAGGCGCGGCGGCGCGGCGGCACCACGAGCACCGAGCGCCGCCCGTTCCGCACGAGCTCCGTGCTCACGCTCCCCACCATCCAGCGGTCCATCCGGCTGTGCTGCACGCTGCCGGCGGTGATCAGATCGCTGCCCACGTCGTCGGCGTACTCGAGCAACGCCTGTCCGGGACTCTGCGGCGGGGCGTTGTGCAGCACGACGTGGTCGAACTTCACCCCGTGGTCGCCCAGCTCGCGCGCGAGCTTCGCGAAGCCGGCCTGCACGCCGAGCT
>DASTSX010000015.1:0-2018 GCA_035760455.1 Gemmatimonadaceae bacterium | reverse complement strand
GGTAGAGGATGACGGCGCGACATCGCGGGCCGTCGGGCGGGAGTACCGGTGCGACCTGCAACCGGCGGGGTGTAAGGCAACGTGCGGACCACGGCGCACGCTGGTCGTAACTCGTTGTCTCTGCACGCCTTGCGGATATCCGCCGCCGGTCGGGATCCTGCCGCGTTGCAGGATTCTGCATGGTCCGGTGCAGTTTGCGAGAGCCCACGGTCTTCAGATCCGTGGACGCTTCCTCAGGGGACGTCCCAGCGCCGAATCGGCAACGAACACAGCATTACGGAGATACTTGCCTTCCCACGGGAAACCGTAGCGCATGCCGGCGAACGCCTGCTGTCGCGTGTCCTGCCAGCGTTCCATCACCGACAGGCAATAGACGTAGCCCAATCGGCCGTCTCTGAGCGTGGAGTCGATGGCGAAGCTCCACTCGTAGAGCGGGATGGCCGGCCGGCACAGGCCGGAGCGGCGATACGCTTCCGCCACGTCCACCGTCGCCCCGGCGTCGTAGGGGAAGAGTCGGATCGCGAGCCGCAGCTCGGCCTCCGCCTCCCGCAGCCGCTTCTTCACCGCGAGGTTGCGCCCGCGGAGGAGGTGCGCCCGGTAGCTCATCGGCACGTCGCGCACGGTGGCGTCGAACAGGATGTCGTTGTTCTTCCATACGCGCTGGCGCACGACGCTCTTGCCGAGACCGAGCACGATCAGCAGGCCGGCGGCGCTCGCGACCATCACGCGCGTGCGGCGCGGCGCGCCATCGAGCAGATAGAGCATCGTCACCGCGCCGACGAGCACCACGCCCACGCTCGGCAGGAACAGCGTCCGCTCCGCCGTGACGATGCCCGTGGGCAGCAGCACGTTGCTCACGGGGCCGTAGGCGATGATGAACCAGAACAGGCCGAAGCTCGCCACCGGCGCGCGGCGCCGCAGGGCGAACGCCAGGGTCACCGTGCACAGGACGATGAGGATCCCCGGCAGCTCGTCGAACCCGATGCCGTTCGAGATGATGACGTCGTTCGGGGAGTAGTCCGCACTGAGCCGCGTCGGGAAGAGCATGAGCTGCGCGATGCGCGGGAACTCGTGCAGCATCGTGCCGATCCGCGCCTCGGCGCCCATGTTCAGGAAGCGGAACGCGGCGTATGGCGCGAAGCCGGCGAGGTCCTCCTGCACGAGCGAGCGGAGCTTGGCGTAGCCGAGCGTCACCGCGATCAGCGCGAGGAACAGTGGGCGCAGCGCGACGACGCGCGCACGCCACGAGCGCTCGTCGCGCACGACGGTCCATTCGGCGGCGAGCAGGAGGAGCGGGAACACCGCCGCGTGCTCCTTGCTGAACAGCGCGAACGCGTAGAGCAGCGAGAGCAGGCCGACGTCGCGCATGCCGAGCGCGGCGTCGGCGCGGCGGCGGAAGTACCAGCCCAGGGCCACGGCGAGCGACAGCCCGACGATCAGCTCCGCCTGCCCCACCATGTTCCCCGTCACCTCGACGTGCACCGGATGCACGGCGAAGAGCGCCGCGGCGATCCACGCGCCGGCGGGCGGCAGCAGCGCGAGCGCCATCCAGTAGACGGCGAGCGCCGTGCCGACGGCCAGGAGGATGTTGACGAGATGGAACACCCACGCGGCGCCATTCCCGATCACCCATTGCACGGCGAACAGCAGGATGACCACGGGGCGGTAGCCGTCGCCGCCGAACTTCGGCGGCCAGTAGCTCTGATCGAAGAAGCGCCAGAAGCCGCGCAGCGAGTGCACGCGGTCGTTCATCATGATCACGTACCGGTCGTCGTACGTGAAGTCGTGACCGATGCTCGTGATGCAGGCCGCCAGCGCGAGCAGCGCGATGGTGGTGGGCAGAAGCCAGCGGCGAGTCTGATCCGTCATGCGACGACGTTGAACTTGAGGATGTGCCAGAAGGCGGCGACGCCGTCCTTCCAGTTGATCTTCTTCCCCTCGGCGTACGTCCGCCCGGCATAGGAGATGGGCACCTCGTAAATGCGGGCGTCCCGCCGGGCCAGCCGCGCCGTGATCTC
>DASTSX010000014.1:0-7810 GCA_035760455.1 Gemmatimonadaceae bacterium | reverse complement strand
CACGGCGGACGGCCACTGCGCGGCTGCACCTACGCGATCGGACCCGATCACATCGAGGTCGGTTCGTTCATCGGACTCGCTGCCGTCACCCACTCGGAGATCACCATCGAGCGCGCCGGCGTCGAGCACTTGCGCTCGACGCTGATGGGCTTCGAGCGGCTGGGCGTCGTCTGCCGGGTCGAAGGAGACGACCTCGTCGTACCGGGCAAGCAGGAGATGGTCATCCGCAGCGATCTCGGCGGGGCAGTGCCCAAGCTCGAAGACCAGCCATGGCCCGCCTTCCCGGCCGATACGATGTCCATCGCGCTCGTCACCGCCACGCAGTGCGACGGCGTCATCGTCATCCACGAGAAGATGTTCGAGTCGCGCCTCTTCTTCGTCGACAAGCTGATCGGCATGGGCGCTCGCATCGTCCTCTGCGATCCGCACCGGGCGGTCGTCGTCGGGCCCACCAAGTTGCACTCGAGCCGCGTCGAGTCCCCCGACATCCGCGCCGGCATGGCGATGCTCCTCGCCGCGCTCTGCGCGGAGGGGGAGAGCATCATCGACAACGTCGGTCAGATCGAGCGCGGCTACGAGCGCATCGACGAGCGGCTGCGCGCGCTGGGTGCCAAGGTGGAGCGCGTCGAGGACCGCCGGACGAGATGAGCACGCCGGCGGCGTCGGCCGGGCCGGCGCCCGAAGCCGAGGTCGTCGATGCCTTCCGCGAGCTGGGCGTGACCGCCTTCACGACCGGTCGCGCGGCGGGGAGCTTCGGCATCCACTCCGACGAGCCGGTGCGGGACGTCATGGGGCGATGGGCCTCGCTCCGGGCACGCCTCGGCGCGACGCGACTCGCGACCGCTGCCCAGGTGCACGGCGACGCCATCCTCGAGTACGACGGAACGTGGACCGGCTGGCTGCGCGGCGACTCGGCCGACGGACATCTGGCGCGGGCACGCGGCACCGCGATGGCCGTCACGGTCGCCGATTGCGTCCCCGTCTTCGTCGTCCATCCTTCCGGCGCCGCCGCGATCCTGCACTCCGGCTGGCGCGGCACGGCGGCCGGCATCGTCGAGCGGGCGATCCGACGGATGGTGGCACTCGGCTTCGAGGCGGGCGCGCTGCGGGTACATTGCGGGCCGGCGATCTGCGGCCGGTGCTACGAGGTGAGCGCGGACGTGGCGGCGCGCCTGACCGGCCGCGACCCCGGGCGCAGCGTCACCGTCGACCTTCGCGAGCTCATCGTTCGTCGCGTGCGCGCGCTCGGCGTGTCCGCCGTGAGCGCCAGCGAGTACTGCACGCGCTGCGACAACGATCGATTCTTCTCGCATCGCGCGGGCGACGTCGGCCGACAGGTCGGCGTGATCTTCGCCGCCGACTGATCGCGCCGGCAGTGTGCCGCGTCGCAACTTGACCCGGCTCCCAGCGGCCCTTACTTTAGATGCTGCGAACGGACTTCGGGCCGGCCGCGAAATGTGGGGGAGGCTCCCCACATTTTTTTATTCTCTGACGTTTCCTAGAGACAACATGAGGGAAGAGCTGGAACATGTTGTCGTGCAAGGTCTTGACGAGGTAGGCTACGATCTCGTCGAGCTTCGGAAGGGCGGTTCGCGGGCGCGCCCCGTGCTCGAGGTGCGCATCGATCGGCGCGACGGCGAGAAGGTCACCGTCGACGATTGTGCGCGGGCGTCGCGAGCGCTCGAAGCGAAGCTCGACGACGGGTCGTTGGTGTCCGAGCGTTACGTGCTGCAGGTGTCGTCCCCGGGCGAACGCCCGTTGCGTGCGCCGGCGGAATGGCGGCGGTTCGTCGGTCGGTGGGCCAACGTGTTGGCGCCCGACTTCGGCGGGCGCTTCGAGGCGGAGATCGTCGAGGTCGACGAGCAGGACGGCGAAGCGACGGTGACGCTTCGCCGAGAGCAGGGTGAGGCGCAGCGGATTCCGCTCGCCGCGGTCAAGGAGGCACGGCTGGCGTTTCGCTTCTGACCAGGCGGCTGGCGTTTCGCTTTTAACCAGACAGAGTGCACGGGCTGCCGGAGTCGGCGAGCCCTCTTCCGTGAGGTCTTGGATGGTCAGTTCCGCAGAGATGTTGGCCGCGTTCCGCGAGCTCTCGAACTCGAAGCAGCTCGATCGCACGGAGCTGTACGGGCTGCTGCAGGACGGCTTCATGGCCGCGCTGGCGAAGAAGTACGGCCCCACCGTGCAGGCCGAAGTCGACATCGACGACTCCAAGGGCGAGATCCGCATCGTGCTGCTCAAGACCGTCGTGGAGACGGTCGAGGACCCGGCGCGCGAGATCGCCCTCGAGGAGGCGCGCATGTTCGACGAGGGGTTCGAGCCCGGCGATGTGATGGAGGAGCCGCTCGACTTCACGGTCTTCGGTCGCGCCGCGATCCAGGCGGCCAAGCAGCGAATCATCCAGCGGGTGCGTGAGGGCGAGCGCACGAAGATCCGCGACGAGTTCGCGTCGCGGGTCGGCGATCTCCTGTCGGGCGAGATCCAGCAGATCGAGCGTGGCAAGCTGGTCGTGATGCTCAACAAGTTCCGCGAGGCCGAGGCGATCATCCCCTATCGCGAGCAGAACCATCGCGAGCATTTCCATCAGGGCGAGCCGATCCGCGCGGTACTCAAGCGTGTCGAGGAGACCCCGAAGGGCCCGCGCCTCATCCTGAGTCGCGCCGACGGGCTGTTCGTCAAGGCGCTGTTCAAGCTCGAGGTCCCCGAGATCCAGCAGAACATCGTCGAGATCCGGGCGACCGCGCGTGAAGTGGGCAGTCGGACCAAGATCGCCGTCTTCTCGCGCGACGACAGCATTGATCCCGTGGGAGCCTGCGTCGGTCTCAAGGGGTCGCGCGTGCAGACCGTCGTCAACGAGCTGGGCGGGGAGCGCATCGACATCGTGCCCTGGTCCTCGGATCCGGAGCGATTCGCCAAGCTCGCGCTCGCGCCGGCCAAGGTCGCGCGCGTCTTCAGCGATGGGGTGAGCAAGACGATCCAGGCCGTCGTCGACGAGGATCAGCTCTCGCTCGCCATCGGCCGCAACGGGCAGAACGTGCGGCTCGCATCCGAGCTCACGGGGTGGAAGATCGACCTCTACTCGAGCCGGGAGTGGCTGGAGAAGGGTGGGGCGGAGCAGCTATTCGCGCCGCTCCCCGGCGAGACGGAGCGCGACGCGGCGGCCGACGTGCCGCTGACCGAGCTGGCCGGCATGCACCCCGCGACCGTGGCGGTGCTCAACGAGGCCGGCTACCGCACGCTCAACGACATCATCGACCTCGAGCGCGAAGACTTCCTCCGATTGGCGGGGATCGCCCCCGAGGAGGCCGACCGCATCATGTCGCTCCTCGACGAGCTCACCACCGAGGATGCCCCGTCCGAGGGTGAGGTGCACTCGCCGAACGGCGGCGCGCCGGAGTGACGCTGGAGGCGGGCGCGCGCGCTCGGCTGCTGCGGCTCGTCGGGCTCGGGCTCCGCGCCCGCGGCGCCGTCGTCGGCGTCGAGCGGGTTCGTGAAGGGGTGAAGAAGAACAAGGTGGCGTTCGCAGTCGTCGCGGCCGACGCCTCGCGACACAGCCTGGACAAGATCATCCCGCTTCTGAATGCCAGACGGGTTAGATTCATAGAGGTACCGAGCGCCGCCGAACTCGGAGGAGTCGCCGGACGCGAGTCCGCCGCGGTCGTCGGTATCGTCGATCGGCAGCTCGCGAAAGGGATTCGCGCGCTGGTGGAGTCGGGCTCCGCGGGAGCCCCATAGGAGGGTGGTTTGAGCAAGCTTCGCGTACACGACATGGCTGGCGAGTTCGGGATCTCCGCGGACGAGGTGATGGGACTGCTTCGTCAGATGGACGTTCCCGTGCGGAGCCATCTGAGCCCGCTCACGGACGAGCAGGTCGCGCGCGTCCGCGCACGGTGGGAGCGGGAGAAGCGCGTGCGTGCCGAGCGACAGGCGGCACCTCCCGCGCCCGCACGTCGTCGGCGCGGTGCTGCCACCGCTTCGGTCGCCGCCGAGCCGACTCCCGCCGCGCCCGAGAGCGCCGAGGGTGCCCAGATTCGGCGCCGGCGCAAGGCGGCGGACGTCGCTGCCGCCGCGGCCGAAGTCGCCGCAGAGCAGGCGGCGGCCGACGCGCTCGCCCAGCAGGCCGCGGAAGTCGCCGCGGCGGAACGCGCCGAAGCCGAGCGCGTCGAAGCCGAGCGGCAGGAAGCGGAGCGGGCCCGAGCCGCTGCACAGGCCGCCGCGGCCGCCGCGGCCCAGGCCGAGGCTCAGGCCCGCGAGGAGGAGACGGTCGAGGAGGTCGGGGCCGCCCCGAAGACGACGGGCGCCGAGCCCCCTCGCGCCGCACCACCGCGCCCCGCCGGTGGAGCGGTTCCCCCCGCCGCCGGAACCGATCGGCCGCGGCCGCGCCCGATCACGCCGGGCGCGCCGCGCCCTCGGCCCGTGACCGCCGGCTCACCGTTCCCGCCGCGCCCCGTCGCATCCGCCTCCCCCGGCGGGTTCGGTGGCGCGACGCGCACCCCCGATCGCCGTCCTGCACCCACCGGCGCTCCGCAGACCGGCGCCGGCATCGGCGCCGGCGGGGCGAACCGCAACGCGCGCAAGAAGGGCAAGCGAGGCGCGGTCGATCAGGACGCCGTCGATGCGAACATCGCGAAGACGATGGCATCGCTGCGTGGTGCGCCGGCGCGCGGCGGACGCATCGATCGCCGTGGCATCCGCGAGGAAGCCGAGGCGATGCGTGCCGCCGAGGTCGAGCGCGAGAAGAAGCTCGTCCGCGTCAACGAGTTCATCACGGTCAGCGAGCTCGCGCAGATTCTCAAAGTGTCGCCGACGGAGATCGTGGGCTTCGCCTTCAAGAACCTCGGCCTCATGATCACGGTCAACCAGCGGCTCGACTTCGATCAGATCGAGCTGATCGCGGGCGAGTTCGGCTTCCAGGCCGTGCGCGAGGACGAGTACCAGGCCGAGGAGGTCGGCACCACCGTCGCCGACGAGCCGGAAGATCTCATGCCGCGTCCTCCGGTCGTGACCATCATGGGTCACGTCGACCACGGCAAGACGTCGCTCCTCGACTACATCCGCAAGGCGAACGTCGTGGCCGGCGAGGCCGGCGGCATCACGCAGCACATCGGGGCGTACCACGTCGAGCTGGCGAACGGGAAGATGATCACCTTCCTCGACACGCCGGGCCACGAGGCGTTCACCGCGATGCGTGCGCGCGGCGCGCAGGTCACCGACGAAGTGATCCTCGTCGTCGCCGCCGACGACGCCGTCATGCCGCAGACGATCGAGGCCATCTCGCACGCCAAGAACGCCGGCGTGCCGATGATCGTCGCGATCAACAAGATCGATCTGCCCCAGGCGAATCCGATGAAGGTCAAGCAGGATCTCCTCCAGCACGGCGTCGTGCTCGAGGAGTTCGGTGGCACCGTGCTCAGCTCTGAGATCTCGGCCAAGAAGGGGCTGAACATCCAGGAGCTGCTCGATCAGGTGCTGCTCCAGGCCGAGCTGCTCGACCTCAAGTCGAACCCGAACAAGCGCGCGACCGGCACGGTGGTCGAGGCGCAGCTCGATCCGGGGAAGGGTCCCGTCGCGACCGTCCTCGTGCAGAGCGGCACGCTCAAGGTCGGCGACGACTTCATCGTCGGCATGTACTCGGGCCGCGTGCGTGCGCTGCTCGACGAGCGTGGGAAGGCGGTGAAGTCCGCCGGCCCGGCGATCCCCGTTCAGGTCCTCGGCATGGCCGGCGTCCCGATGGCCGGCGATCAGCTGCTGGTCGTGGAGGACGCGACCGCCGCGCGCGAGGTCGCACAGCGTCGCGAACGTCTCGATCGCGAGGCGAAGAGCCGCCGCTCGACGCGCGGCGTCACGCTCGAGGATTTCATGGCGCAGTCCACCGCGGGCGACGTCCGCGCGCTGCGCATCCTCATCAAGGCCGATCAGGGCGGTCCCGCCGAGGCGCTGGCCGACGCGCTCGGTCAGCTCGGCACCAGCGAGGTGAAGGTCGAGGTGGTGCACCGCGGCGTCGGCGCGATCACCGAGAGCGACATCCTCCTGGCGCGCGCCTCCGGCGCGATCATCATCGGCTTCCACGTGCGGCCGGACAACAATGCGCGCGCGGCCGCCGAGCGCGAGAACGTCGACATCAAGCTGTACCGCATCATCTACGAGGCCGTCGCCGACGTGCGCGCCGCTCTCGAGGGAATGCTGCGGCCCGAGCAGCGCGAGGTCGTGCTGGGGGAGGCGGAGGTGCTCGAGACCTTCAAGGTGCCGAAGATCGGACTCATCGCCGGCTGCGCCGTCCGCACCGGCGTCATCCGGCGCGACGCCCGGGTCCGCGTCATCCGCGACGCGATCGAGGTGTACGAGGGCAGCATCGCGTCGCTCCGCCGCTTCAAGGACGACGTCAAGGAGGTCCGCGAAGGATTCGAGTGCGGTATCGGCATCGAGAACTTCAACGACCTCAAGGTGGGCGACCGCATCGAGTGCTATCGCACCGAGGAAGTGGCGCGGTCGCTCGAATCGGCTCCGCAGGGCTGATCACGGTACGGTGGGCCGGGCGCGCGCGTGCGCCCGGCGCGCTGCACCTTCGCTCCGGTGACCCGTGTCTCCTGACCATCATCGATCCGACCGCGTCGCCGAGGCGATGCGCGAAGAGATCGCGACATTTCTCGCCAACGACGTGAAGGATCCGCGCATCGTCGGCATCGTGACGGTCACCGCCGTCGAGGTCAGCCGCGACCTGCGGCACGCCAAGGTCTTCGTGAGCGTGCTGGGCTCCGAGTCGCAGCGGGCCGCGACCTTCGACGGGCTCGACGGCGTCGCGGCGCACCTGCGCGGCCGCGTCGGTCGCGCCTTGCGTCTCCGCGTCGCCCCGGAGATCGAGTTCCGGAACGACGAGAGTGTCGCCCACGCCGCGAAGATCGAGCAACTGCTCGCGCAGGTGCGTCGCGAGCATCCCGCCGACGCCGGCGATTCGTCTCCTTCCGCCCGCGATGAGGCAGTCGACGACTGACGGTCTCCTGCTCGTCGACAAGCCGGCTGGAATGACGTCGCACGACGTCGTGCTCGCCGCGCGGCGCGCGTTCGGCGAATCGCGCATCGGTCATGCCGGGACGCTCGATCCCTTCGCCACCGGACTGCTCGTGCTGTTGCTCGGCCGAGCGACGCGCCTGCTGCCGCACCTGGACGGTGTGCCAAAGGAATACGAGGCGACGATCGTCCTCGGCAGCGAGACCGAGACCGACGACCTCCACGGTCCCGTCGTACGCACGGCACCACCGCCGAGCGACGAGGCGATCGCGGACGCGATCGCACGCCTCACGGGCCCGCTCGATCAGGTGCCGCCGAGCTACTCGGCGAAGCGTGTCGATGGTCGCCGCGCCTACGAAGCCGCGCGTGCCGGCGTTGCCCTCGATCTTGCCCCGACACGCGTCGAGGTCTTCGCGTGGCGCGACGTCGAGCGCGACGGCGACGCGCTTCGCGCCACGATCGCCTGCGGCGGCGGCACCTACATCCGTGCCCTTGCACGCGACCTCGGGCGGCTCGCGGGAAGCGCCGCGCATCTCGGCGCGCTCCGCCGCACCCGGAGTGGTCCCTTCCACGTCGCGGACGCCGTGACCGTCGGCGCCATGCGCGCCGGCGGCGTGGCGCTCCGACCGGCGCTCGACGCGCTGCCGACCATTCCGCACGTCACGCTCGAGGCGGACGACGCCGAGCGGGTGCTGCGCGGCATCGCCGTCCCGCGGACCGAGGATGCGCCCCGGGCGGCGCTCGTCGATGCGCGCACCGGCGCTCTCGTCGCGCTGGCCGAGGGCGCGGGCGCGCGCTGGCAGCC
>DASTSX010000013.1:0-19851 GCA_035760455.1 Gemmatimonadaceae bacterium | reverse complement strand
GTCTACATCGGCGACACCATCCGGGCCCGGCTCACCTGCAAGCAGAAGACGGCCAAGGAGGATCGCGACGGGCAGATCCCGCAGGGCGTGGTGCACTGGGACGTCGAGGTCACGAACCAGGACGGCGATCCCGTGGCGGTCTACACCATCCTCACGCTCGTCCGCCAGCGCCGGGGCCTCGGCGACGCGGCCCACGGCGAGCGGAGCGCACAGGCGCTCGTCGCCGAGGCGCCCGCCGAGGTGAGACCGGTCGAGCGTGAGGCGCGAACCGAGCCAGGCTCCGCCCCCGTGCGCGTGTCCTAGTACGTCGTGGAAGGGGCTCAGTTCACCTGGAAGACGGTGAGCGTCGTCTGTCCGCCCTTTCCAGGCTCGACCTTCACGCTCGCCACGCGCGTCAGGCCCGGTGGAAGACTATCGGCGGGAGGATCGCCCCAGACGAGATAGTACTCGACGCGCGACGCCTTCAGCTCCGCAGCCGTCTGCTCGGGCGAGATGCCGGGGCGCTTCTGGCCCAGGTACGCCGCCGAGTGGTGGTAGGCGACGATGTCCGACGCACCGAAGTCGGCGTTCGAGGCCACGCGCTTGCCGCGGAGATCCACGCCCGAAAGCGCTTCGGCGATCCGACTCGTGTTGCGCCCGTAGTCGCGCGCCTGGAGCAGCTTGCTGGTCGGAACCTTCACGAACGAGAGGGCGACGAATGCGGCGAGCAGCTGCCGTCGTCGCACGTCGGTGAAGAAGGACGTGGCGAACGCCACGCGCAGCACGTACCCGCTGAGCGCGACGAGGAGGAAGAGCATCGGCCAGAGATACCGCTCCTCGCTGTACACCAGCAGGTAGCCGGCCGGATACAGCCCCAACGCGAGGAGCGCCAGGAGGACGGGCAGGTGCGCCCGAGCGTCCGAGAGGCGTGGAATGCACAACAGGACGCACACGACGATCACGGCGTACGACAGGCTCGAGAAGAGCTGGAACTGCTCCAGCGTGATCGCCAGGTTCGTCTTGATCAATCGGAGCTGGTGCGTCATCCCCTGCCTCGTGGCGAGGGGCGACCATCGCTTCAGGCAGCACTCGCGAGCGGCGGCATTGCGGTAGAAATCCGCCGGATCCTCCCAGGCGCTCGTGTTGCCCGGTCGCGGCTCCGCGCTGAACCCGATCCGCAGAATGGGCCGATCGGGGACGTCCGGACCGACGATGGCGTAGTTGTACTTGCCCGTCAGGCCCAGCGTCACGATGTGGTACTTCGCGTACATCGCCCCGACCCAGACGGCGACCATCGCGGCGAAGACGAGCATGCCGCGGAGAAAGTGTCGCCGCACGTTGGCGCGTGTCGCCGGATCGGCCCACAGGTAGTGCCCGACGTTCACCAGCACGAAGTGCGCAGCGAAGAAGTAGAAGGCGTACATCTTCGCGTAGTAGGCCAACCCGCCCAGCACCCCTGACAGGTAGCCCGCCGATGCGCGCATCGGGTAGTCGCGATGAAGCACGATGCTGAAGTACCACGCGAGGATCCCCGCCAGCAGCAGATCCGGCGACAGGTATAGCATCGCGCAGTACAGCGCGATCGGCACCATCGTGTAGTCCAGCAGGGAGGCGAGCCAGCCGGTCCCCGTCGTCGTGCGGATCAGGGCCCGCGCGCCCTGCAGCGCGAAGAGACCGCTGAAGACCGAGACGATGTCGGATGCGGTCGCCGCCGGCACGCCGAGCGCCAACAGCGGTGTGAGCAACCATGAAAGCAGGGGCGCCCAATAGGCGTTGACGCCGCTCAGGTCCCCGCGCGCATATCTCGCGGCGGCCGACAGATACGACAGCTCATCCTTGTAGTAGATGAAGTCGAAGTGGCGCCAGAGGATCGCCGCACCCAGCAGGTACAGGACGGCGGGTCCGAGGCGCGACAGCGCTGAACGACGGTCGAACCGAGTGCCCGTAGTCTGAGGGCTATGGGGGTCCAAGGTGGCGCGGGGTCGAGGGGCGGGCGAGGCGGACGTCGTAGCGACGAGCATCTACCATGGCAGGGCACGCTCAGCACCGGTCCGAGCGGGAGCGCGAGCTCGTAGCCGCTACCGAGACCGCGAGGACCGTAGATACTACGGCGTCATCCGACCCCTTGCCACCTCGCGCGCCCGCTCCGCTACCTGACCACGAACGTCGTCACGCTGCCCGGGGTCAGCGTCGCCTGGAAGCGTCGTCCGGCGACCTGCGTGGCCGGAAGCGTCGCCCAATCCTCGGTGTCGCTGGTGCGAACCATGGTCACCTGCGCGGTGCACGGGCCCCCGCCGAGCGCGAACGAGACGTTCTTCGGCGTCGACCCGGGGGGCGTGATCGCGACGAGCACGATCTCGTCGCCCTGCTTGTACGCCGTGACCTTCACGCCGCTCACGCTCGACACCTCGACGCGCTGGGCGCCCGGCCGCACGAAGCGCGAGTATTGTCCCGTCGTGAAGAACGACTTGGTGCGCCGCCACCCGAGGAACGCGGCGCCGTTGTTCAGGATCGTGATGAGATGCGAGTTGGTGGATTCCCACTGACCGAAGAAGCCCCACTGCATGTCGACCGCGCTCGCTCCGTAGTCGGCGATCTCGTCGTGGATGATGTTCGCCCACTCGAACGGCGTCGCCAGCGCGTACTCGGTCATCCAGACCGGAATCGAATACTGCTCGCCCAAGGCCTTCAGCTTCTCGCGCGCCGCGAGCCCCGAATAGAGGTGATACGCGATCGCGCCCACGTACTGGCGGGCCTCGGGATCGGCGAGCACCACGACCGCGCGATCGTAGGCGTCGTTCGGCGTGATGTCGTCCGGAATGACGATCCTGGTCTTGAAGCCCTCCGCCTTCAGCTTGGCGCCGAGGAGCTTCGTGGTCGCCAGGATGTATTGCGGCGACATCGCGCCGCTCGACTGGGCCGCCGGCTCGTTGGCGATGGAGTAGAAGGGCATCTCGACACCCTGCTCACGCCACCGGCGCAGGATGGCCATCGCCCATTCCACGTACTCCTGGGGATTCGACTCCGTCATCCAGGTTTCCAGCGTCAGCGGCGACGCGAACCACACCTTCAATCCGTACGGTTGCGCGGCCTTGACGAACGCGATGTGCGCGTCGTTGTACTTCCAGGAGAAGTCGAAGCGCGTGAGGTCGGTGACGTTCGGATCGGCATTGTCATTGACCGGCTCGATGCCGCTGACGACCCCTCGGGGCGCGGGATCCCTCGGGTTGTACCGGACTCGCGTCAGCCCCAGCTCGGTATAGAGCGCGGCGAGAATCTTGGCCTGCTCGGCGGGGGGCACCACCACCGCGGCGCGGCCGGTCCGGCTGTCGAACGTCTCGGTCACGTGAGGATCGTCCCACACCCGCATCGTGGTGCCGAATCCGTCGATCACCTGGAACCGACGCTCCGTGTTCACGGAGATCTGCTCGCTTCCAGCGGGCAGCGACGCGTCCTCGCACACCGCCGCCGTCGGACCGAGACCGCTCTCGGCCGGGCTCGAACAGGCGAGCACGCTTGCGAGGCAGAGGAGCGACGTCAGTCGTAGCTGCACGGTTCCATGGAGCACTGGTGAAGTGACGCGTGATCCGATCCCGGCTGGCGATGGCCAGGCACCGGCCAGTGGAGGTCCGAGGGCCGAGTCCGGAAGGCGCCGTTCATTGCAAGCCGCGTGCTGTCCCTCGACTATCGTCCCGGCCTCTACGGGCCATCTCGGAATGCCCGGGCTCGCCAGCCATCAGCATATATTGGTGCGTTCTTCCCGGCCACGGCGTGCCAACCGCAGGCGCCATCCGGACGTGACGTGGGACCGTGACCGCATGGCTCGGCGCTCGTCGATTCCGGACCGACGAACCCTCACCTCGGCCCGCGAATCGTGACCCCGGCCCGGCAGATTTCCGAGTGATCACATGACGAGCGACACCGAGCGCTGGAAGGGCCTGGACGCGGCCAGCTACGACGAGATCGCCGATCAGTACGACACGATCAGCCACCGCCTGGCGTATCCGGTGGCCGCGCGGCTCGTGGAGCTCGCGGCGCTCGCTCCGGGTGAGCGGGTCCTCGACGTCGGCACGGGCACGGGGATGGTGCCCTTCGAGGTGGCCCGGACGGCGGCGGGCACTTCGGTCGTGGGCACCGACATCTCCTCCGGCATGATCGAGAAGGCCAGCCGCAAAGCCGTCGAGCACGGCCTCGATCCCGACCGTGTCTCGTTCCAGGTGATGGACGCGGAGGCCATGTCGTTCGCGCCCGGCGAGTTCGACGTGGTGACATCGGCCTTCGCGCTGGGCCACATGCCGCGGCCCGAGCGCGCGATGGCCGAGATGTTTCGCGTCATGCGGCCCGGCGGCCGGTTGCTCGTCACGGTCGGCAGCCGCCCGCCTCTCGCGTCGCTGCCGGCACTGAGGCATGCCGCGGTCGAAGTCGGGCGGCGGCTTCGTGCGATGCGTGGCCTGCGGCTGGGCGCGGACCTTCTCGACAGGCTCGTCGACGCCACGCTCCCGCCCGACACCGACGCACCGCAGGGCGCGGAGCTCGCGACGCAACTCAGTCGAGCCGATTCGATCATGGCGCTCGCCCGCGGCGCCGGATTCGACGGTGTCGAATGGACCTGGCAGAACTTCCAGAACGAGATCGCGAGCGCGGACGAGTTCTGGGAGGTGCAGCGCACGATCTGCACGCGCGCGCGCAAGCGGCTGCTTTCCGCCGCGCCCGACGCGATCGAGGAAGTGCGGAGACGCTTCATCGAGACGTCCCTTCGCACGCTGCGACGCGGTGGTCAGCTCGTGTTCCCGGTCTCCGCGGTGTTCGTCACGGCGCGGAAGCACCGATAGCGCTACGGGGGGACTGCGGCGCCCCGCCGACTCAGGAGCCCGGGCGCAGGGCGGCGATCCACCGTCGAGGATCACGCTCGCGTGCGTCCAGGCTGAACAGACAGAACAGGGCGACCGCACCCGCCGTGGCGACTCGAGCGAGGACGCCGCGCACGGACAGCTCGGAGCCCCGAGCGAACCCGTAGCCGCTCGCGGCGACGATCAGCAGCACGATCGTCAGGCGCGCCACCAGTCGGGGCGAGCTCCACGTGGCGTGCTTCACGCCCAGGCGCACGGCGACGAGAACGCCCCACAGCAGCATTCCCACCGCGAGCGAAACCGCGACGCCTCCGAGGCCCATCGCGCGGGTGAGGGGTGACGTGAGCGCGATCGCCACGACGCAACCGAGGATCAGCGCACCGGCCGCGAAGACGATGTCGTCCAGCCCGATGAGGAGTTGCTGGTACACGTAGGCGATCTGGAAGACGCACTGCCAGAGCACGAACGTCCACAGCACGCCGGCCGCCGGCGCGAACTCCGCCGAGAAGAGGATGCGGATCAGTGTCTCGGGAAAGAGCAGGGCCGGCAACGCGCCGACGAGCAAGAGCAGCAGCAGCCGATTCACGAACTCGTCGACGGCGCGGGCCTTCTCCGCGACGGGTCCGTGGCTGTTCACGAGCGGACCGAGATACAGGTTGCTCAGCGGGTACAGCGCCGCGCCCACCGTGAGCGCGATGCTGAACGCGGCCTGCAGGCGTCCGACGTCCGCCGCGCCGAGCACCGAGAGCACCGTCGTCCGCGCGAGCAACATCATGACGGCGATGCCCGCGAACGTCGCATAGAAGCACAGCGAGTAGCCGATGATGGCCGGATCGCCCCGAAGCGCGCCCACGACTCCCGCGTCGGGCGTATCGAACCGCAGCGCGAGGACGCGGGCCAGATGCACCAGCCCGAGCCCGGTCGTGAGCACCGCGGCGAGCAGGCCGAGCTCGTACACGCCGTCGACGCCGCGCCACCAGGCGCCGGCGACCGCAGCGACGGCGAGCGCCGTCACCGCCAGCAGGTTGATCCCCGCCGCCTCGATCGGCCGGCGTGCCGCCGCGAATGCGTTCACGAACAGCATCAGCAGCATTGCCGAGGGGACGCCGAAGATGCCGATCGCGAGGGCGTGTCGGTGCGCCGCGAGGGCGGCTCCGAAGGTGTCGGGACGCCAGGTGATGACGGCGGTCGCGATGCCGGCCGAGACGAGGCCCAGGAGAGTCATGAGCCGCAGGAACCCGGCGCCCGAGCGCTGGAATGCGGTCGGGCCGGCGCTGTGCGCGCGGGCCAGGAACTTGAGCGCAGTGAACGGGACGCCGAGCGCTCCGAGCGTGACGACGGTGACGACGACCTGATCGATCGTGCTGACCACACCGAATGCCGCCGGCCCGAGCAGAAGCGCGAGTCCCTTCGCTCGCGCCAGCCCCGCCAGGATCGTCAACACCTGAAGGACCGCGATCGCCAGCAGTGTGCCGGACATGCGCGGGGCTAGCGTGGCGACGAGGACAGCATGTCAGCCGCGCGGAGGAGATCAGCCGGCATCGGAACGCCCCCCACCGAGGAAGTCCTCGACGATCGACTCGAATGGCCGTCGCTGATAGCCGAGCTCCGCTGCTGCCTTTTCGGAGCTGTAGTACTGGTACGCGTATCTGCCGTCCAGGACCAGGTTCGGCGGTGCTCCTCGCCGACGAGCGCGCGCGTTCGACACGCGTCCCAGCAGATCGCGGGCGCGGTCCGGCATGGCGAGGATTCGCCGGCGCACGCCTGCCACCCGCAACACGGTGTCCGCGATCTCGCGGAATGAGCGATTGTCGCCGGAGAGGATGTACCGCTCGCCGCCGCGTCCGCGATCCGCGGCCTGCACGATGCCGGCGACGACGTCGTCGACGTGCACCATGCTCAGCCCTCCGCCCGTGCACACGACGGGGGAGGTGTTCAGGACGCGCGAGATGACTTCACCGCCGCGATACCGCGGCTCGTGCCAGCCGAACACGAATCCGGGATTGACGACGACGACCTCGAGGCCGGCGCCGTTCGCGTCGAGTGCCAGCTGCTCGGAGTTCCGCTTGCTCACGTTGTAGCTGAGGCCCAGATCCCCGAGGTTGAACGTGAAGCGCTCGTCGGCTGGCGTGCGCGGATCGGGCGAGATGCCGATCGCCGCCGTGCTGCTCACGTGCACCAGCCTCGGCACGCCGGCCCGCCGACAGGCCTCGATCACGTTGCGCGTCATCTCGACGTTGACCGTCTCCATGAGCCGGCCGCCGTCGGGACCGTGAGCGCGAGTCAGTGCGGCCGCGTGGACGACGAGATCATGGTCGCGAAAGGCGCTCTCCAGCTCCGACGACTCTCGCAGCTCGATCCGCACCTGTTCGTGCGCGGCCGCCATCGACGCGGGCGCGGTCGAACCGGCATGGAGCACTGCGCGCACGCGCGCGCCGTGCGCGGAGAACCGCTGCACGATGCGCGTGCCGAGGAAGCCGCCGGCTCCGGTGACCAGCACGCGTCGGGGAGTATTACCCGGATGTTCCATCGTCACAGGAGGCCGCTCGAGCGCGCCCAGTCCACCTGCTCCTGGATGCCGTCCCGCAGAGCGCGAACGGGCACGCGCGGATACTGCGCACGAAACGCGGCGTCGTCGACGGCCGAGTTCAACCTCTCGCCACAGCTGAACGCGTAGAGGTTCGGCTTGGGGCGCCCCAGGGCCGAGAGCAGCGGACCGGCAACCGTCGCCACGGCGGATGCGACGCTGGCCGGCAACACGATGCGCCTCCTCGGCACGCCCAGCGCTCGAGCCACCAGCGCCTGCAGCTCCTGGAGCAGAATGGGTCGCTCGCCACCGACGTTCAGCACGGCACCGTGCGGAGCAGGGTGCTCGAGGATCGCCATGATCGCGCCGGTCACGTCGCTGACGTGCGTGGGGTGCACCACGACGCCCCCCTTCTGCTCGATCGCCCAGCGCTGGCGCGCGATCGCCTTGTAGCTGGGGATCTCCAGATGGCTGCCCGCCCCGTAGATGCCGGCTGGACGAAGGATGACCAGTCGCGTCGCTCCGTGATCGATCGCCAACAGCACCTGCTCGGCCTCGAACTTCGTGCGCTGGTACGGGTACTCGGGCCGCGTCGGGTCCGTTTCCCGGAACGGCGCCGACCGGCGAGGCTGGCCGTAGACGCCCGCGCTGCTCATGTGCAGGAAGAGCGGGCAGCCCGCCTGCACGGCCGCCGTGTACATCGTGCGAGCCCCCTCGACGTTGATGCGCCGCAGCTCGGCCTGGTCCCGCGAGTTCGGCTGCACCTTCGCCGCGAGATGGATCACCACATCCACGCCCTTCGTCGCCGCCGCCGCGGCCGCCGGATCCTCGATCGAGCCGACCATCACCTCGGTGCTCGCGGGCAGGGACCCGCTCGGTGCTTGCAGGTCGAAGAGCCTGATGGCGCGGCCCGGGAAACGGCTCGCGAGGGCGGAAACGAGGTGGCGCCCGAGAAAGCCGGACGCCCCGGTGACCAGAATCATGCTCGGGCGTGATTGGGAGAGGCAGGCCGTCGGAGCGGCGGTCGACGGCGGAGGCCGACGTCGGTCGGCGCCCTGGTGAGGACGGGTTCTTTCCTCGCGCGTCACGAAACTTCGTCCTCGCGAGAGCATCTCACAAGTGAGGGCGCGCGGTGACAGGCCCGGTGCGGATTCGTCTTTGTGATGCACGACGCGCGATTATCTTCCCCGAGCCGGATCGCGTGTCGCTCTCGCGCTGCGCCGTCGGCCGACGGCTACCCCAGCCGTGCGACTCCCGCGTTGCCGACGCGTACCGCGTCGCGACGTTCCTCGCTCTGGCGACCCACTCGCGACCTACGTGGTGACACTGCCCAGCCACTCCGAGAGTCCAGTCACGCAGGAGCTTCGCTCGCTGAGCGGGCTCCGGATCCTCGTGACCGGAGCGGACGGAATGCTCGGTCGCGCCTTTCGCGAAGCCGTCGCGCCGCTCGGCGAGACGGTCACGATGCACGCGCTCGCGCACGCGGCGCTCGACGTCACCGATCGCGACGCCGTGCTGGCGTACGCCCGATATCGGCCCGACGTGATTCTGCACTGCGGCGGCCTCGCGTTGGCCGACGTGTGCGAGCGCGATCCGGCCCGCGCCCGCGCGGTGCACGTGGGAGGGACGCGGAACGTGGCCGAGCTCGCGCGGGCCTGCGGCGCGCGCGTGGTGTACCCGCAGAGCGTGTTCATCTTCGACGGGCGCGAGATCCCCGTCACCGAATCGACCGTGCCCGCGCCGGCGATCGTCTACGGCACGGTGAAGCTCGAGGCCGAGCGGCATCTCCTCGCCGAGACCGAGGGAGCGCTCTCCGTGCGCATGGCCGGCTTCTTCGGCGGAGACGACAAGGACAAGAACTTCGTGGGCAAGTTCGTGCGCGAGCTCGATGCCGCCGTGCGGGCCGGCCAGGCGAGCATCGACGTCGGGGAACGGATCTGGCAGCCGACCTACACGCTCGATCTGGCGCGCAACACGCTCCTGCTCGTCGCGCACCGGTGCTCGGGTGTGTACCACATGGGCGCGCTCGGTGAAGCGACGTTTCTCGAAGTCGCCCGCGTCTGCGTCGAGGAGCTGCGGCTCGACGACCGCATCGCGGTGCGCCCGAGCGCGCCCGAGATGTTCGAGGCAGCGGAGCCCGCGCGCCGCCCGTTCCGCATGGTGACCGCCAACGAGCGGCTCGAGCGTGAGGGGTTGCTTCGCCAGCGACGCTGGGACGTCGCGTTGCGGGACTATCTCGCCCGACCGTGGTTCGACCGGTTTCGCGCGCCGCTCGCCGCCGCGCCGAGGAGCGCGCGCGGATGAGCGATCGCGCACTGTGCGCACCGTGGTCGCACCCGCTGCTCGGTCCTCTGCAGAGTCGCGTGGTCATGACGGCGATGACCCGCAGCTGCGCCGGACCAGGGCACACGGCGACCGAGGCGATGGCGGCGTACTACGCGCGGCGCGCGGCGCACGGCGTCGGACTGGTGCTCACGGAATCCACGGCGATCGCTCCCGGCGCCGAGGGCTTTCCCACCGCGCCGCAGATGCATACGGAGGCGCAGGTCGCGAGCTGGCGTCTCGTCACCGACGCCGTGCATCGCGCGGGGGCTCCGATCTTCTCGCAGCTCATTCACTGCGGACGGATCTCGCACCCCGATTACACCGACGGCGCCGAGATCGTGAGCTCGACCGATCGCCAGGCGGACGGCATCAATCGCCGCAACGGCAAGCCGTACGGCGTGCCCCGGCGGCTGGCGACGGCCGAGATCCCCGAGGTCTACGAGCAATTTCGGCGCGCCGCCGCCGCGGCGATGGACGCGCGGTTCGACGGCGTCGAGCTCCACCTCGCGCACGGGTATCTCGCCGACCAGTTCCTCGATGCGCGCGTCAACGATCGCGACGACGCGTACGGCGGGTCGATCGAGAATCGCTGCCGCTTCGCGCTCGAGCTGACCGAGCGCGTGCTCGCCGACCTCGGCCCCGCCCGCGTGATGGTGCGGATCTCCCCGTCGCGCTGGATGAACGGCGTGTACGACTGGCCGGACCTCGAGGCGATGCTCGCGCATCTCATCCCTGCCTTCGACCGGCTCGGGCTCCGACTGCTCGACGTGAGCTGTGCCCGCTCCGAGTACTACTCGACGGCGGGGCGCGTCATCCGGCTGGTTCGTCCACTCTGGCCGCATACGCTGCTCGGCGGTGCCTCGCTCGGCATGGCGGAGGCCCAGGCGGAGATCGACGCCGGCCTGCTCGACATGGTGGCCTACGGCCGGCTCCTGCTCGCCAATCCCGACCTCGTGGAGCGCTTTCGGCGCGGCGAGCCGCTGCTGCCGTACGACACGAGCATGCTCGACACACTCTACTGACGATGGCCGGCCCCACGCTGCGCGGCCTCGAGGTACTCGTCACCGGCGCCACCGGATTCGTGGGCAGCGCGTTCGTGCGGCACGCCGTGCGCGAGGGAGCGCACGTCACGATCCTCGCGCGCGCGTCCGCGGACCTGTGGCGCCTCGCGCCCGTCGAAGGCGCCTATGCCCGGCTCACCGGCGCGCTCCAGTCGCTCGAAAGCGCGCCGCTCGACTCGTCGCGGCTCGACGTCGTCGTGCACTGTGCCGCGGCCGGCGTCGACCAGACGTTCGACGACGTGGACGAGCTCGTGGCCACGAACGTCCACGGTACGCTCGCGGCGTTGAAGCTCGCGCTCGCGCGTCGTGCCGGCCGATTCGTGCTCCTCGGATCGAGCGGCGAGTACGGGCCCGGCGTCGGCCTCACCGAGGACGCCCCGCTTCGGCCCACGTCGGAGTACGGCGCCACCCGCGCGAGCGCGACGCTGCTCGCGCGCGCCTTCGGCGCACGCCGGGGTCTCGACGTCACGGTCGTGCGACCCTTCGCCGTGTACGGCCCCCACGAAGCCGCCTACCGGCTCGTACCCTACGCCATCTGCCAGGGCTTGAAGGGCGAGCCGATCCGGATCTCCTCGGGTGCGCAGACACGCGACTACCTGTTCGTCGAGGACGTCGCCGACGGGATCGGGCGTGCCTGCGTGCAGCCCGGCGCGGCAGGGCAGGTGATCAACCTCTGCTCGGGCCGTGAGACGGCGGTGCGGGACATCGCGTCGATGATCGCGCAGCGCACCGGCGGGCGATCGGCCGTCGCCGCGGGCGCTCGAGGCGAGATTCCCGGCGAGATGTGGCGCACCAGCGGGGATCCCGCGAAGGCGCGCGAGCTGCTCGACTGGAGCGCCCGCACCAGCCTCGCCGACGGGCTGGCGCGCACGATCGACTGGTTCAGGCGCGAGGGAGCTGCGCTACGGCACTACGCGGACGTGGCCTCGTAGCCAGCCGCGCGCTCAGCCCACCACGCGGGGCTCGGGGATCGGCAGGATGAACTTGCCTCCCGCCGCGCGGAACGCCTCCTGTTGCTGCATGATCTCGTCGGCGAAGTTCCAGGCGAGAATCAACAGGTAGTCGGGCTTGGAGTCGGCGATCACGTCCGGCGAGACCACCGGAATGTGCGTTCCGGGCGAGTACTTCCCCTGCTTGAGCTGGTTGCGGTCCGCGAGGAACTCGAGCAGATCGGGGCCGATGCCGTAGTAGTTGAGCAGGGTGCTGCCCTTCGCCGGCGCGCCGTAGCCGGCCAGCCGCTTCCCCTGACGCTTCAGGTCCCGGAGGAGCGCCATGAGATCGGCGCGGATGCGCTCCACCCGTGCCGCGTGCTCCACGTACGTGTCCCGCTCGAACAGGCCGGCCTCCTTCTCACGGCGGAGCCACTCCGCCACGATCGGCTTCGCCGGTCCGCTGCGACGGAGAAACACCCGCATCGAGCCGCCGTGGATCGGCAGCTCCTCGACGTCCACGACCACGAGCCCGAAGAACTTGCCGAGGGCCACGATCGACGCCACGCTGAACACCGACAGGTGCTCGTGGTAGACGGTGTCGAACTCGTTGTGCTCCACGCACGTCAGCGCCTGCGGCACCTCGATGACGAAGGTGCCGTCGGGCGCGAGCAGGGTTCGCACGCCGTCCATGAACCCGTGCAGGTCGTCGATGTGATTGAACGTGTTCGTCGTGACGATCACCTTCGCCGGGCCGAACTGCGCCAGCACCCGCTTCGACGACTCCGACGTGAAGTACTCATTGAACACCTCGATCCCTCTCGCGCGCGCGAACGCCGCGATGTTCTGCGACGGATCGATGCCCAGCGTGCGCAGCCCTTCCGCTTTGCAGGAGGCGAGGAACAGCCCGTCGTTGCAGCCGATGTCGACGACGCAATCGTCTGGCGACGACACGAGCGTCTCCTTGCACTGGCGGGCGAGCGCCGCGAAGTGGCGGCGCATCGTGTCCGCCTCGCTCGGCATGTAGACGTACTCGACGAAGAAGTCCGGCGGCAGCTTGTCGGGCACCTGGATCAGGCCACACGTGAGGCAGACGTGCGTATCGAGCGGCCAGGTGGCCTCCGGCTTGTCGAGCGCTTCGGGACGCACGAAGGCGTTCGCCGGCGGATGGTTGCCGAGCGGCAGATACAGGAACAGGTCGCTGCCGAGGCACGCACGGCACTGGGTCATCGTCGGAGCGAGCGTCGTCGTCATTGGCGGGATTGCACGTGATGTCGGGGCTCGCGAGCGACGTCGCGAACCACGTGAAGGGTCTGGCGAGTGATCGAGCTCCAGCTCAGCTCCTGCCCGCGTGCACGCGCACGTCGCTGCAGGTCCTGCCGCAACACGTCGTCGCCGAGGACTCGCGAGATGGCGTCCACGAGGGCGTCCACCGAGGGATCGGCGATCATGTAGGCGTGGCCGCGCGCGACCTCGCCCAGCCCGCCGCGGTCGGCCGCGATGACGGCGGTGCCGCACGCCATCGCCTCCACCGTCGTGATCGACCATCCCTCGAAGGTCGACGGATGGACGAAGATGTCCGCGGCGGCGTAAATCGGCACGAGATCGGAGTGCTGCGCGACCTTGCCGTCGGTCTGCACGACGTGCTCGGTGACGCCCAGCTCGCGGCACAGCTCCTCGAGCGGCAGGCCTTCGTGGTTGGGGCCGAAGAGGAGGAGCCCGTGCGGGATGTTCTGCTCCTCGCGAAGCCGGGCGAAGGCGCGCACCAGCATGGGGATGTTCCGGCGCGCCGAGCACTTCCCGACGAACAGGAGATACGGCCGGTCGGCGCCGAAGTAGCGGGTCCGGACCTCGCGGAGCACCGAGGGATCGTCCACCGGCTTGAACGCGTCGCTCGCGCCCTGGTGGATCACGACGATCCGCTTCTCGTCGACGTCGTACCGCTCGATCACCGCGGTCTTCGTCGCCTCGGCGGGCACGATCACGCGATCGGCCTTGCGCGCGCAGTGCCGGAACAGCCGCGTGTAGGTCTGCTCGTACAGCTTCGAGTGCAGTCCCGGATGGATCTCGTTGACGCTGTGCGTGGCCACCACCGTCTTCCCGCCGTAGACCACGGGCCCGGTGTAGGCTGGCAGGAAGAGCACGTCGTGACGCGACGCCGGCCGCGGCAGGCGAAGGTTCTCCCACGGGATCCCGGACATGCGCGACTGCAGCAGCACGGTGTGCAGCTTCGGATGCAGCGTGCGCAGATCGTCCTCCAGCGGCCGCCGCACGAACAGCGAGATCTCCTCGTCCGGCTCGAGCTGCTGCACCCAGTAGCGCAGCATGTACTCGATGTACCGTCCGACGCCGAGGCGCTGCCCGGCGAGACGCTGGCCGTTGAACGCGATCCGGAGCGTCACCGGTGCCGGGCGAGGAAGGTCTCCACCTGCTCGTGGAGATAGTCCAGTTGCGCGTCGCTCAGCCCGTGATGGCACGCGAGCAGCATCCCCCCGCGCATAACGCGATCGGCGTTGGGGTATCCGTCCGGCGCCTCGCGGCGCTCGATCCCCGCAAAGCCCGGCTGCCGGAGGATGTTCCCCGTGAACACGGTGCGCGTCTGGATGTTGCGCCGCTCGAGGAAGAGCTGCAGGTCGCGCCGGATGAACGGCGCCTCGTCGCGCACGATGAGCGGGAAGGCGAGCCACCCCGTCACGGAGTCCGGCATCTGCCGCGGCAGCGCGAACCACTCCTCGAAGCGGGCGAAGAAGGCGAGCTGCCGCGCGAAGTTCCGTTCGCGCGCCGCGATGTTGCCCGCCAGCCGGTCCAGCTGCACGAGCCCGAACGCCGCGCCCATCTCGGACGGCTCCATGTTGTGGCCGATCCGTGAGAACACGAACTTCGCGTCGTAGGGGATGCCCCCGACGTCCACGTCGAAGCGGTGCTCCACGTTCTCGGAGTCCACGAACAGGGACGAGCTTCGCCCCCAGCTGCGAAGGAGCCGCGCCTCCTCGGCCCAGTCGTCGCGGTTCATGCAGAGCATGCCGCCGTTGCCCGCCGCGTTGATCACGTGCGAGCCGTAGAAGCTCGTCGTGCTGATGTCCGAGCGCGTGCCCGTGCTCGTGCCCCGCAGCGTCGCGCCGAGCGTGTCTGCGGAATCCTCCACGACGACGAGCCCGCGCGCGCGGGCGATCGCCGCGATGCGATCCCAGTCGGGAAGGTTGCCGATCAGTGAGGGCACGACGATCGCCTTCGTCGCCGGTGAGAGGGCCGCCTCGATCCGCTCCACGTCGATGTTGAAGGTGTCGGGCTCGACGTCGACGAACGACGGCACCAGGCCGTGGCGGACGAGCGGTGCCACCGTCGTGGCGAACGTGAGCGCCGGCGTCACGACCTCCGCGCCTCTCGGCAGCGCCAGCAGCTCCGTCGCCAGCTCCAGCGCGCTCGAGCCCGAGTTCACCATCACGCCGTGCCGCTTCGCGAACAGCTCGGCGATGCGCGTCTCGAAGGCGCGGACGCGCGGCCCCATCTGCGTCGAGGTCCGCAGCACCTCGACCACGGCCGCGATCTCCTCCTCGCCGTGCACGGTCTGGCCGTACGGCACGCGCATCGTCGTGGTGCTCAACGTCGTCTCCAGTGAGCCGAAGGTCATCCAGGCTGGCCGGCGCCGCTCGACCGGCGCTCGTACTCGCGAAGCTGCTCGAGCATCAGCGTCCGGGCCGTCGAGGGATCCGCGAACACGCCGCGATACCACTCCACCGTGAGATCCACGGTCTGGTCCAGCGACAGGGCAGGGTGCCAATCGAGCCGTCTCCCCGCCTTGGCGTTGTCCAGCCGGAGCAGCCGGGCCTCGTGCGGCCCCGCCACGACCCTGCCGAACTGCGCCTGGAGCCGCGGCCACGCGGCGGTCATGCGCTCGACCAGCTCGCGCACCGTCACCGCGTCGTCGAGATGCGGACCGAAGTTCCATCCTTCGGCGAACGCCTCACCGCGCTCCACGAGCGCACGCCCGAGCATCAGATAGCCGCGGAGTGGCTCGAGGACGTGCTGCCAGGGACGCACCGCCTCCGGGTTCCGCACCACGCACGGGCGGCCGTCGGCGGCGGCGGTCATCAGGTCGCTGACGAGTCGGTCCTCCGACCAGTCTCCCCCGCCGATCACGTTACCCGCCCGGGCCGACGCCGTCGCGATCCCCGCGGCGGTCAGGTACGAGCGCCGGAACGCCGCCGTGACGAGCTCCTGGCACCCCTTGCTCGCGCTGTAGGGATCGTGCCCCCCCATCGGATCGTCCTCGTGATAGCCCCGCTCGAGGTCGCGGTTCTCGTACGACTTGTCGCTGGTGACGACGACGACGGCGCGGACCGTCGGAACGGTGCGCACGAGGTCGAGGAGCTGGGCGGTGCCGATGACGTTCGTGTCGAACGTGAGCACCGGTTCGGCGTACGATCGGCGCACGAGCGACTGCGCGGCGAGGTGGAAGACGAGCTCCGGCCGCGCGCGGCCGAGCGCCGCCTGGAGCGCGGCGCGGTCCCGCACGTCGGCGAGCACCGAGTCGATTCCGTCGGAGAGGCCCGCCAGCTCGAAGAGACTGGGCCGCCCGGGCTCGGGAGGGAGCGCGTACCCGGTCACCACGGCGCCGGACGCCCGGAGCCACGCTACGAGCCAGGCGCCCTTGAACCCCGTGTGCCCCGTGACGAAGACGCGTCGGCCTCGGTACCAGTCGGCGAGCGGTGGCGTCACGTGGGAACGACGATGACGGGCTCGGTCGGCGTCGCATGTGACGCCAGCACAGACGGTCCCCAGGGTGCGTGCCCGCTCCGCCAGAGCTCCTCCAGGAGGTGCTTCTCGCGCAGAGTATCCATCGGCTGGAAGAAGCCTGGATGCCGGAACGCCATGAGCTGGCCGTCCGCCGCGACGCGCTCGAGCACGTCGCGCTCGAGCGACGCGGTGTCGTCCGCGATGTAGTCGAGGATCGCCGGCTCGAACACGAAGAATCCGCCGTTGATCCAGCCCTCGCCGGCCTGCGGCTTCTCGGCGAACACGCTCACCCGGTCGCCGTCGAGCTCGAGCGCCCCGAAGCGCGCCGGCGGATGGACCGCCGTGACGGTGGCGACGCGGCCGTGGGCGTGGTGGAAGTTCACGAGGGCGCGGACGTCCACGTCGGCCACGCCATCGCCGTACGTCACCATGAAGGTCCCTTCGGAAAGGAGGTCGCGAAGGCGCCGCAGGCGCCCACCGGTGAGGGTCTCCGCCCCCGTGTCGCGCAGGTGCACCCGCCAGTCGGGGGCGCGCCGCTTCACCAGGGTCCGCGCGCCGCTACGAAGGTCGACCGTCCAGTCCGAGTGATGCTGGATGTCGGCGAAGTACTGCTTGATGATCTCACCCTTGTACCCGCAGGCCACGACGAACTCGCGGAACCCGTGGGCGGCGTAGATCGCCATGACGTGCCAGAGCAGCGGACGTCCGCCGATCTCCACCATCGGCTTCGGCTTGAGGACCGTTTCCTCGGAAAGGCGCGTGCCGAGCCCCCCGGCGAGGATGACCGTTTTCATCGATGTTCAGACTCCGTCGCCCCGCAGGGAGTGGGTGCGTCGCGTGGTTGGACGCGGATTGCGGCGTGCCACCCACGAGAGACGCACCAGGCGCGTGGTTGGACACGAAGGAAATCCGTCGGTCGGGGCGACGGCAAGGTCACTAGCCGGGAGGTGTTTTGTAAAGCGGGCGGGGGAATGTCGCGCCGCGCTCGATCCGCCCTGGACGACCGACGCGCGAGCGGTGCCTCTCCGTCGGCCGGATCGACAGTCGGATAACTGCTTATCGGCGAGTGGCTTGACGGTTGACGAATAAGGTGATGTAGTAGGTGCGGGCGCCCCGTCGAGTGAGCTCTCGCGCGTCCGGGGGGAACGCTTCGACCGCCGACTCGGGGGCTCGACCGCGCCTCGGATGCTGACGTCTATAATGAAAGCCTCGCGAATGAAGGGCCCGAGCCTGTGCTGGCTGACGGGCCGAGTCGAGTCGGGCTCGTCGCGCGCGCACCGGCGTCGCACGGTCAGGCAAGGAGGGCGGGAATTTTGTATGCACATGCGCCTGAGACATTTAGCTCATGGCATGTGACGGGCTTCGGCCCCCCGGGGTCAGGGTGCGTATCAATAGCATGCGCGAGAGGCAGATCGGGTAGTCGCTTGACGGGTCGCGGGCGGACTCCTATCACTTCCGATTCCGAAAAAACCGAACACCCGCCGGCTCGGCGTTCTCGCTGACCGGCGCGCAGGTCGCTGGGCGCCGTACGCAGGACAGGCCCAGTCACGGTGTTCCGTCCCGCGCTCGAACGAACGTCGTCGCGCAGCACGCGCAGGTCGCGCGCCGACACGGGGACTGCAGGCCCACCCTGCAGAAGTGTACCGATCGGTCTTGCCGCTCAGCGTATCGGTCCGAGTTGCAGGAACGACGACAGTGCCGCCGCGTCACCATTGACGGGGCGCACTGCAGCATTTCCGGCACGTTGTTTTTGCACACCAACCTTCTCCGAGGTACGCACTGTACATGACGAGCAATCTGTATCGTATGCTCGCCGGCGCGGGTCTCCTGATCGGCCTGGTGCCCGCAGCGGCATCCGCCCAGCAGGCGACCACCGTCAGCGGGCGCGTGACCAACGAGGCGGCGGCTCCAGTTCCCGGAGCCAGCGTCTCGATCCCAGCGCTGGGCGTTGGCTCGTATACGAGCAACGACGGCCGGTTCACCTTCACGGTGCCGGCGAACCGGGTCACGGGCCAGAACGTGTCGCTGGTCGCGCGTCGCATCGGGTACACGCCGGTGACGGCGTCGATCACGCTGTCCGGCACGTCCGTCACGCATGATTTCCGGCTGGCGACGGCGACGACGCAGCTCGAAGGCGTGGTCGTCACCGCATTGGGCCTGGAGCGTGAGAAGCGCTCGCTCGGTATCGCGGCCCAGAGCGTCTCGGGGAACGATCTGAACAAGACCCAGACCCCCAACATCGTCAACGCCCTCTCGGGCAAGGTCGCCGGCGTCAAGGTCACCGGCTCGACGAACTTCGGCGGCTCGGCGCGCATCGTCATCCGCGGCGAGAACTCGATCAGCGGCAACAACCAGCCGATCTGGATCGTCGACGGCGTGGCGGTGGACAACTCCAACTTCACGCACGGGACCCAGGCGCGCGGCTACGGTGGTCTCGACTACGGCTCGGCGATCTCCGATCTCAACACCGAGAACATCGAGAACATCTCGGTGCTCAAGGGTCCCGCGGCCGCGGCGCTGTATGGTTCGCGCGCGGCGAACGGTGCCATCGTCATCACCACCCGCTCGGGCAAGAACGCGGCTCGCGGCTTCCAGGCGACGGCGAGCAGCAACATCACCTTCGATCAGATCAACAAGCTGCCGGATTACCAGGACTCGTACGGCCAGGGCTCGGGCGGCGAGTTCGAGTTCGTCAACGGCCTCGACGCCGGCACGAACGACGGCGTGGACGAGAGCTGGGGTCCGAAGCTCGACGCCGGCCTCATGATCCCGCAGTGGTTCAGCAACGGCAAGCCGGCGCCCTGGGTGTCGTCGCCGAACAACGTGCGCGACTTCTTCCAGACCGGCATGTCGGTCTCGAACAACATCAGCGCCACCGGGTCGGGTGACCGGGCGAACTTCCGCCTGTCGTTCGGCAACGAGCAGCTGAAGGGCATCGTGCCGACGAGCCGCCTCGATCGCCTCACGGCGGGCCTGAACGGCACCGCGTCGCTCAGCGAGAAGCTCCAGGCCAACGCCAGCGTCCAGTACATCCGCAACAAGGGCCGCAACCGGCCCGGCACCGGCTACGACGAGCTGAACCCCCTCATGGGCTTCACCTGGTTCGGCCGCCAGGTCGACACGAAGCAGCTCGAGGCCCTCATGACGGACTCCACGATCCAGGAGTACAACCGTCAGAACGGGGTCGACTACACCGACATGGTCAACTGGAACTACAGCTACCACAGCAACCCGTACTGGAACCTCTACAAGAACTCGAACTTCGACGACCGCAACCGCATGCTTGGGTCGGCGCAGATCCAGTACAAGCCGCTCACCTGGCTGACGGGGATGGTCCGCACGGGCACGGACTTCTACAACCAGAACCGTGGCTTCAACTTCGCCCCGGGCTGGGTCGGCGGCTACGGCGGCGATCCGAACACGAATGGCGACTACTCGCAGGG
>DASTSX010000012.1:0-5062 GCA_035760455.1 Gemmatimonadaceae bacterium | reverse complement strand
CGCCGGGACTCAAAAAGATTCGTGACGCCGGTGACAGCGAGAAGTCCAACTCACTGCTACGGTCACTGTCCCCTACAAGAGGATCGCGTCATGGCACTCTGGAAGGACTCTGCTGCTCCAACCAAGGAAGCTCCGCTTCCGATGACTCCCCCGCCGCCGCCGGCCGCCACCGCTGAACCCGCACTCAAGAGAGAGCCCGAGCCCGTCATGGACATCGCCCCCAAGGCCCCTCAGCGCGCCGCGCGCGAGATGAAGGAATCCGTCGTCGCCCCCGAGATCACGATCACCGGTAAGATCGTCGGCGCGGGGCACGTCCGCATCGCCGGCCGCTTCGAAGGTGACGTCCACATCCAGGGCGACCTCACGATCGAGCAGGGCGCGAAGCTCACCGGCGGCGTCCGCGCCGAGTCGGTGACGATCGCCGGCGAGATCGAGGGAAACATCGAGCACGCGTCCAAGGTGGAGCTCCAGTCCACCGGCGTGATCAACGGCGACATCAAGGCGGGGGCGCTCACCGTCGCTGCCGGCTCGAAGATGCGCGGCCGCGCCGAGTTCGGGTGGGGTGACGAGCAGGCGACCGCGACGCCGCTCAAGATGGAGACGCGTCACGCGTCGTGAGCACCCTTCGCAAGACCCCGGCAGGCGCGACGCGCACCTGCCCGCACTGCCGGGCGGTCATCCTCGCGAGCGCGGCGGTCTGTCCGTCGTGCCGGAAGCACCTGCGCTTCGCGCCGGGTGCCGAGGCGCAGCCCACTTTCTCCCCCCTTCGCGTGGACGGCACCGTGCGCCATCCGAACGTGGGGGAGGCGTGGGAGTACTCCGTGGTCATCTCGATCAAGAACGACAAGGGCGAGGAGGTCGGGCGGCAGATCGTCGGCGTCGGCGCGTTGCAGCCTGGCGAGGGCCGCACCTTCTCCTTCTCCGTCGACGTCTTCGCCCCGCAGGGATCGGTGATCCCGAGCTGGGGCGAGGAGACGCTGCCGGTGGGCGCGAGCGACATGGCCGCGCCGCCACCGGTGGACACGAGCGCGAGTCCGCGCCCATCGAGTCCGTACGGACCGGAAACGCGGCGCATACGCTGAAGCGCAGCCTCCGCGGCACAAACCGATCGACGCGGAGATCGCTCCACGAGTTGCTCGAGCGCCAGCGCGCCGCCGGCGACGTCGCGGCGACGCGACGCACCTCGTGAGCATCCACGTCGTCCTCGTCCACCCCGAGATTCACTGGAACACCGGCAACGCGGGGCGCACCTGCCTCGCCACGGGCGCGACGCTGCACCTCGTCGAACCGCTCGGCTTCTCGCTCGACGAGCGCGAGGTGAAGCGCGCGGGGCTCGACTACTGGGAGCACGTCGACCTGCGCACCTGGCCGGACTGGAGCGCCTTCGAGCGCGAGCTGCCGGCGCTCGGCGAACCATGGTTCTTCTCGACCAGGTCGCCGCGCATCTACTGGGACGCGCCGCTCGGAGCCGCGCGCGACGTGGTGCTCGTGTTCGGGCGCGAGACGACCGGCCTCCCCGCCGACCTGCACGAACGCTACGCCGACCGGCTCGTGGCGATGCCGATGCCGTCACCGCTCGTCCGCTCGCTCAACCTGTCCACGAGCGTAGGGATCGCCGTGTACGAGGTGCTGCGGCAGCGGCGTACGCGCTGAGCCGCCGCGCGATCGGGCATGCCGAGATCGCGTGAAAGGGCCGCTTCAAGGCATCAATGCCGCATGCGCCAACCGGGCGCGAGTCGTTCGGCGATGCCGGTGCTGCCACGCGCGGCACCGGTGACCTGGCCCCCCGACCGACGTCCTTCTGAGAGGGAGTCCGGCGTGTGGGCTCCCTCGGGATGGCGCGGAACCGGCCACAGGGAGTGACACGGATGGACGGAACGATCCGGGCGGTGGACGTCCGCGATGCGGTGAAGGGGGTGCTGCTCATGGTCGACCCACAGCTGGTCGCGAAGCGGCTCGACTCGGTGGCGGACATTCCTCCCGACGTGCGGCTGCTCGCCGATCCGGATCGGTTGCGCGGGATCCTGCTCACGCTGATCTCGAACGCCATCGCGCACACCGAGCCGGGCGGCTACGTCATGGTGGACGTCGGCTATCCCGAGGGGATGCCGGAGGACGTCGTGATGCTTCGCGTCGGCGACAGCGGGTGCGGCATCGCGATCGAGCGCCAGCAGGAGATCTTCGAGCCGCGCGCCGATCGCGCGAGGGCCAGCGGCGACGCGCCCGGCCTCGCGACGAGCCGCGAGTGGGCGCGCGCCATGGGCGGTGAGCTCCGCGTGCGCAGCGACGTCGGTCGGGGGTCGGTCTTCACGCTCAAGCTTCCGCGCGCGACCACTCCCGCGTAGCGCGTCGCGAGTGCTTGCTCGGCTGCGGTGCCGGGCGCATCGTTGGCGGCCGGTCACCGCGTCTCCACGACCACGCCCCTCCATGCCGATCCTCGCCCGTCGTTCGTTCGCGATCGCCGCAGGTGTCGTTGCAGTGAGCGCCTCGAGCGCGCCCGCGCAGTACTCCGTGCGATCGCCCGACGCTGCCATCGTGCTCACCGTGCGCCACACTCGCGGCGATCTCACGTTCACCGTCACGAGTGGCCGCGCGGTCCTCGTCGATCGCGGTGCGCTCGGGATCGTCACCAACCGCGGTGACTTCCGGTCGGGGCTCACGTTCGTCCGACAGACGCGGAACGTCGTCGATGAGACCTACCGGCTGCCGCTCGGCAAGCGCTCGACGTACGTGAACCGCGCGAACGAGCTCGAACTCACATTCCGGAAGGGTGAGCAAGAGCTCCACGTCGTCCTCCGTGCCTACGACGACGGAATCGCCTTCCGCTATGTGCTCCCCGGCACGGGCGACGTCGAGATCTCGAGCGAGCACACGACGTTCCCCCTTGCCGGCGCGAACGTCACCTACTGGGGACAAGCGCACCCGAACAACTACGGGTACGAGACGGCGCTGGGCCCGCTGACCGCCGAACGGATCTCGATGCCGGTGTTGGCCGAGCTCGCCGATCGGAAGCACTTCGTGCTCGTCGCGCAGGCCGCGAGCTACGGCAGCTACGTCATCCCCAACTTCCAGCGCACCGGCAACACCCTCGCGCTGCGGTTCCCGCTCGATCAGAAGGACCCCGTGCGCACGACGCTCCCCTTCGCGTCGCCATGGCGGTTCGCGATCATCTCGGCGGGGACGGTCGGCCGCATCGTCGAATCCGTGATGGTCGAGAACCTCAACCCGCCCACCGACCCGGCGCTGCGCGACGCGGCGTGGATCCGCCCGGGTCGCGCGAGCTGGGACTTCATCGCCGGCGATGGTCGGAAGCTAGGCACCTGGATCGACTTCGCCGCCGAGATGGGATGGGAGTGGCACGTCACCGACGCCGGGTGGCAGAACCGCGTGCCGCACATGCTGGAGACCACGGCGTACGCGAAGGCGCGCGACGTGGCGATCATGGCGTGGGGCAAGGTGGCGAACCGCGATTTCCTCTACAAGCGCGACCGCGCCGAGGCGTGGATGGCGAACCTCGAGCGCCTCGGCGTACGTGGCGCCAAGATCGACTTCTTCGATCAGCGCGACAGCGTGGCCACCGCGACCGACGACCTCGAGGACACCCAGGCGCGGCTGCAGCTCCGCGACTTCCTCACCGAAACGGCGGCGAAGCATCGGTTGATGGTCGAGTATCACGGCTCCGCGATCCCATCGGGGGAGCGGCGGCGCTGGCCGAATCTCGCGAGCGCGGAATCCGTGTACGGACTGGAGCGGCGCACCCAGAACCTCCAGCACGACCTGACGATCCCGTACGTGCGCAACGTGATGGGCCCCGTGAGCTACACGCCATTCCACCTCACGCGCTCGATCGGCTCGATCGCGTACCAACTGGGCCAGACGGTACTGTACGAGGCGGCGATCCAGATCTTCGCCGAGCGCCACGACCGGATCCTCGGCTTCTCGGGCGTCGAGTTCCTGAAGGCAGTGCCATCGACGTGGGACGACACGCGCTTCATCGACGGTGTGCCGTCGAGTCACGCGATCCTCGCACGGCGGAAGGGGGACGTCTGGTTCGTGGGCGGAATCACGCGCGACGCGCGCTCCGCGAGCGTGCCGCTCGGTTTCCTGAGCGACGCCGCGTCCTACGAGGCGGAGGTCTACCGCGACGGTCCCGACAAGACCGCCCTCGTGATCGAGAAGACGCGCGTGAAGCGGGGAGACGTGCTGACCATGCCGATGCTCGCGGCGGGAGGGTTCGCCGTGCGCATCAGACCGGCGGCGCCCTGATCGCCGCGCCGCCGGCCTGCTCGCTCACTCTCGCTTGGCCGGCACCTTCTCGCTCACGATGATCGGCAGCGAGACCCGCGTCGCGATCGTCCCGTCGGTCGCGAGCCACACCTCGAGCTGCATCCGTCCCGGACGCGGGGGCACGTACACGAAGTCCGCCGTCTGACCGGGGCCCATCGTGAGCGCCGCGGTCTCCGGGCTGCGCAGCGCGGGAGGCAGGTCGGCGCCGTCGCGCGCGAGCGGCGTCCATCGCGCGACCGTGGAGTCGTCGCCCAGGCGGAAGCGCAGCAGCTCGTCGCTGTGGATGCTCACGATGCGGAGCCGGTTGGTGTCGCCCGCCGTCATGCGGATCGGCCGCGGGTTGACGCGTCCGTTCACGAGCAGGAACGCCGGGCCCTGCTTGTGGAACACCGGCACGCCGCCACCGCCGGCGACGATGACGTGGTCGCGCGTCGTGTCGCGCGGCGCGTCGCTCACGATGAGCGCCCCGTACATGCCCGAGCCGATCTGCCGGAGCTCGTGCAGGTGCGAGTGATACGGGAACGTCCCGCTGCGCGGCGGCGTGAAGTCGGCGGCGAACGAATCGCCCGGGGCGATCGGCGGCATGATGCGGGTGCCGATGCCGCTGAAGTTGGGGACGCCGTCGGGATAGCTCTCGATCTCGAGCCCGTGCCAGTGGACCCCCGTGTACTCGTCCATCGTGTTCTTCACGAGCAGTCGCACGGGCTCGCCGCGGCGCAGCTCGAGCACCGGTCCCGGGATCTGTACCGAATCAGGCGCCGGCGCGTCCGGCCCT
>DASTSX010000011.1:0-2936 GCA_035760455.1 Gemmatimonadaceae bacterium | reverse complement strand
AGCACCGCCGTTCCGCCCAGGGTGTCGAGCAGCGGCATCGAGAGCACGGCGTAGTCGATCGACGTCAGCGCGTTCACCATGGCGCGCTGCGGCAGCGAGGCGCGCTCGTAGTTGTGGTCCGGCAACACGAAGCGATTCAGGCGCGCGAGCAGGTTGTAGTGCCGCACCTGGAGATCGGGCAGATAACGCGTGATGATGTCCAGCTCCGAGCGCTCGATTGGACGCTCGTCGGGCGTCGCATCGGTCTTCACCGGAAGCATCAGCCGAAGCTGGCGCAGCCATGGGCTGAGGTTGATCGGCTCCCCGAAGATGACGGTCGCACCGGGCTTCGCCCACCGGACCAGATTGCGCATCACGTTGTCGAGATCCGGGATGAGATGATGCAGCACGGCATCGCCCCAGATCACGTCGAACGACCGCTCGGGGAACTCCGCGCGCTCGAGCGGCGAGCACACGAAGGTGGTCGAGTCGCTGACGCCGTTCACCTCGGCGCGCTTCTTCGCCAGCTCGATCGCCTTGGGCGAGATGTCGATCCCCGTGACGCGCGCGCCGAGCATCGCGAGGTTCATCGCGTTGATCCCGTCGCCGCACCCGACGTCGAGCACCGACTTGCCGGCGAGGGCGCCAAGGACGCGGAAGCGGAACTCCTTGTTGAACCGCCGGCGGCGAAGCTGGCCGTAGCGCTTCAGCGTCTCGGGCGGCACGGGCTGGATGCGGGCCATGGCCGCCTCCGCCTCACGGTCGAAGAACTCCGCCTCGCGTGCCCACCGCGCTTCGTCCTCGCTCTGTACTGCCATATCTCTCCGGTGGATGACCGTCAGACTTCCGAATGCGCCGCCGGAGAAATGTGCTTCGCGATCCGCTGCAGCGCGACCTTGGCCGACGCCGCCACATCGGCATCCTTGTCGCCGACCAGTCCCTTCAGCGCCTCCGTGGCCTCGGGAGTGCGCGCCTCGCCGAGCCCCTGCACCGCCGCGACGCGGAACGCCGTCGACTTCTTCTTGAACAGGACACGCTCGGGCTCCGCGGCCTTGAGCAGCCGCTGCACCGCGTCCGGCGTCGCCAGCTTGCCGAGGGCGAGGAGGAAGGCCGCCTGAACCTCGTCGTCCTTCTCGTCTTCGAGCGCGCGCACGAGCGTCGCCGCCGTCTTTACGTCCTTCCGCGTCACGAGCGCCGCGGCGGCCTGCATGCGCATCGCGGGCGCGCCGTCCTTCAGCGCTTCCTGGATCGCGTGCATCGCGCGTGTCGTGCCGAGGCGCATCAGTGCGCTCGTCGCCGCGCGGCGGACGCGGTCGTCGGAGTGGCGCAGCAACTCGGTGAGCTGAGGCTCCGCCTCGCGCGCCTGCATCTCGCCGAGCAGCTCCGCGGCGTTGCGCGCGACGAACCACCGCGCGTCGCCCAGCATGTGGATCAGCGTCGGGATCCCGGACTGCAGCTGGAGCAGCGCGTCGAAATAGACCCGTCGTTCGTTCTGCCCCGAGATCGCGGCGATCTGCTCGATCACCGCGTCCGCCCCGTCCTCCCCCGCGCGCGTGAGCACCGCGATGAACGTGTCGCGCTGCGCGCCGGCGTGCGGAAGCTCCTGCGTGATCGCGCGCAGGAGCTGCGGCTTGGCGAATCGGCGCTGGGCCATCACGAACGCGCGCTTCGACTCGAAGTCGTGGATCTGCGGCTCGCGTCTGGTCACGCGGCAGAGGATCTCGCACACCAGCGCCGGCCGTGCGTCGCGCGCCGCGGCCTCGGCGATCGTCACCAGGTCGTCGAGGACGCGGGTCAGCACGTTCGCGCCGGTGGACTGCTCGAGCTGCGCGAGCAGCTCGGTGTGCGTGGCGGTCGGGACGCGGGACGCGGCGAACTGCTCGAACATGCCGCCGCCCTCCGGGCGGTTCTCGGCGCTCGCGGGAATCGCCACGTTGGCGCGCGGCGTCGGCCGCAGCTTCGCCTGCATCGCCTTCTCGTCGAGCATGTCGACCTCGCCGAGCCCGAAGTCAGGGAGCGTACCAGGCTCGGTGATCGGTGGGGCGGGGGTCGAGGGCGCCGGTGCGGGCGCGGAGGCGGCCACCGGCGCGGGGGCCGCTACCGCCGCGGCGGGCGGCGCGGCTGGCGCCGCAGGGCGGGCGACGAACCGGACGCCCGCTGCGCCCATCGTCTGGAGCTTCGCGAGCGCCGTGGCGCCGCCGTCTCCCGCGGCCTCCCCCGCGAGAATGCGCGCCGAGCCGAGCACGCCGGCGGCGGCGGCTCCCGCGTCGAAGGCGACCTCGCCGATGCCGTGCGCCGCCATCTGCCGGGACACGTCGGCGACGCCGGCCAGCGCCGTGGGGACGGACGTGGCGTTGGCCCAGAGCGATTCCCCGTTGGCGGTGAGCGACACCGCGCCGTCCTTCGAGACGGTGACGAGCGCACGCAGCGAGGCCTTCTGCTCGTCGACGTTGGCCGCCTCGTGCAGCAGCAACCAGAGCAGGCGAGCGTAGTGGCGCGCGAAGGTGACCGAATGATCCATGTGACGCGCTCGCTGGCCGACGTCGGCCACGAAGAGGGACAACTATAGTATCGGCGGCTGGCGAAACGCCCGTCAGCGAACGAGCGCTCGTCCCCGAGCCGCGCTACCCACGATTAGGATTCGGAACCACTTCCCCGCCGACCGATGCGCCCTTCGGAGCTTCGCCCGCACACCCCTCGCGCCGTCCACGTCCTGCGCACCGCGCTGCTCGCGTCCGCCCTTCTTGCGGCGTGCCGCACGGTGGAGCGAGGCGCCGCCGCCGCGCGCCCCGAGGCCGAGCGGATTCAACGCGACATCGCCTATCTCGCTGACGATCGGCTCGAGGGTCGCGCCACGGGAACGGCCGGCAACGACAGCGCGGCAAACTGGCTCGCCCGCCGGCACCGGGCGCTCGGCCTCGCAGCGATCGTCCCGGAAACGGCACCCGACGCCTGCC
>DASTSX010000010.1:0-6211 GCA_035760455.1 Gemmatimonadaceae bacterium | reverse complement strand
CGCGAGATGCCGCCCTGCGCGATGAGCAGCTCGCCGATGCGCTTGTCGCGGTGCGCGCCCTGCGCGGCGATGGCGGCGTCGAGCTGCACCTTCGTGATCGCGCCCTCCTTCACGAGCAGGTCGCCGATGCGGTCGCGTCGGTTCACGATCGACGCGTAGCAGATGCGCCCCTTGTCGAAGTAGACGTAGCCGAAGTTGTTGCGATGGGTGACGGCAAGACAGCCCGTCTTCTTTCCCATCGCCAGGAGCTGCAGCACGTCCGGGAGGCTCGCCTCCTTGAGACTTCCCTTGATCGCCATCAGCGCAGCTCCTCCACCAGGCGCCCGACGACGTCCGGCCACTCCCACACGATCTTCTCGTCGTCCAGGAAGAACACGTCGGCGGCCTGCCGCACCGTCGCCGGGGGCGCGGTGACCGTGGTGCCGGCCGGCTCGAGCTCCTGTCGGGCCGCGGCGAGCGTGAGCGCCTCTCCCCTGCTCTCGACCGCCGCCTGCAACCGGTGCACGACGCCGATCAGCTCGCGCACGCTGCTCACGGGCCGCTCGGCGAGATACTGGAGCAACGCGGGATCCACCTCCCCGGCGTCGGCGAGATAGCGAGCGAAGAGCTTCTCGCGAAGCGCGCGGTCCGGCGCCTCGAGCTCCGCCACCAGCCCGCCTTCGAAGCGCGACCGGAGCCGGTCCTCGAGCCCCTCGATCGCCTTCGGCGGGACGTCGCTCACGAGGACGAGCTGCTTGCCCGCCGAGTGGAAATGGTTGAAGACGTGGAACAGCTCCTCCTGCGTGCGCTCCTTGCCGGCGACGAACTGCACGTCGTCGATCAGCAGGGCGTCGGCGGCGCGATAGCGCGCGCGGAACCGCTCGACCTGCCCTTCCTGCAACGCGGCGATCAGCTCGTCGATGAACAGCTGCGCCCCGACGCACGCCACGCGTGCCGTCCCGTTGCCGCGCCGCGCGAGCTCGTTGCCGATCGCGTTCAGCAGGTGCGTCTTCCCCGTACCGCTCGGCCCGGCGATGAACAGCGGGTTGTAGCGCTGGCCGGGCTCGGCGATCACGGCGTCGGCGGCGCGCACGGCCATCTGGTTCGACGCGCTCTCCTGGAACGCGCGCCGCTCGAACGCCGACTGCGGTCCCTGCGGCGGCACCGCCCCGGTGAGCGCGCGCTCGACGAACGCCGCGGCCTCGCCGAGCCGCTCCGGATCGCGGAACACCTCGTCGCCGCCGAGCGCCGGATCGACGGTCGTGACCTTCGCCTCGAGCTGGCGCAGCTGCTCCACCGCGCGACCGTAGCCGCGCAGCAGCGCCTCGTAGTTCGGCGGCGCGACCGGCTCGGCCATCAGCCGCTCGAGCGCCGCCGTGCGGTAACCTTCCCCCGCCCAGTAGGCGACCGTCTCGCCCACCCGCACTTTCCACGGCTCGATCTGCGCCGCGACGGTGGTCGCGATGTTCGTCACGAAGCTGAAGAACTCATCCACCGCGGGCGTGGCGATCGGCTCCGGCTCGGGCTCGGGGACCGGCGCGGGCGCAGGTGCGGTGGCGACGCCGAGCACGGAGCGAACCTGCGCGGGGGTGAGCGTGCCGTCGAGCGACTGCTGCGCCACCAGCCGGTTCATCGCGCCCTGCAGCTCGCGCACGCTCGTGAAGTCGAGCCGCGCGAGCTCCTCGATCACCCCCGGCGCGAAGCTCACCTTCCGCTCCTCGGCCTTGCCGCGGAGGATCGCCACCTTCGTCTCGAAGTCGGGCACGCCGATGTCGACGATCAGGCCGCCGCTCAGCCGGCTGATCAGCCGCTCGTCCACGTCGGCGATCTCCGACGGCGGACGGTCGCTCGTCATCACGATCTGCCGCCCGCTCCCCTGGAGCGCGTTGAACAGCCGCAAGAGCTCGCTCTGCGTCTCGCGCCGACCGGTGAGGAACTGCATGTCGTCGAGCAGCAGCACGTCGACGCGGCCGTAGCGCTGCTTGAACCGCTCCATCTCGCCGACGGCGACGGCGGCGTGGATCTGCTCGATGAAGTCCTCGAGCGAGAGGTACTCGACGGTGAGGCCCGGCGCGCGCGCCATCGCCTCGTTGCCGATCGCGCCGATGAGGTGCGTCTTGCCGAGCCCCGACGACCCGTAGACGAACAGCGGGTTGTAGACGCCGCCGGGCGACTCCGCCACCGCGCGCGCCGCCGCGACGGCGAGGCGGTTGGCGGAGCCGACGACGTAGTTGTCGAACCGGGAGCGGGTCTCGACCTGCATTCCCTACTTGCTGCCGGCGCCGGCGGGCGTCGAGCCCGCGGCGCTCAGTCGTCGCAGCACGATCTCGGAGATGCCGCGCAGCGTCTCGAACACGCCGGGCCCGTGGAGCGCGTCGGCCGAGAACTCCGGAACGCTGCGGAAGTTGATCGCGTCCGACAGCTCCGGCACGGGCAGGATCAGCGCCTTCGGGAGGTCCTGCTTGTTGTACTGCACGACGAGCGGCATCAGCCGAGGATCGATCCCCTGCTCGGCGAGGTTCGCGTGCAGGTCCTGAAAGCTCTCGATGTTCTCGTCGAGCTGGCGCGCCTGGCTGTCGGCCACGAACACCACGCCGTCGGCGCCCTGCAGCACGAGCTTGCGCGTGGTCTGGTAGTAGACCTGTCCCGGCACGGTGTACAGCTGGAACTTCGTCGTGAAGCCGGAGATCGTGCCCAGGTCGAGTGGCAGGAAGTCGAAGAACAGCGTGCGGTCCGTCTGGGTCGCCAGCGAGACCATCTTGCCCTTCCGGTCATCCGGAACCTGCCCGTAGATGTAGTGCAGGTTCGACGTCTTCCCCGAGCGCCCGGGCCCGTAGTAGACGATCTTGCAGGTGATCTCGCGCGTTGCGTAGTTGACGAGCGACACGGATCGGGCGGGAGGGCGCGGGTGAGCCTAGGCGCGGCCGAACAGGACGGCGAGGTTGCGATTCAGGTCGCGTTCGAAGTGCTCGGCCAGCGCCGGGCCGGCCGTCGCATCCACTGGGGGGGCGGCGGCGGCCAGACCATTCACGAGCTCCTCGAAATAGAGACGCACCAACCCCAGGGAGCTCTCCGGACCGAACACGGTCAGGAAGATGAATGCGCCCCGGGGCGACTGAGCCTCCGCTAGAAATATCTGACGAGTACGTCCGGTGTGGTGCAACCCGCGGAAGGGGCGTCCGTCGAGCTGTCGGCCGAGCTCGGCCGACGATGCGTGGATGCCCGCCGCCAGTGCGCACGCGCTCATGACGTCCACCGCGCGCGCGAAGCCGTGCTGCGCCAGCACCTGACCGCTGGGATGGAGCAGGAGCGCGAGCTCGGCGCCCGCGTCCACGACGAACCGCTTCAGCGGCCCCTCGATCCACGCCTCCACGACGGTCATCTGCATCAGGCCACCTCGCCGCCGACGGCGAGCAGCTCGCCGACCGCGCGAAGCAGTTCGACGCGCACGAGCCCCACGTTCACCGCCGGCTCGGCGACCACGACCAGCACGAGGTCGCCGCCGCCCACTGCGCAGATCCGGCCGCCCGGCGCCTCGAGCTGCATGAACGACACGGCGCCCAGCCCTGCGGCCCGCGCCGAAAGCCGCGCCTTGCGGTAGAGCGACCCCGCGAGCGCCGCCACGCGGTCCCCGGACTGGCCGATCTGGAGGTTCGACTCGACGACGATCCCATCGCGCTCGCTGACGACGAGCGCGGCCGTCACCCAGCGCTGCCGGGTGAGGCTGTCGAGGATCGCCGCGAATGGCCGCGCGCTCATATCCGCCCCCCCTGCCAGCGGCGCGCCCGCTCCGCGCACCGGTCCAGGAGTCGACGCACCAGGCCGAGCGGCGTGGCGCGCGAGGTGGCGAGCACGAGGAGGCCGTCGTTCGTCGAGGGCGTCATCGCCACCACGGCGACCTCCGTCTCGAAGACGATCGAGGTCCACTCGCCGAGCGCCAGGTGCCGCGTGGCGCGGCGCGCCGCATCGGTGACGCCGCTCAGCTCCGCGCCGACCTCCTGGCCGACGTCCCGCCCGTCCCACGCCACGTAGGCGCCCGCCAGCACGAGCCCGTCGCGATCGAGCAGCAGCGCCGTCTGCTCCGCGTCGCTCAGCACGTCGGCGAAGAGGTACCGTGGATCGTGCGTGGTGCCGGCGGGGAGACGGCTCGGGTCGCGCGGCAGCTCGGCCACCTCGCGCCGCGCCGCGCGCACGTGCTCGAGCGCGCTCGCGACCTGCTCGTCGTCGTCGCCCTGCGCCGCCGCCGACAGATACTCTTCCGCCTCGGCGAGCCGGCCCTGCTGGAAGCAGACGAAGCCCATCCCCCTGAGCGCCCCGAGGTGTCCCGGCGCGAGACGGAGCACCATGTCCCACTCGTCGAAGGCGCGCTCCAGATCGTCCCGGTCCACCGAGATGCGGGCGAGCAGGTCGTGGCCGTCGGCGAAGTGCGGATGCCGCTCCAGACCGCGCAGGGTCACCTTGAGCGCGAGGTCGAGCTGCCCCTGCCGGCGCAGCGCTTCGCCGAGCGGGACGAAGACGCGGCTGCCCGGATCGCGGGCCAGCTCGTCGCTGAGGCGGCGGACCTCGTCAGCCATCGGCGTGGGCCTCGGCGAGGTGCATGAGCCGCGTCAGCGTCTCGAGCGCGGCGCGCGCGCGCGGCGCGTCGGGCGAGGTGGCCGCGAGCCGCAGGAAATGCTCCCAGCTCGCGTGCGCGCTGGCGAAGTCGCCGACGCGCACGGCGGCGAAGCCGAGGTCGAGGTGCACGGCCGGTGTGAGCGGATCGCTCTGCACCGCGCGGCGAAGCTCGTCCACCGCATCGGAGTAACGCGCGAGCCGGTTGAGGGCGCGCGCCGCGAGCAGCCGCGCCTCGGTCGACGCGGGATCCGCCGCCAGCGCTGCCCGCGCGTTCGACAGAGCCTCCTCCGGACGCCGGCCGGCGAGCGCCGAGCGCGCCCGCTCGAGCGCCGGCTCCGCGCCCAGCGCCGCCTCGGCGGACGGGCGCGCGGCCTGCCCCTGGATCAGCTCCACGACACCCGTGGACACGAGGCCGTACGCGATCTTCGCGATCTCGAACTCGCTGCGGCCCAGCGCCGCCGCGATGCCGCGCAGGTCGCGCGAGGCGTCGATCATCATCAACACCTCCCACTCGTGCGGCAAGAGATCGAGCACGGAGGCGCGATCATCCTCGACCGGCGCGAGCATCGGCACGACGCTCAGGTGCGGCACCTTGTCCGCGATGCGCGACCACTCGTCGATGCGCCGCGCTCCTTCCATCAGCAGGGACTCGGTCGAGATGCGGATGCGCGCGTCGAGCGGCACGTCGGCGACGGCGCGCTCCTCGAACGAGAAGAAGCCCTCCTGCCACGACAGGAGCTCGAACACCACGCTCTCGATCGCGAGGCGGAGCTGCCGCTCCAGCTCGCGCTGCGTGACGACGCCCGCGCGCACGAGCCGGTCGCCGAGCCCCTCGCCGGGTAGTGGCGCGAGCGCGGCGGCGAGCGCCATGTCCGCGTCGCTCACCTTTCCCGCGTGCCGCAGGATCCGCTCGATCGACGTCGGGTGGCTGCGCACGCTGGCGTGGATCACGCGCCCGCCGTCGAACAGGACGACGCCCTCGTCGTCGCGCAGGTCGGACGTCACGCGCAGCGCGCCCGTCTTCCGGCTCAGGTCGAGCAGCTGGAAGACGTCGTGGATCCCGAGCTCGCGAAGCGGTCCCTCGATCGCCATCCGTCAGACCCCCGCCGCCGCCGTGGCGGAGAAGATCGTGTCGAGATCCATCGCGGTCCGCGCCTCGCGGCGCGCCCGGCGGGCGAAGTCGCCCGATGGATCGAGGTCGATCACCTTCCGCCAGCGGTCGATCGCCTCGCGGAAGCGCTTCTGGTCGGTGAGGAGGATCCCCTCGTAGTACAGCGCGCCGACGTGGTCGGGATCGAAGCGTAGGATGCGGCGGATCGCCGTCGCCGCGTCCCGCTTGCGACCGATCGCGAGCAGGGTCTCGGCCAGCGCGAGCAGCGCGTCGAAGTGATAGGGATCCCGCTCGAGCAGTGCGATCAGGAGATCGAGCGATTCGTCCGTGCGTCCAGACGTGCGGCGCAGCGACGCGAGTTCCAGCGTCGCCTCGGCGTACGTCGGCACCGCGTCGAGCGCGCCCTCGAGCTCCTGCTCGGCCTCGCGGAGGTGGCCCTTCGCGCGCAGCAGCCTGGCCAGCTGGTAGCGAACGACGGCGAAATCCTGGTCGAGCTCCAGCGCGTGG
>DASTSX010000009.1:0-14189 GCA_035760455.1 Gemmatimonadaceae bacterium | reverse complement strand
CGTAACCGCCGAACCGTTCATGGGTCGGTTAGTGCGATAGTCCACATCGGTTCGAGGGCCCGCCGGAGGGAATCCGCCGATCCCCTGCGGCACGCTCGGCGCCACACCGCCGCCAGGTCTGCCGGATCCCGAGCCCGTGGTAACCGGCTCGGCGCGGCCTCGCCTGGGGCGGGGCGTGCGCCCACCGCGAGTGGACGAGCGGGCCGCGGCGGCCGCCGATTCCGCGGCGGTCGCCTGGCGCGCGAGGGCCTGCTGCTCGCCAACCGACGGGGCGGCCGGCGCGCCGGCCCGCACCACGCGGACGACACCGCCCAGCAGCACGATCATGGCGACGAACGCCAGCGCCTTCTGCTCGGAGGGAGTCGGCATGGGCGCAACATGCCGTCGGCGCATCGAGGCGCGGCACCGTCCTGACGCGCCCGGGGTGAGAAGTGAGCAGTGAGCGGTGAGCCATGAGTCGTGAGCTGTGAGCTGTGAGCAGTGAGCTTGCTGCCAACCGCTCATCGTTCAAAGCTCATCGCTCAAAGCTCATCGCTCAAAGCTCAAAGCTCAAAGCTCATAAACCCCTACGGCGTGCCAGGCGCGTACACCATCGACAGCACCAGGAGGGCAGCGAAGCCCACGACGAAGATGAGCAGCGCCCACGTGGCCGCGCGCACGAGGACCTCCTTCGCGGACGCGGACGGCCGCCGCATCGCCACGGCGACACCGGCCGCGAGAAACGCGATCGCGTAGACGAGGAGGTACGCGGCGAACAGGAACGAGCGCTCGGGCCCGTACTCCATGAGCAGCCAGGCCACCACCGGCACCACAGCGAGCGGCGCCAGGAGCCACGGGGCGAGCAGGCGGCGCCGAGCCGGTGCCGTCACGGCTGCGCACCTTCGTCGGAGGGCGTCGTCGGCCGCGACAGCCGGATCGCGTACGCACCGACCGAGATGGCGACGACGCACGCGAGCACGGCCCCGTAGCACCAGAGCGCCGGCCCCGAATGTCCGACCGACTCGATCCCCCAGCGTCGCTCCATCGCCGACCACAATGGCACGAGCATCATGGTGAGCACGAACGTCACTGGCAGCCCCAGGACGACGATCCCCGCGATCGTCGCGGCGCGTTGCGGGACGCGACTCATCTCGACTCCATGACGACCAGATGGAGCAGACCGAGCTCCTGCGCAAGGCACGCTATGCGTTTCACGCGGATCTGGCGAATCCCCCTGCCCTGACGCTGCGCGGCACCAGGTGGGAGATTCGTCGCCGCACGACGGGCATGTCCTCGTCCACCTCTCTCTCGGAGTCCGCATGACCGTCGGCATTCTCGACCCCCTGCGTACGCGCCGCACCGACCGCCTCTTCTATGGAGGGATGGCGCTGGCCATCCTCGCGATCGTGTTCGTGGGGTTCATGCGGACGTTCTACCTCTCGTCGTACTTCGGGAGGCCCGCTCCCTCGACGCTGCGCGTGGTGCACGGGACGGCGTTCACGAGCTGGGTCGTGCTCTTCGCGATACAGACGGCGCTGATCGCGGCGGGACGCCGCACCATCCATCGGCGACTCGGGTACGCGGGCGCCGCGCTCGCCGCGGCGATGGTGATGCTCGGGCTCCGCCTCGCGATCGACAGCGCGCGCAGCGGGAACGCCCCACCCGGCCTGCAGCCGCTGGAGTTCCTGATCATCCCCGTGTTCGACATGCTCGTCTTCGCGCCTCTCGTGGCCGCCGCCGTGTACTTCAGGCGCCAGGCCGAGACGCACAAGCGTCTGATGCTCGTCGCGACGATCAGCCTACTGTCGGCGGCCGTGGCGCGTGTGACCGGCACGCCGGGCGCGGGGGGTCCGCTGGTGTTCTTCGGTGTGCCGGACCTGCTGATCCTGGCTGGAATCCTCTACGACCGGCGAAGCCGCGGCCACGTGCACCGGGCGTACAAGTGGGCCGGCGGGTTCGTGGTCGGCTCGCAGGTCGTCCGACTCGCGCTGCTCAAGTCGGCGGCGTGGATGGCCGTGGCCCGGGCGTTGACGAGCTGAGGGCACGGCGAGCCCGCAACGCGTCGAGCGTGCGGCGCGCGATGGGCGACTGCGAGGGGCTGAAGCGTGCGTTGAGCGCCGCGACGCGCTCGAGGTGACGGAGGGCCGCAACGGTGTCCGCCGTCGCGAGGGCGATCATCCCGGCATGGTACTCGAGCTGCGCGTCCTCGGTCCCGCGCGCGAGCGCGCGCGTGATCGCGACGCGCGCGTCGGCGTGGCGACCGAGCCGGTGCAGCGCCCAGGCGGTCAGATCGTCGCCGTAGACGTCCTGCCGCTCGCGCGCCTCGGCGCGCGCCTTCGCCAGCACGCGCCGAGCGTCGGATGGCGTGCCATGGTCGAGGGCGAACAATCCCCACGCGCGGTGGATCGGCCCAGGCTGCCGGAGCGCGTTCACCGTCATCGCACGCGCGTACTCGGCCGCGCGCGCCGTGTCGCGCGTCGCGGCGTACGCCTCGCTGATCGTGCCGAGAGTCGCCGGGTCGAGCTGGATGGCGATGGCGCGGTTGCCGTAGTCGATGCTCTCCGTCCACCGTTCGCGCGCGGCGGCCAGTCGCGCGAGCGCGCCGAGGATCCGATAGTCGTCCGGGAAGACGGCGAGTCCGCGACGAAGCGCCGAATCGGCAGCGGCGAGGCGGCCGGCGCGAAGCTCCAGCTCACCGAGCCGGAAGTGAAACCAGGCGACCTGCTCGCTCGGCAGGTCATCGCGCCGTCCGGCGCGCTCCGCGGCGCCGCGCAGGAGACGCCGCGCGGCGTCGACGCGCCCACCGAGCTCGCGCCACCGTGCGAGACGCGCGGCCACGCCGAGGTGCTGGCCGTCCCAACGGATCGCCGCGAAGTGGGAATCGGCCGCGGCGTAGTGTCCCATCTCGAGCTCGATCTCGCCGAGCAGCGCGAGGTTCGCGGGAACGCCGGGAGCCAGCGAGTCGGCGCGGCGGGCGACCGCGAGTGCTTCGGCGAAGGCGTGTCTGGCGAGCAGCGTCGATGCGAGCATCGCGAAGGTGTGGTCGTTGCGCGCCGTGCGAAGCTCGAGCGAGCGGCGGGCCAACGACTCGGCGCGCGAGTAGTCGCCGACGTCCCCGGTCGCGCGGGCACGCTGCACGTACAGCGTGGCGAGCAGCGACCGATCGAGCGCGCTCTGCGAGTCCTGTGAGACTCGCCGCTCGTAGAACGCGATGTCCCGCGCGCGACGTTCGTGCTCGTCGAGTGAAGGCGTGGCATGCGCGCGCGCGGACGGAGGAGACGCGGCGCTCGCGCGGGTCGGCGGTCGCAGCAGCGCGACGGCGGTGAGCGCGCCTCCCGCGGCGATCATCAGGGCGACGGCGAGGGTGCGGCGACGAAGGGGCATCCGAGGATTGTCGAGGATCGCGGGGCCGCTCCGGCCCGGTCGAGCACGGAGCGGCAGCGCGGAGTGATCAGCTGTGCGGTGCGGCGAGATACGGGAACGTCGTGCCGAACGCCCGGTCGTTCGCGCCGACGTTGTCGGTGCAGAGCGGAAGCTGGAAGGGCGCGCAGTACGCGTTCGTCGGATTGAGGAACGAGCTGAAGATCGCGGTGAGGCCGACATCCACGACGTCGTCGGTCAGCTTGCGGCCGCCGTAGCCGCCGGCGAGCGCCCACGAGAGCCAGCCCGCGGTGCTCGGGCTCTTCGTCGCGTCCACGACGAGGATGTCGGGATACAGGACGCTGCCGAGCAGCGACGCGAGCGCCTGCGGACGGTTGAAGCTCGTGACGAACGCCTCCGTCTGCGGACGGAAGGTGGCCGTGGCGTACGGCTGCGTCCTGTTGTACTGGTCGTGATTGGCCTTGACGATGGTGACCTCGCTGACGAGCGGGTTCCCGAGGAAGTCGACCTGATCGTAGACCATGTCGGCGTCGACGGCATCGCCGTAGAGATGATCCGCCTGGGAGGCGTCGGGCGCGGTGAGCGCGCGATCGGCGCCCGAGTCGCAGGCGGTCACCAGATACCCCAGCGCCGCGCAGGCGACGAGGGAGCGGAGAGCGGGTTTCCACAGCATGCGAGAGTGCTCCTTGTGCGCAGAGGATGGTTGAGGGCTCGTCGGCATCAGCTGCCGCGGGCGCGGCTGGTGGTGCCCCACACGCCGAAGCGTCCGGGGTTCACGCCGTCGGCGGAGAGCATGGCGACGGGCAGCTCGATCACGATCGCGAGGTCGTTGTAGCCGCGGAGGAAGTCGACGGCGTCTCCCGGCGCGCGGAACGACGAGGCGGGCGCGGGGAGCACGGAGAGCGGTCCGGTGGACGGACGCCGATCCGGGATGATGCGGAAGAACTGCTCGAGATCGATGAAGAACGGATCGTCGCGCGGACCGGCGAAGAGCTGCACGCCCGTCGCGTCGCCGAGCACCTCGCCGATCGGGCCGGCGATCTGCTTGCCGCCGACGAGCACGTTGCTCTGCGCGCCGGTGACCTTCGGCGCATACGGACCCCGGAGCGTGACGCGCTGCTTGTCCTTGCCGGTGAAGGTGATCTGGAAGACGAGGTCTTCCACGGCGTCGCCGTCGTTGTCCACCTTCAGCTGATACAGCTGCTTGTCCTTGGTGCCGAACCGCGCGCTCGGCGTGCCCGACGGCGTGAGCGGCGACGAGGTGCCGAGCACGAGGGCGATGCGGCTCGGATCGGCCGCGGGGAACGCGTAGACGTCGTTGACGTCGTAGCGCGGGCTGAGCTCCACCTCGGGAGTGTCCTGGTGATCCGACGCCACCAGCGATCCCGTCGCCACGAGCCCCGCGACGAGGCCGGCGGCGGCCAGGAGTGGCGCGAGTCGCTCGCGCCGGGTGATCCACGTTTTCATAGCCTCTCCACAAGAGAAGATGACCGGGAGGTCCGCGGACGCGGGGCTCCCGGTGTGTGGCTACGACGTGAAGGCGCGATCGGATTTGAGCTATGAGCTATGAGCTATGAGCTATGAGCTATGAGCTATGAGCTATGAGCTATGAGCTATGAGCTTTGAGCTTTGAGCTTTGAGCCTCTGAGCTGGTAGGGTGTTGCTCAGAGTGATCGGATGTCGCCGGAAAGCGCGCGCAGTTCACCTTTGAGGCATGCGAGATCAACGCAAGCTGCTCGTGGCTCAGCGGGCTCGGGAACTGGCGCTCGCCGTGTACCGGCTGACGGCCGTTTTCCCGCCCGAGGAGCGATACGGCCTCACGGCCCAGATGCGGCGCTCGGCGGTCTCAGTGGGAAGCAACATCGCGGAGGGCGCGGGCCGGTCGGGGGATCGCGAGTTCCTTCGCTTCGTTCACATCGCCTACGGGTCGGCGAGCGAGCTTGCGTTCCAGCTCACGCTGGCGATCGACCTAGGCTTCACGGCGGAAGCCGATTGCGCCTCGACGGCAGGCGTCATTGACCAGATTCAGCGCATGCTCAACGGCCTGTCCAAGCATCTTCGGTCGCAACCTGGGAATCACGGAGCAATCAGGTCACGGCGGTGAGGCCGGGAGGCGGGGATCCGTCATCCAGCCTCATTGCTCATGTCTCACGGCCGAGACCTGATCGCTCATCGCTCGGAGCTCATCGCTCGGAGCTCATCGCTCAAAGCTCAAAGCTCATCGCTCATCACTCACCAGCGCGAGGGCGACGTCTCCCACGATCTGCAGGCTCTTGGCCGAGACCTTGTCGATCGTGTCCTGGAGGGTGTGGTGGTAGTTGGGGCTCGCCACGCCGTCGGGCCCGAGCGGACCGTAGTCGAGGTCGATCACGTCGATCACGCGGAGCCCCTTGTTCAGCAGCGGCACGTGATCGTCGGTGACGTCGTAGCCCTGACGCGGGATGAAATACTGCTCGTAGCCCAGCTCGGCGGCCTTCTGCCACACCCGCGACACGACCTCCGGCGCCTGGCGCGCCGAGTTGCCTTCCTGGAGGATGTTGAGCTGCGCGTCGCCGATCATGTCCCACAGCACGCCGAAGATCGGGCGATAGTCGGCGCTCGGCAGGTGCTCGGCGAAATACTGCGAGCCGAGCAGCACGTCGATGTACGGCGCCTCGAAGACCTTGCCGTAGTCCTCGCCGTCCACGAACAGCAGATCCACGCCGATGCTGGGTGGCGACTTCTTCAGCGCGTCGCCGAGGGCGATGAGGAGTCCCACTCCGGCCGCGCCGTCGTTCGCGCCCGGGATCGGAGTACCGCGATTGCCGAGGATGGGATCGAGATCGGCGGTCGGCCGCGTGTCCCAGTGGGTGAGATAGAGAATCCGCTGCGGTGCCTCGGGCCGGAACCGCGCGAGGATGTTGCGCAGCGGCAGCTGTTTGCCGTCGGCAGTGGTGTGGGTCCACCGCTGTTCGATCACGGTGTCGGCGCGCGCCTTCATCATCTGCACGATCCAGTCGCCCGCCCGCTGCGCCTGTGGCGTTCCCGGCACGCGCGGCCCGAACGCCACCTGCTGCCGCGCGTACGAGAGCGCCGAATCGCCGGCGAAGGCGGTCTTCGCGCGCTTGGCGAATGGAAGGCGGTCGCACGCGGAGAGCGCCGTGAGCGCGGCGCACGTGCAGAGGGCGAGCAGAAGCTTGCGCGGGTACGGCATCGGTTGGGGCTGGGATTCGGGAATCGGGGGCCGCCGCGGGCTACTTCGCGTCGCCGAAGAACTGGACCTGCAGGACGGTGGAGAGCACGAGCTGCGTCTGCCGCCGATTGAAGTTGTTGTCGTACGTGACGAGCCGCGACCCCTGGAGCGTGAACACGAGGGTCTCGCTCAGATCGGCGTCGGCGTTCACGCTCACCGCCGAGCGGCCGTTGTCGGCGAGCCGGCTCGTGCCCGTGCGCGCGAAGTCGGAGACGAACGTGCTGTTGCGGGTCTGTTGGTACCCGACGCGCGTTCGGATGTCACCGTCGAAGGTGAATCCGAGGTTTCGGGGAAGTCGGAAGGCGCGGCCGACGTCCACGCTCATGTCGTCGGCGCGCCCCTCGGCGATGCTGCCGGGCAGCGAGTCGGTGCGGGTCGTGCGAGTGTAGCCGGCCGAAGTGGTCAGGCCGCGCCCGAACCCCCACGCCACGCTGGCGTTGAGGGGGAAGGTCCGCACGTGGGACGCGCGCGATTCCGCGAAGGGGAAGCCCGCATCGCCCGGAATGAACGACGTAGCCGAGGAGTTGGCGTAGCCGGCGTTCGCACCGAGCGAGGTGAGAAGGCCGCGCAGCGACTTCGGCGGCTGCCACGTCCAGCGCAGGCTCACGTCGGGGAACACGGTCTGGGCGCCGTCGGCGACGCCCTGGGTCTCGTCGGCGCGGCGGGTCCACGAGCGCGTGGTGGTGCGGCGGTAGCGGCTCACGAGCGAGGCGCCGCCCGGCAGGAGGAACGACTGCGTGGCGGCGAGCGCCTGGGTGAGCCCCGTCGCGGTGGCGAGCTCGCCGTTCACGCTCCGGAACGATTCGACGCCGCCGAAGCCGAACTGCAGGGGGATCGGCGACCCACCGGCGGCGCCGTCGAACGCCGAGAGCAGGCTGCGGTTCAGCGTGAGGTCGAAGGGCGCGAAGATCTTCGCCCACCGGCGCGCGACGCTCGAGTCGCGCGTGTGCAGCGTGATCGCCTTGCCGAGATCGAGCGTGAAGCCGGCACCGAGATTCTGCGAGACGGTGATCCGGCGCGGCAGCATCGCCGAATCGATGACCATGTTGCCGAACGACGTGGCGGAGCCGAATGGGGTGAGCGCGTACGACCGGAGGTTCGGGTCGCGCAGCATGCCGTACTGCGTGCCGAAATCGGCGCGCGGCTTGAACCACGACGACGTCTGCGGCGCGATGGCGAACGAGGAGAGGAGCGACCGCTCGCGCTCGGCGCCGACGTTCGCCCCGAACACGCTCGCGCGGCTCTCGGTGGCGGCGCGCGCGGCGGCGGTGGTGTCGCCGTAGTCGCGGAGGTCGCGCAGCGACACGAAGTCCCAGCGCGCCGTGATCGCGGTCGTGGGCCGGAGCTCGAGCGTGGTGGCGTTGCGCCACAGGTTCGATTCCGCCTGCGACTCGCGCGCCGAGTCGTCGGCGGCGAACGCGGGCTTGAAGAAGGAGAACCGCCGGTCGATCCCGCGCACGATGCCGCTCGTGACGCGCAGCACGGTGGGATTCCATCGGAACACGGTGCCGGGCCCGACGAGCGTGTCGCGCCGCGCGCCGCGCAGTGCCGCGGGGAGCAGGCCGAGCGGCGAGCCGAGGACGCCCGGGAGGCGCGCCGTGCGCGGCGCGGCGTTGACGTTGTAGTCGAGGTTGAGCGCGAAGTTGTTGGCGCGACCCTGCTGGTACTCGTTGCGGCTGTCGCCCGTGGTGTAGGTCGAGGTGAGGCCGAGGTTGTCGACGAGCGCGCCGAGCAGCGGATTGCGCAGCGCCGCCGTGCGGCGAACGCTGAGCGAGTAGACCGTGCTCCCGGTGCGCGGCGCGCGCAGGTTCTGCACGCCGTCGCCGCGGATGTCCGTGCCGCTGAGGTAGAGCGGCGAACTGGCCGAGGAGAGGTGCGTGATCGTGAGCGGGACCGCGATCCCGAGCCGGACCGGCAACAGCTTTTCGAGGTGGATCGTCGAGACGACGTCGATCAAGCGGTCGTCGACGAAGCTCGGCGCGTCGGTGAGCTGGCGGAAATGCGGATCCTTGCGCGTGAACCCGACGCGGATGTCCGCGACGTCGGCGGCGGAGAGGGCGAGGCTCACCTGCCCCGCGTAGCCCGGATGGTTGACGACCTTGCCGAGCCGGATGTCGTCCACCCAAAGCTCCAGGGAGTCCGCAGGCCCGATCGAAGTGGGCTGTGAGCTCTGAGCGGGGAGCCTGACGAAGCCGACCGACATCTCCTGCACCGCGGCGAGGTTCGGCGGCGCGGCGCCGGGCTCCACGGTGTACACCATGTAGCCGCCGTCGCACGCCACGTAGCGCTGGCGGCCGGCGAGGGCGGGCACCGGCGACGCGGCGACGAGCGCCGAGTCGACGCCGCCGCACGAGAGCGAGTCGCTGCGGTTCTGGAGGTAGGCGTTCTGCAGCTTCTGCCGCAGCGCGAAGAAGCGGTTGAAGTCGACCCGCACCTCGGGCAGCCAGGCTTCGGCGCCGTTCCCCGCGTTCACCGGCGTGCGATACAGATAAAAGTTGTTCGCATCGCGGCCGATCTTGACGAACATCTGCAGCTCGCCGCGCTCGCCCCACCCGTTGCGCCGGCCGCGCGCCCAGAGCCGGAGCTCCTGGTAGCCCATGAAGCTCTGCTGGCCGTTCGGGAACCGGTAGAACGCCTCCGCGCGGCCGTACACCGGCAGGTTGCCCGACTGGAGCCGGAGCGAGCGCTCGTTGATCTGCACCGAGCCGACCGCGTACTGGCCGCTCTTCGTATCGAGCTCGTCGAAGACTCCGGGCGGCGGCTGGTAGTCCTGCCCGCGCAGCGAGTCGCGGTCGGCGGTGCCGATGAGCGACGTGAGCGTGTACCCGCCCGCGGGCTGCTCGCCGCCGATCCCGATGAGCGTCTGCTCGCTGCGCTTGAGCCACGGGGCGCCGGTGAGCTTGAGCCGCGCGATCGGCAGCCGCACGAAGTCCGCGTCCGCCGTGCCGACACCGCTCACCACGGTGAGCCGGAGCGCGCGGACGCGGCGCAGCAGGACGTCGTTGATCGTGTCGTCGGGGACGCGGAAGGGCACGCGGACGAGCACCCATTGCAGCGTGCGGCCCGCGGTCGTGGAGTCGAGCTGCTGCGTGAACGGCTTGCCGAAGCGCGTCCAGCGGCGCGGATCGGCGAGATCGACGACGAATCGCGCCAGCCGCTCCTGATTGCGCGCGCCGCTCGGCAGGTTGAGGACGCCGTCGAGGTCGATGTCTTCCTCGTCGAGGCGGCTGTTGCGCACCGTGCAGTTCGTGCGCGTGTCGCCGAGCCGCGGGATCGAGCGGTCGATGCCGGAGCAGACCGGCACGTCGAAGAGCCGCTGCGCCGTGAGGCCGTCGACGACGACGAGCGTGTCGGCCCGATCGCCCGGGAGGCCGACGTCGTTGACGTCGCCGTTGAAGGCGCGCGAGAGCGGGTCGCGCTCGGTGTCGAGGCGGTCGAGCCCCTGAAGTTTCTTGCCGCCGAACACCGAGTCGGCGCCCGCCGCGCCGCGCACCACCGTGAGCGTCTCGGGCGCGAATGCGACCGTATTCTCGCTGATCTCCCCGACGTCGAACACGAGCGTCGGGTTCTGCGACCGACGCGCGGCGCTCGTGTCGACCAGCGTCCAGAACTCGAGGTTCTCGACGCGGGAGAGATCCACGCCCGACGGGCTGAGCACCGTGCGGATCGAGCGGAAGCGCCGTCCGGCAAGCGCGTTGGCGACGCGCCAGTCGAACGACTTCGTCCGCGGATCGTAGTTGCCCCCGACGGCGAGAGGGTAGAGCGTGAGCCAGAGCAGCTGCTCGGTGGACGAGAACCCGAGGCCGGCGAACTCCGCGTTCTGATCGATGTCCTCGGAGCGCACGAGGATCGGCGCACCGGCGGCCGTGGTGCCGTTGCTCTGGAAGGCGATCGTCGAGGCGCGGCGCAGGTCGAAGGGGTTGGCGCCGTAGCGCTGCGGCAGGAGGCGACCGTCGGCCGGCTGGCTGGAGAGCGCCCACACCGGATCGGTGAGCCCGACGGTGATCCCCGCCTCGCCCTCGAAGCTCTCGACGAACGCTTCGCCGTCGCTGTTGACCTGCGGGCGACTCGTCGCGATCTCGCCTTGCAGGGTGAGCCGCGACGGCGCCGTCGTTTTAACGAAGGGCAAGCGGTTGACGAGCCGCGTCAGCGGGGCGACGTCCCACCCCACGCGGCCGTTCACGCCAGCGAGCAGCGACGACACCGGCTCGAAGCCGAGCTGCGGCCGGGTGTAGTTCGTCTTCTGCGTCTGCTGGACCGCCATGAAGTTCAGCTCCCCGTGGCGGAGGGGGAGCGTGGAGGTGACGCCGAGCAGCGTCGTCGGCGTGACGGCGAAGAGCGGGTTCTCTTCGAAGCGCACCGTGACGGCGCGCTGGCGGGTGAACAGCGTCTCGGGCCGCGCGAAGCTCAGCCGCCCGAGCTCGTAGTCCACGCGGTAGTCCACGTCGCGGACGAGCGGCACGCCGTCGACGACGACGCGCTCCGAGCCGCGGCGCACCTGCACGCTGCCGAGCATGAGGGCGCCGGCGTCGCCGCCCCCTTCGGTCTGATAGCGCACCTTGAGGCGGTACACCGACGCCGGGTGCTGCGGCGAGTAGAGATACTCGCTCGGCGTCGTGTAGACCGCCTCGTTGCTCGGGTTGCCGGGCACGACCAACCCCGAGTCGCGGCGCGCGAAGGGCTGCAGCGAGGGGAAGACGACGAAGTAGTCGCGGATGATCTTGCCGCCGCTCGCCGCGGCGGCGCTCGACGCGATGCCGAGCGCCGACGTGCTGGCGAGCCCCGCGCTGCCGCCGGCGGCGGCGCTGTAGTTCGGATCCGTCGGTCGCGGCCAGAGCCGGTTCTCGATGTCGAAGTCGGCCGGGTTCACCGGCTGCGCGAGCCCGAACATCTGGAGGAAGGTGTCGAACGCGCCGGCGGCCGGCTTCTCCTGGTCGCCGGTCCCCGACACGACGCGCAGCCGCGTCGTGGCGCGCACGAGCTCGTCGCCGCCGATGCGGTAGACCGAGCGGATCTCGCGCCGGAAGGCGGCGGTGCCGGGGAGCACGTTCGGATCGGAGACGAGGTTCGCGATCTGGTCGCGCGCCGCATCGTTCTGCACGTCGGGGGTGCCGCCCGTCGTCGTCCAGACCGTGTCGCGGCCGTTCACGCGCACCGTGTACGCCACGAGGAGCCGCTCGCTCTGCTGGTCGAGCGGGCGCACGAGCGCGAACCAGAGTTGCGAGGGATCGAGGTAGTAGTCGACCCCTTCGCGGAGCACGTCGTACGTCTGCCGGCCGCCGCCGACGTCGCCGTTCAGTCGGAGGCGCGGTCCGTTCGGGTTCTGCGGCTGGGTGCCGAACTGCACGCGGTAGAGCAGCACGCGCCGCGGGCGCAGCGTGTCGGGGAGGCTCGCCGCGAGGCCGGCGAGCTGGCTGCGGTCGAGGATGTCGACGTTGGGGTACGCGCCGACGAACAGGGCCGGATCGACGGTGAAGAAGAAGCGCTTCGGCTCGACCTGATAGTCCTCGATCTGGCGCTCGCCGTCCTGCCGCGTGCGCTCGCCGACGAGGAAGGTGCGGTCCTTGACGATGTTCCCCTTCTGCTGCGCGGCGATCGCCTGGACGCGGAAGGGCCCCAGGCGGCCGACGGCCTGGAGCCCGTAGTTGCCGCTCGGCACGCCGCTCGAGAGGAAGCGCGTCGACGGGAGGGTGAACGCGACGTTGCCCACCTCGAGCCGCTGCAGCCGGTCGGTCGTCTTGCCTTCGTAATAGACGTTGACCGCATTCGAGGCGTCGAACTCGCGCTGGGTGTCGTAGTCGACGTTGACGTGGACGCGGTCGGCGACGGTGCCGTTGCTGCGGAGCGAGAGCTGGAAGTTGAAGTCGGGCTGGAACGCGGTGCGACAGGCGGCGAAGACGCTGTACTGCTGGCTTCCATCGCAGCGCTCGTTGCGCGTGCGCTCTCCCTTGGCCTCGATGCGCGCCCGCACGTCGAGCCCGAGGTCGGCGCGCGGGCCGAAGATGCCGGCGGGCCGCGCGGTGTCGGCCGCGGGCGGCTTCGGGAAGACGACGCGGCGGGTGGAATCGGGGGCGGCCGGCTTCAGGGTATCGACCCGAACCGAGTCGACGCGCGGCACGGGCGCGGTGGGCACGGGGTCCTGCGCGCGCGCGCCGACCGCGAACGAGACCGTGCTTGCGGCGAGCGCGGTGACGAGCCGGAGAACGCGCACCAATCCGGGTGGGTGGGGTATGGATCGGCCGCACGGGCCGCCCCTCTCCGGTCGTCCGAGGGAGCGCGAGCCTGCGGAGGTGAGGTCGTGCGCGGAAGGAAAGACTTGAATTTGGGCGTCGGGCGGGTGGAACTTACTGGCCGCGACGCACGCTACAAGCCCGTGCAGATCTTGAAGTTCCGCGTGCGGGGCGCACCTCGGACCTCTTCGTGAAGATAATCAGCAAGTACATCCTCAGGGAACACGTCGGCCCGTTCGTCTTCGCGCTGGCCGCGCTCACCTCCCTGATGATCCTGAACTTCATCTCGCGGCAGTTCGGCGAGCTGGTCGGCAAGGGGCTTCCGAGCTCGGTGATCGCGGAGTTCTTCGCGCTCTCGATCCCGTTCACCATCGCCCTCACCCTGCCGATGTCGGTGCTGGTGGCGGTGCTGTACGCGTTCAGCCGGCTGGCCGCGGAGAACGAGGTGACCGCGCTCAAGGCGAGCGGCGTCAGCCCGTGGCGACTCGTGACGCCGGCGCTCGTCTGGGGCTTCCTGATGTCGGTGTTCCTGCTCGCGTTCAACGACCAGGTGCTTCCCCGCGCGAACTTCCGGCTCAAGACGCTCCAGGACGACATCGCCCAGACGAAGCCGACCTTCCTGCTGAAGCCGCAGGTCATCAACGCGGTGCAGGAGGAGAAGCTCTACCTCAAGGCCGGACGGATCGACCAGGGAACGGGCAAGATGCGCGAGGTCGTGATCTACGATCTCGCCGATCCCACGCGCCGCCGGACGATCTACGCCGACAGCGGGACGATCGGCTTCGCGCCGAACATGCGCGATCTGCAGATGGACCTGTTCGCCGGGCAGATGCAGATGGTCGCGACGCAGAAGCCCGGGCAGCTCGACCGGATGTTCTTCGAGCACGATCGGATCACCGTCCCCGAGGTGATGAAGCCGATCGACCGCCGCCAGGGCGACACGCTCTCGCGCGGCGACCGCGAGCTCGGTGTGTGCGCGATGCAGAAGCGGTTGACGCGCGCCAAGGCGACCTACGAGAACAACCGGGCCGAGTACCTCCACGCGGTGCGGCTCGCCAGGATGCCGGCGGCGGAGCGCGGCAAGGCGGCGGCGGTCGGCCCGCCGCCGCCGATCGCCCCGAAGGAGCCGAAGAACCTCGGCTGGGCCTACTGCCGCATGCTGACGCGACTGGTGGGCGTGAAGGCGGCGGAGGCCGCCGAGCTGCGCGTGGCCGATCTGCGCGCCGTTGTGCCGGACACGGCGACGGCGGACCTCGCGGCGCAGTAGCCGGCCGCGAAGGGGACGTCGCCGCAGGACACGGCGGCGCGGCGTGCCGCGCCGCCGACGGTGATCCTCGGCACGTCCAGGCCGCCGGCGCCCGGCTCCG
>DASTSX010000008.1:0-10293 GCA_035760455.1 Gemmatimonadaceae bacterium | reverse complement strand
GGCGCCGCGGCGGCTTCACGGGCCTGCCGCTCCTCTCGCTCCTCGCGGGACAGCGACCAGGCGAGCACGATCGCACCGACGGTGACGGCGGAGTCCGCGATGTTGAACGTCCAGAACCGCCAGCCGCTCACCCCGATGTCGATGAAGTCCACCACGCCCATCGGCGACCGGACCCGATCGATCAGGTTGCCGGCGGCGCCGCCCCAGGCGAGGCCGAGCGCGAAGATGCGCACGCGGTCGCCGGCGCGCTGGGCCGGTCCGGACAGCCGGTACAACCGCCACAGCACGATCAGCGCGATGACCGCGAAGGTGCCGAAGATGTACCGGGAGTACGGACCGAGCGACATGCTGAACGCCGCGCCCGGGTTGTAGGCGAGCGTGAAGCGGAGGAAATCGCCGATGATGCGGTGGGGCACGTATCGCGGCGCGAGATACTCCTCCGCCAGCAGCTTGGTGACGAAGTCGATCGCGATGACCGTCGCCGCCGTGCCCCAGAAGAGCCGGGCGCTGCTGCGCTCCGGCGGCGGTGCCGCCGTCACGCGAGGTCGCCCGGCTCGCCGCCGGACGCCGTCGCCGGCACCGCCACCGGTCCGACGGTCGGTGCCGACGCCTGCGCCGCCTGGTCTTCCTGCCAGAGCACGTAGGCGAGCAGCCCGGCGCCGAAGCTCACCGCCATGTCCGCCACGTTGAACGTCGGCCACCGTGCGTTGCCGATCCCGATGTCGATGAAGTCCACGACGCCGAAGAACGACCGGAGCCGATCGATCAGGTTGCCGATCGCGCCGGCACAGACGAGTGCGAGCGCGGCGGCGCGCGCCGTGTGCCCTGGGCGCGTCGACATGTACAGCCGCGCCAGGATCACGAGCGCGATGAGCGTGAGCGCCGAGAAGATCCAGCGCGACTGCGAGCCGAGGTTCAGCCCGAACGCCGCGCCCGGATTGTAGACGAGCGTGAATCGGAACCAGCTTCCCAGCACGTCGTGCGGGATCCCCCGCGGAAGCAGCGCGCGCTCGGCGATCGCCTTCGTGATCACGTCGGCGACCAGGACCACGAGCAGCACCGGCCAGAACAGCGCGGCGTTACTTCGACTTCGCATCTTCCTCGCGCTGCTTGCACTGGATGCAGTAGCGCGCGTGCGGAAGTGCGTCGAGCCGCTCGAACGCGATGTCGTTCCCGCAGTTGTGGCACTTGCCGAACGTCTCGGGCGAGCGATAGAGACGACGCAGCGCCTCGTCGATGTGCCACAGGAACCGCCCTTCCTGGCTCGCGAACAGGAACGCCTTCTCGCGCTCCATCGCATCCGTGCCCTGATCGGCCATGTGGAACGAATAGCTGCTCAGATCGCCGTCGGACTCCTGCGACGTCGCGCCGAACGCCTCCCCGTAATTCCCCAGCTCCTTCACCGCGCGGCGGCGTTCCTCCATCAGCCGCTTCTCGAAGTGCTGCAGCAGCTTCTTGGACATCGGCTTCGACTTCTTCGCCGCGTTCTCTGACGTGGGCATCGCTACTCGTCCTTGGTTAGGGCGAGGTCCGCGCGGATCCCATCGAGATCCACCCGGAGCCTCGCCAGCGTGGTGCCTTCCGAATCGCCGCCGATCACGACCTCGGCGGCGAGCACTTCACCGGCGATCCAGTCCCGGTGCGTCGCGGCGGCTTCGAGGACGGCTGGATCACCGCCGATCGAGAGACGGATCCGGTCGCTCACGGCCAGGCCGGCGTCCTTTCGCATACGCTGTACCCGACTGATGAGCTCACGTGCCACCCCTTCCTGCCTGAGCTCGGGACCGATCGCGGGATCGATCGCCGCGAAGTACCCGTGCTCTTCCTGCACCACCAGCGCCCCCGACGCGCGGCGCACGATCGTCAGATCGTCCGTCGTGATCGTGTGCGTGTCGCCGTCCACCGTGACGCTCAGCTCCTCGCCCTGCTCGAACCGGCGGAGGTGCTCGCTCGTGAATCGCGAGACCGCTTCCGCGGCCAGCTTGGTGCGGGCCCCGAACTTCTTGCCGAGCGTCCGGAAGTTGGGCTTCGCCTCGAGCGACACGAGCGCGTCGGCGCTCGTCGCGACCTCGATCCGCTTCACGTTCAGCTCCGACGCGAGGATCGGCAGCAGCGGCGCCAGCGACTCCTGGCTCATCCGCGGCGCGACGCACACCAGCCGCGACAGCGGCTGCCGCACGTTGATCCCCGCCTGCTCGCGCGCCGCGCGGCCGAGCGTGGCGAGCGTGCGTACGCTCGCCATCTGCGCCTCGAGCGCGCCGTCCGACGGCATGCCGCGCTCGCGCACGTACGGCGCGAGATGCACCGACTCGCCCGTCAGCTCGCGGTGCAGCCAGTCCGTGACGAACGGCGCGAACGGCGCCAGCAGTCGGCAGACCACCGCCAGCACCTCGTGCAGCGTCGCGAACGCGGCACGGTTGTCCGCCGTGTCCACGTCGTAGAACCGCTTCCGCGACTGTCGCACGTACCAATTGGCGACGTCCTCGTCGACGAACTCGAGGATCGTTCGCACCGCGGCGGTCGCGTCGTAGTCGAGCAGCGCCTCGTCCGCGGCGCGCTCCACCGTGGCGAGCCGCGAGAGGATCCAGCGGTCGAGCAGCGGCCGCTCCTCCGGGGCCGGATCCGCCTCGGAGGGCGACCACCCGAAGTTCGCGTACTGCGCGAACATCCCGCTGTAGATGTTCTTGAGCGTGAGCAGGAACCGGCCCGCGCCCTGGCGGATCAGCGTCTCGTCGAACGAGCGGGGCTCCCACACCTTGCTGCTGCTCACGAGGAACAGCCGCACCGCGTCCACGCCGTGGCGCGAGAACACCGCCCACGGATCGACCACGTTGCCGCGGCTCTTCGACATCTTCCGCCCTTCGGCGTCGAGCACGAGGTCGTTCACCACGACCGACCGGTACGGCGCCGCCGAGTCGCTCGCGTTGTTCGGCAGCGCGTCGCCCAGGCCGGTGGCGATCGCCAGCAGCGAGTAGAACCAGCCTCGCGTCTGATCGAGCCCTTCGGCGATGAAGTCCCCCGGATAGCGCGACGCGAGCGCGTCGCGATGCTCGAACGGGTAGTGCCATTGCGCGAACGGCATCGACCCCGAGTCGAACCACGCGTCGATCACCTCGGGCGTGCGGCGCATCGTGCCGTGACAGCCCGCGACGCGGCACGACCACTCGTACGTGTCGACGTGCGGCTTGTGCGGATCGAACTCCGCGCCCAGCGGGCGCCCCGTCCGCTCGGCCAGCTCGGCGAAGCTGCCTACCGCGTCGAGATGCTCCGCATCCGCGTCGCAGACCCACAGCGGGAGCGGCGTGCCCCAGTACCGGTCGCGCGAGATCGCCCAGTCGATGTTGTTCTCGAGCCACTCGCCGAACCGGCCGGAGCCCACGGTCGGCGGGTGCCAGCCGACGCGCGCATTGCGCGCGAGCATCTCGTCCTTGTACGACGACGTGCGCACGAACCACGAGGTGCGCGCATAGTAGAGCAGCGGCGTGCCGCACCGCCAGCAGTGCGGGTACGAGTGCGTCATCGTCCCCGCCTTCCACAGCAACCCGCGCCGCTTGAGCTCCTCGATCAGCGCGGGATCGGCCGCCTTCACGAACTTCCCGCCCACGAGCGGCAGGTCGGCGGGGAACTCGCCCTGCGCGTTCACCGGCTGGAGGAACGCCAGGTTGTGGCGCCGGCCGGCCGCGTAGTCGTCCGCGCCGAACGCCGGCGCCATGTGCACCACGCCCGACCCGTCGTCGGCGCTCACGAAGCTCTCGCCGACGACGATCTCGTGCGTCGTCCCTTCCGGATACGGCAACCAGTCGAGCGGGCGGCGATAGCGCGCCCCCACGAGCTCCGCGCCGCTCAGCGTTCCGACCTGCGTCCACCGCGTCGCGTAGTCCTCGCCGAGCACCGCGCCGGCGCGCGCCGCGGCCAGGATGATCGTTCGCGTGTCCGGGCTGTCGGTCTTGCGCAGCTCCACGTACTCCAGGTCCGGATGCACCGCGAGCGCCACGTTCGACACGAGCGTCCACGGCGTCGTCGTCCAGACGAGGATGCGCCGCGCCGTGCGTCCAGGCAGCTCATCGGCCATCGGAACTGCAGTGTCCCCCACGGCCGCCAGATCGAGCGCCACGTACACGCTCGGATCCTCGACGTCCTCGTAGCCCTGCGCCACCTCGTGGCTCGACAGCGCCGTGCCGCAGCGCGCGCAGTACGGCAGGATCTTGTGGCCGCGGTAGAGCGATCCCTTCCGGTACAGCGTCGACAGCGCCCACCACACGCTCTCCACGTACTCGGGCGTGTAGGTGACGTAGGGATCGTCGTAGTCCAGCCAGTAGCCGATCCGCTCGCTCAGCCGCTCCCAGTCGGCGCGATAGGTGAACACGCTCTCGCGGCACAGCCGGTTGAACTCCGCCACGCCGAGCTTCTCGATGTCCTGCTTGCCGCTGATCCCCAGCCGCTTCTCGACCTCGATCTCGACCGGCAGCCCGTGCGTGTCCCACCCCGCCTTGCGATGCACGAGGTACCCCTTCATCGCGCGATGGCGGCAGAAGAGATCCTTGATCGTCCGGGCGAACACGTGATGGATCCCCGGCTTCCCGTTCGCGGTCGGCGGACCCTCGTAGAAGACGAACGGCTCCGCGCCGGCGCGCGCCGCGAGCGTGCGCGCGAACAGATCCTCCTCGCGCCACCGCGCGAGCAGCGCCTGCTCCAGCGTGTCCGCCGGCTGGTCGGCCGGCACGAGCGCGTATCGTTGCGTCACGTCGCTGACGGTCACAGTCGCTCCAGTACACCGCGCACCAGCGCGGTCAGCCTCGGCTCGGCCCGACCGGCCGTCGCGATGATGGTCTCGAGGTCCGCCGGCTCGAGCGTCTCCGGGATGCACTGGTCCGTGATGATGGACAGCCCGAGCACGCGCATCCCTCCGTGCACCGCCACGATCACTTCGGGCACCGTGCTCATCCCGACGACGTCCGCCCCGATCGTGCGCAGCATCCGGTACTCGGCGCGCGTCTCGAGGTTCGGGCCCGTCACCGCGACGTAGACCCCTTCGCGCAGAACGGTTCCCTGCTCCCGCGCGACCTCCCGCGCGAGCGCGCGCAGCGAGGCGTCGTACGGCGCCGACATGTCCGGGAACCGCACGCCCAACCGATCGTCGTTCTCCCCGACGAGCGGATTGTCGCCGAGCAGATTGATGTGATCGGCGATCAGCATCAGATCGCCCGGTGCCCATGCCTCGCGCATCCCGCCGCAGGCGTTCGAGACGACCAGCGTCTCCGCGCCGAGCGCGCGCAGCACGCGCACGGGAAAGGTCACCTGCTGCAGCGAGTACCCCTCGTAGCGGTGGAAGCGGCCGTGCATCGCCACCACCGCCTTGCCGCCGAGCGTGCCGCACAGCAGCCGTCCGGCGTGGCTCTCCACCGTGGACAGCGGAAATCCTGGGATGTCGGCGTACTCCACCGTGGCGGCGACGTCGATCTCCCGCGCCAGCCCGCCGAGCCCCGTGCCGAGCACGATCGCCACCTCGGGCACGCGTGAGAGCCGCGCGCGGACGACGTCCGCCGCGGCGTTCACCGACTCCAGCCGATGCAGACTCCGCGTTTCGGCGTGAGCGATCGATGCCACTCCGCTCATCCCTGCCCGACGCGCGCCGTCTGCGCGACGCGCCCGTCCGGCGCCGCCACGGCGGCCGCCGGCGGCGCGGGCACCGCTGGCGCGGGAGCCTGCTCGGCGGCGGTGATGTCGGCCAGCTGGCGCTCCACCATCACGCGGAGCTGCGCGAGGTAGTTGCGGCGCGCCCGTTCCAGCTCGGCGATGTGGGCCTGCAGGTGGCGGATCTCGTTCCGGCTGCCCTCGAGATACTTCTCCGCCTCGCCTCGCGCCTCGCGCAGGATGAGCTGCGCTTCGCGCTCAGACTGCTCCCGGATCTCGCCGCGCAGCTGCTGCGCGCTCACGAGCGCATCGTTGAGCGCCTTGTCGCGCTCGCGGAACGCGCGAAGCTGCTCGTGAAAGCCCTTCGCCTTCGCCTCCAGCTCCTGTGTCTGCCGCGCCAGGCGCTCCAGCTCCTCGGCGACCTGGCTGCGGAACTGCTCGACCCGCTCGGGATCGTAGCCCCGAAGCTTGTGGCCGAAGTCGTAGCGCCGCACGTCGAGCGGCGTGAGATGAAAGGTCTCGTCCATTAGGCGGCTCTCGCTCCGAACAACACGGTTCCAAGGCGGATCAGGGTGGCGCCTTCTTCCACGGCGACCTCGTAGTCGCCCGACATCCCCATCGACAGCTCGACCGCCGGATGGCCGGCCGCGCGCAGCACTTCCGCGCATCGGCGAGCCCCGGTGAACACCGACCGGAGTGTCGCGTCGTCGGCGCCGAACGGCGCCATCGTCATCACGCCACGCACTACGATTCCGGACAGCTCCCGCAACCGGTCGGCTTCCTGCACGAACATCGACGGTTGATAGCCACCCTTCGTTTCCTCACCTGACACGTTCACCTGCGCCAGCACCTCCACGGGCCGACCCCGCGCCGCACCGTGCGAAGCGAGCGCATCGGCGAGGCGCCCACTGTCCATGGAGTGGATCAGGTCGAACGCGTCGATCTGCTTCACCTTGTTCCGCTGGAGATGCCCGATCAGATGCCAGTGCAGCGCAACCTTCACCTGGGGCATCTTCACGAGCGCTTCCTGGACCTTGTTCTCCCCCACGTCGCGCAGGCCCGCCTCCCACGCCGCGAGCGCCGCCTCGGGGCCGTACGTCTTGATCACGCCGACGACCGTGACGGCCTGGCCGTGTCCTCCACGAGCGACCGCGTCGCCGACGCGCGTGCGCACCTCGGCGAGGCGCTCGGCCAGGTCCCGAAAAGGCATAACACGCGAATTTACCGAAGGTTGCACCTCACTTCAAGCGAGTCGCGTCGCACCGGTGAGGTGCGCTCGCGCTCCGCGAGACGCGGGCAGTCGAGCAGGCTCATCATGACGCGCGCCACGTCGTCGCCCGACGGCGACCGTCGCTCGCGCGGCCACGGGACGTGCGCGGCGAGCCACTGCGATGCCGCCGCGGAATCCACGACCGCCTCCAATTGCGCATCACGGCCGTCGGCGCCGGCGACGTAGAGCGGACCACGCAGCGTCCAGTCGCGCCCCAGCAGGACGCGCTCGCGCGCGCGCAGCGCGGGCGACGCGGCCACCGGGCGCCCCGCGCGGTGCGCCGCCGCGGCGATCTGCGCCGCGCGCTGCTCCGACAGCGTGCGGGCCCCGGTGACGGGAGCGTCGCTCCACCGAAGACCCGATCGCCGCGCGATCTCCCCCGGATACCACGCCGCCGGCAGCAACGGCACGGTGACCGGCAGCACGTCGCGGCGCACGCCCTCGACCTGCTGCAGGTACCAGATCGGATAGCTGTCGTTGTCGCCGTCGAGGAACAGCACCGCGCGCTCGGGCGTCGCCTGCAGCAGTGCGATGCCGAACCGTCGTGCCGCCGACGCATCGGGCTCGCGCGAGCGGTCTGCGCTCCGCCAGTTGCCGGCGATCGGCAGTGCGACCGCGAGCACCGCGGCGGCCGCCGGCAGCCGCAGTCGAGCGGCGAGCGCCACGGCTCCCCCGCCCACGAGGCAGCCCCACGCCCAGAACCCGAGAAGGAAGAAGTAGTCGCGCTCTCGCGCCTCGTGCGGCGCGTCGTCCGGCAGGATGCCCCAGCCGAGGGAAGCCCCGGCCTTCAGGTTGAGGTAGGCCGCGACGCCGAACGTGCCCGCGAGGACCAGCACGCCGAGCGCCATCGTCACCACCGGCGTGTCCCTCCGCGTCGCGCGGAAGCCCACCCAGCCGAGCCCCAGCCAGACGATCGTCGCGAGCACCCGCAGCGGCGACGTCACGACGCCGGCGCCCCACGACATCGCGGTCTGCCAATCGACGTACTGGAAGACGTTGGCGATCTGCAGCCATGCCGGTGTCGCACGCGGGAAGAGCGGCGCGACCGCGTACTGTCGGCGCGCGACGGCGTCGGCGAGCGCCGCGAGCGACGAGGGGTTCGCCTGATTGATCGCCGGATCGAGCCGCGCGCGGACCAGCATTACCAGCAGCGCGGTCGCCGCGAGCGCCATCACCGTGCCGAGCATCGCCAGCCGCTTCATCGACGGCGGCTTCCAGTGCGCGATCGTGCTCGACGCGCACACGAGCGCGCCGAGCGCGACGATCATCCAGCTCATGCGCCCGATTCCAGCCGCGACGATGGTCGCGCCTGCGAGCATCAGCACGCGCGCGACGCGCCATTGCCCTGGACGGTCGGGCACCGCGGGCTCTCGGGCCGCCAGCACGATCGCCGCCGGTGCCGCCACGAGCGCGCTCAGATGCAGGGCCGGGCTTAGCGCGAGGAGGTACGCGGTGAGCAGCGTCCATCGCTCGTGGCGAGGCTCGTCGCCCTCGCCCGCCATCTGCGCCGCCACGAGCACCGCCACCGCATGCAGCAGCGCGAGGGAGTACACCTCCGTCTCCGTCGCGACGGACCACGCCGTCTGCATCGTGCCCGCCGCGACTGCACCGACGTAGCCCGTCCATGCCGCGGCGGGTGTCGATCTCGCGCGCGCCACCAGCCACGCGGTCGCCGCACCTGCACCCGCCGTACACAGCGCGGACAGGAGGTTGGCCGCGCGCGCGACGCCGAGCGCGTCGCCGGTCGCGTCCGTCCACGCGTGCGCGAGCGCCACGTAGAGCGGGGTGCCAGGCGGATGCGGAATGCCGAGCACGTGGATCGCGGCGATCAGCTCCCCGGCGTCCCAGAACGTCACGCCCGGCGCGAGCGTCGCCGAATAGATGGCGAGGAGCGTCGCGCCGGCCAGCCACGCGGCGCGCCGCGGCGTCAGACGACTGCTCCCGCCGGCGGCAGGGCGGCGCTCTGGGGTGCGCGTCCCGCCAGGATGTCGCGCACGCCCGTCGGCGTGAGATCCAGGAAGAGCTGCCCGCGCTCCGCGACCGAGATCGTCGCGCGCTCCTCGCTCACGACCACCACTAATGCGTCGGTCTCATCGCTGAGCCCGAGTGCCGCCCGATGCCGCGTGCCCAGCGTGCGGTCGATCATCGCGCGCTGCGAGAGCGGCAGGATGCACCCCGCGGCGATGATCGTGTCGCCGCGCACCAGCACGGCGCCGTCGTGCAGCGGCGAGTAGGGCGTGAAGATCGTCGCGAGCAGATCCGCCGACACCTTCGCCGCGATCGGCGAGCCCGACTCGGAGTAGCTGTCGAGCGGCACTTCACGCTCGATCGCCACGATCGCGCCGATCCCCGAGCGACTGAGCCGCTCGATCGCCTCGCAGATCTCCTCCGCCACCTCGCGCTGCTCCATCTGCTGGAACAATCCACCGAACCGCGCCTGGCCGAGGTGCGCCAGCGCGGACCGCAGCTCGGGCGCGAACACCACGAGCAGGGCGATCGCGCCGTACTGGAAGACGAACCCCAGCAGGTACGTGATCATCTCGAGCTTGAAGAGCCACGCCGCGGTGTAGATCGCGAGCAGCACTCCGATCCCCGTGACGATCTGCAGCGTCCGCGTGCCGTGGAACAACAGCAGGACGCGATAGAGCGCGTAGGCGACGACCAGCACCTCGACGAGGTCCCGCCAGCCGGGGTTGAGCAGTCGCAGCTGCGCGAGCTCGCTCATCCGACCACCGCCCGCGCGTCGGTCGCCGCGCGCCGGATCGCGTCGGCGACGTTCAGCGCCTGCCGCGTTGCCGCGACGTCGTGCACGCGCAGGATGCGAGCGCCGCGCTCGAACGCCGCGAGCGCGGCGCCGACGCTGCCGTGCACGCGTGCCGCCGGCTCGGCCACGCCGCTCAGCTCTCCGACGAACCGCTTGCGCGACGCGCCGACGACGACGGGATGTCCCCACGCCGCGAGCCGGTCGAGCGAGGCGAGCACGCGCAGGGAGTGCTCGGACCGCTTCGCGAAGCCGATGCCCGGGTCCACGGCGATGCTCTCCGCCGCCACGCCCTGCGCGAGCGCGGCGTCCACCCGTGCGCGGAGCTCGTCGAGCACGGCATCCATCGGATCACCGTCGTAGTGCGCGTGCTCGTAACTCGCCATGTCGTGGACGTCGCCGCGCGAGTGCATGATCACCAGGCCGACGCCCGCGCCGGCGCAGACGCGCGCCATCGCCGGGTCGAGCCGCAGCCCGGAGACGTCGTTCACCACGTGGGCCCCGCCGTCGATCGCCGCCTGCGCGACGGCGCTCTTCACCGTGTCGATCGAGAGCGGCACGTCCGGGAACCGTCGCGCGAGCGCATGGACCACGGGCACGGCGCGACGCGCTTCCTCGTCGGCGGTGA
>DASTSX010000007.1:0-9123 GCA_035760455.1 Gemmatimonadaceae bacterium | reverse complement strand
CCCCCGCCCACCCGCGCGCCCCACCCACCAAGCACGCTCTATGCATGACCAGGCACCCCGGTCGGGGACCGTCGCACCCGCCCCGCGGAAGGAAAGGCCGCCATGCCGTCGCTCCTGTACGTGGATGACGAGGAGACCATCGGCCGAGCCGTGGCCCGGTGGTTCGAGCGGCGCGGGCACGTCGTGCACATCGCGCGCTCCGTGGACGAGGCGAAGCGCGTGCTCCTCCACCACAGTCCCGACGCCATCTTCGTCGACGTGTGGCTGGGGACCGAGAGCGGGTTCGAGCTGATGAGCTGGATCGAAGACGTGCGGGGCCAGCTCGCCGACCGCGTCACCTTCGTCACCGGCGAGCTGGCGGATTCGATGGGTCGGGCCGACCGCGTCTGGCAGACGCTCGGTCGCCCCGTGCTGCAGAAGCCCTTCGACCTCTCGCAGCTCGAGGCGCACGCGCACGACTACGTGGCTGCGCAGCGGAGGTCCGGGACGTAACGTATCCGCGTGACCGGCCGTGTGACCCAGCCGACGCCCCGCAACGGTGGCGCCCAGTCCGTCGTGCGCGACGAGCTCGCGCCCGCCGCCTCGGCCGCGCCGCTCGCCGAACGGCGGAAGACCGACCTCGCCCCGTCGGCGGGGCCGGCCTTCGCGCGCGGCCTCTGGCGCATCGCCGCCGCCGACGTGTCGAGCGGCAACACCGTCGAGCTGCTCAGCGACGGCCCGCGCACCTACGAGGTCATGATCGCCGCCATCGCCGCGGCGCGCGAGTCGGTGTGCCTCGAGAGCTACATCCTCCGCTCCGACGAGACCGGCCAGCGCTTCGCCACGGCGCTCGTCGACGCGGTGGCGCGCGGCGTTTCGGTGCGCGTCCTCACCGACTGGATCGGCATGCGCGGCATCCGCGCGAGCTTCGTCGCGAACCTCCGCAAGGCCGGCGTCGAGCTGCGCGTCTTCAACACCCCCGGGCTGCGCGCCTGGTTCGGCCTCGTCCCGCGCGATCACCGCAAGCTGCTCGTCGTCGATTCGACGATCGGCATCACCGGCGGCGTCGGCATCGGCGACGAGTGGATGGGCAAGACCGCGCGCCACCGCGGCCACTGGCGCGACACCGCCGTCCGCATCGCCGGCCCCGCCGCGCGCGACATGCAGTCCGCGTTCGAGACCATGTGGCAGCGCGCGAAGCAGCGCGAGCGCCGCGGGTCGCACCGCCTCTCCCGCCGCATCGCGCGCGGCGCGCACCTCGACCCCGCCACCGCGGAACCGGCGCTCGTCGGCATCGTCGAGGGCGAGCCGCTGCGCCTCCGCGTCGCCCGTGCCCTCCAGATGCAGGCCATCTCCGCCGAACGTTCGATCTGGATCGCCAACGCGTATTTCGTCCCGAGCTGGTCGGAGATCGAGGCGCTGATGGGTGCGGCGCGCGACGGCGTCGACGTCCGCATCCTCGTCCCGCAGCGCAACGACCACCCGTGGGTCACGCTGCTGACGCGGCGCTACTACCGCCGTCTGCTCACGAACGGCGTGCGCATCTGGGAGTATACGGGCGCGATGATGCACGCGAAGACGAGCGTCGTCGACGGCCGCTGGGTGCGCGTCGGCTCGACCGACTTCAACCCGCTCGGCGTGGCGATCAACTTCGAGCTCGACGCGGTGATCGAGGACGCGGCGCTCGGCGCCCAGGCCGAGGCCATGTTCCTCGCCGATCTCGAGCGATCCAAGGAGATCACGATGCGGAGCCGCCTCGTCAGCCGCTGAGCGCGGCGCTTTAACGCATCCGCGGCCCTCCGTCCTCGCCACTCGCGGACGTCAGCCGCTCGAGCGCGCTCCCGTCGGCAGCCATCGAGAAGAGCTCGACGTCCCCGGAGGTGCTCGGGCGCGCCGACATGAAATAGATGCGCTGCCCGTTGCGCGACCAGGACGGCGCCCGACTGCACCAGGCGGACGACGCATCCGCCGGGTTCTTCGGCGTCAGGTTCACCGCGCCGTTGCCCTCGGTGTCCATCAGGAAGACACTGCAGTACCCCGCGGCGAAGCTCATGTACGCGAGCTGCTTCCCGTCCGGCGACCACGCGGGCATCTGATCGATCACCGTCGGCGAGAAGGTGAGCTGCCGGACGTTCTGCTCGAGTCCGTCCACGTCGGCCACGTAGACGTCCGTCTCGCGCCGGAACGCGATCTGCTTGCCGTTCGGCGACCAGTCGGGCCACTGATCGAGGGCCGGCGCGTTGGTCACCTGCCGCAGCGACCCGTCGTCCACGCTCACGACGTAGAGGTCGTAGTTGCCCGCGCGGTTGCTGTGGAAGACCAGCTCCTGACCGTTCGGCGACCAGCGCGGCCAGTTGTCGTCGGCGCTGCTCTGGCTCACGTTCGCGAGGGACCCGCTCCGCAGGTCGAGCACATAGATCTCGTTGTTGCCCGAGCGATTCGACGCGAACGCGATGCGCTGGCCATTGCGGGAGATGTCGGGCCAGAGGTCGTTGCCTGGTCCGGTGGTGAGCTGCTGAACACCGCTGCCATCCGGATTCATCGCGTAGATCTTCGAGGCGCCGCCGCCCCGGCGGCTGTAGAACACCACGCTGGCGGGTGGGCCGCCGTCGGATCGGACGGCGCTCGGCGCCTGGGAGGCGGAGGCTGTGAGCGGTGCCGTCGCGCGGACGGCGTCGGAGCTGCTGCTACAGGCGGGAAGCGTCAGCAGGACGAATCCCGCGAGCATGAGGACAGTGGACCTGGTCATGCGATCCCCACGTGTGAAGGTTGGGATATTCCAGGGCTTCCTGGACGCGAACAGATCGCGTCGAGAAGGGGCCAGGGAGCCATCGCCGTTCCCCATGCTCGGTATAACCCAAGCCGGTCCCGCGGGCCAGGGACGGCTCGGCTAGGGCGCGCGGACGGCTTGCCCCACTACCCGCGCGAGCGCCTCCGGCCGCGGATGCGATTCATCGAAGAACTCGCGCGTCGTCATGCCGACCGCGCGCGGATCGTAACTGCCGACGATCTGCACCTTCGTGCGCGCCGCCATCGCGAGCAGCTCGCGCTCCACCTCCACGATCGTGCGTCCCGGCAGCCGGCGTGCCGCGTCGTACACCTCGGGCGCGAAGGGCACGAGCACCAGCGTCACGCCCACGCCCTCGCCGCCGAGATAGCGGACGAAGCGCTCGAGCGCGCCGTCGCGGCCGACCGCTCGCCGCTCGAGATCGCGGAACCGCTCGTCGAGCGTGATCCCGTTCGTCGCGAAGGCGCGCGCCGCCGCCGCCGCGCGCTCGGGCGATGCGTCGGTCCACACCACCGCGCCGTCGGGCAGCTTGGTCTTCCCGGCGTTCCGTTCGGCGTCGGTGGGGCGCCACTCGATGCCCCGCGTGCCGTGGCGCCGGAACGAGTAGAGCGCGAGCCGGAAGTACTCGGGCGTCGCCAGCGTGCGCACCGAGCGCGCCCACACCGCGAGCTGTTCGCGGCGCGGCGAGCCTGGGATCCCGGCACGGCGCATCACCAGTGCGCGCTCGTCCGCGACCGACCGCCACCCCGTGCCACTCAGGCTCTCCGTCCACGGATCCACCCCGAGCACCACGCGCCGCGGCCGTCGCTCTGCGACGTCGTACAGCCCGTACACCCCGAGCACGTCGTCGAGCGTGGCGCCCTGCATCGCCCCGTTCACGAAGCCATTCGCGCACTGGCGCACCGGCGCACCCCCACACCCCCGCAACACCTGCATCCGGCTCGACCCGAGCACCAGCACGTCCGGCTGCCCGCGCCGCAGCGGTGCCAGATGCCGCTCGATCGCGCGGTCGTCGTAGTTCGCGAAGTCGGTCACCGCCCGCCCCGAGGCGAGCACGCGCGCGATCTCTCGCTCGGCCGCGCGGGGCGCGACGAGCCGCGCCGGGTCGATCCACGCGTTGAACGCCACGGGAAGCGCCGCGATCGACAGCACGAGCGCCGTGCGCGCGAGTAGCGCGCCCACTCGGCGCGGCGCACGCGCGACGGGTATCGCCGCCGCCACACGCGACGGCGTCGGCGTGTACGCCGGCGTCAGCCGGCGCTCAGAACTGGAAATAGATGAACTTGGCACTCTGGAACACGCCGAGCGTCATGATGGTGAGGACCGCGCACGCGTACGCTGCCCAGCGCACGGGCGCACGCCACGTCGCGATGCGGGCGCGCAGCGGCACCGGCGCGGCGCCCTGCACGCGCTCGACGACGAGCAGTGCGACGACCGCCGCCACCGCGAGCACGAGCTTCGAACGCTCGAAGCCGAGGAAGACGAGCGATTCGATCGCCGCCGGATCGCGCGCGACGATGGACGAGAGCTGTGCACCGAGCCCGCTCGCCAGGTGCGTCACGACGTACCACGCGTCGCCGAGCGAGGTCGCGCGGAAGAACACCCACGTCACCCCCACGAGCGCGAACGTGACCGTCGTCTGCGAGATCCGGAGCAGCGCCGGATGCCGCTCGAGCCCGAGCGCCGCGCGGACGCGCGCTCGCGCATCCGCCGAGACGAGCGACGCGATGAGGTACGCGCCATGCAAGGCTCCCCACACCACGAACGTCCACCGAGCGCCATGCCACAGCCCGCTCACGAGGAAGGTGATGAACAGGTTGGCGAGCCAGCGCGGTCGCGCCACGCGGTTGCCGCCCATCGGCACGTAGACGTAATCCCGAAACCAGGTGGACAGCGAGATGTGCCAGCGGCGCCAGAACTCCGCCACGCTGCGCGCGGTGTACGGGCGGTCGAAGTTCTTCATCAGGTCGAAGCCCATCACCTGCGCCGACCCGATCGCGATGTCCGAGTAGCCGGAGAAGTCGCAGTAGATCTGGAAGGCGAAGGCCACCGTTCCGATGATCAGCGGCAGTCCGGTGAGCTGCTGCGGCGCGTCGAACACGCGGTTCGCCAGCTCGGCCAGCCGGTCGGCGACGACGACCTTCTTCACCAGCCCCCACGCCATCAGCTGCAGGCCGGCCACGACGCGCGCGTACTCGAAGCGGTGCACCTCGCGGAACTGGTGCAGCAGGTTCTGCGGCCGCTCGATCGGACCGGCGACGAGCTGCGGGTAGAACATGACGTACAGGGCGTAGAGCCCGAAGTCGCGCTCGGCACGCTGCCGCCCCTCGTACACCTCGATCACGTAGCTCAAGCTCTGGAACGTGTGGAACGAGAGCCCGACGGGAAGCAGCAGCTGCAGCGCTGGGACGGCGTACTCCATCCCCATCGCGCGCGCGGCGAGCGCGATCGTGTCGTTGAAGAAGTCGAAGTACTTGAAGACGAACAGCACCGCGCACGTGGACACGATGCTGAGGATCAGCCACACCCGCCGCCGCGAGCCCTCCGTCGCCTCGATCCGCAGCCCCGCCACGTAATCGATGAGGATCGTGACGCCGAGGATGAGGATGTAGGCCGGCACGAACGCCATGTAGAACAGACAGCTCGCGGCCAGCAGCATCGCCCCGCGCCACCGGTGCGGCAGCGCGAAGTACAGCAGGGTGACGACGGGGAAGAAGATCGCGAACTGCAGGGAGTTGAAGAGCATGTGATGGACGACGAAGCCGTTGCGCTTCGCGCAACGGCGGTTCGCCAGCTCGTCAGTTCATCGGTAGACGGCCGGCCTCGGGCCGGCCACTGGCGCAACGAAGCATCCCGAGGGTGGCCGTGAACCGAAGAACCGTAAACCGACGAACGGCGGGCCTGCTGCTGCTGGTCCTCGCTCTCGCCCCCCATCCCGCCCATGCCCAAGCCGACACCGTCGGCCCGCCGATCCCGCTCTTCACCTACCGCGACGCCGTCCTCGCCGGCAGCGTCGTCGTCGCCACGCTCATCGCGCGGCCGTTCGATGACCACTACGCGCAGCGGCTGCAGGACTCGTCCACGCAGGCGAACCGGAAGCTCCAGGGGCTCGCCACCTTCGTGCGCACCGTGGCCACGCCGGGGTCGTACTACATCGGCGGCACGATGTACCTCGCCGGCCGGCTCTCGAAGAACGAGAAGCTCGCCGACCTCGGATGGCACGGCTCGGAGGCCCTGATCGTCGGCGAGCTCACCGCGGTCGTCCTCAAGGGCGTCGTCGGGCGGCAGCGACCGTACGTCCGCCCGCGCGACTCGAACAGCTACAAGCTGTTCCGCGGCTTCGGCCGCGAGGACCGCTACCGGTCGTTCCCCTCCGGGCACTCGACGTCGGCCTTCGCCGCCGCGGCCGCGGTGTCGAGCGAGACGTCGCGCTGGTGGCCCGAGACCCGGTGGATCATCGGCCCGATCCTCTACGGGGGGGCCGCGCTCACCGGCGTCTCACGGATGTACAACAACCGCCACTGGGCGAGCGACGTCCTCATGGGCGCCGGGATCGGTACCTTCGCCGGCCTCAAAGTCGTACGTTATCACCACTCGCACCCCGGCAACCGGCTCGACCGTTGGATGCTCGCGGGCTCGCTCGTTCCCACGCCCGACGGCGGCCAGACTGTCCGGTGGTCGATCATCCCCGCGCCCGCCTCGTTCACCTCCACGCGCACCCGCCGCTGATCCCGCGCCGCCGCCTCGTGTGCCGCGCACGCGCGTGAGCCGCGCGAAGAGCGGCATCTTCGTCTTCGCGCCGATCGGCGGCGACGCCGGCGCCCGCATCGCCGCGCTCCAGCGCCGGTACGATCCGCGACTCGGCGCGCTCGGCCAGGCGCCGCACGTCACGCTCGCCGGCTCGTCGGGGATGGGCCCCATCGCCCCCGACACGGCGCGCGACGAGCTGCTCGAGCGGATCGGCCCCATCGCCGCGAGCACCGAGCCGATCACCCTGCGCTTCGGCCGGCCGACCCGGTTCATGCAGACCCAGATCGTCGTCCTCCCCCTCGATCCGCACGGCCCCCTGCGCACGCTGCACGAACGCATCAAGACGGCGGGCTTCCGCGCGGCGCGCCCGCGCTTCTACTTCACTCCACACGTCACGCTCAACCTGTATCGCGAGCTGCCGCACGACGAGCTCTACGCGCTCCTCGGCGAGGGGTTCGACGAGCCCGTGACGATCGACTCGCTCGAGGCCCATCTGACGAGGGACACGGGGGAGTCGCGAGAGCTGGCGCGCTGGACACTCGGCGAGCGGGGCGAGCCCCGTGGATGACACTCGATCGGTTGACGGTTCGTCGGTTGACGGCAGACCTCGGGCACGCCCCTTCCGCACGTCTGACGCCGTCGCACGTCCCGCAGGCTAACGTGAACCGAAGAACCGACAACCGAAGAACGATGCGTCACGCAGTTGCCCGATTCGCCGCCACATTCCTCGCCCTCTCGGCGAGCGCCCTCCCCGCCCAGCCGCCCGCCGCGAGCGGCATTGCCCGGGACGCCCGGCTCGGCACCCCGCTGGCGTGCCTCCACGTCGCGCTGCTCGACTCGGCGCAGAAGGCGGTGGCGCACGCCGTGACCGACGCCGCGGGGACGTTCGTGCTCGTCGCTCCCGGGGCCGGCGTGTATCGCGTCGGGTTCGAGATCCTCGGCTGGGAGCGACTCCTCGGGCCGGCCGACACGCTGCGCGACGGCGAGATGCGCGAGCGGGTCTACCCGCTGGCGTTCGAGGACGCACCGGGCCCCGACGGCCTTCCCGCGGCCGAGCTGCGCCGACGCGAGGGCGCGCTCTGGCGGAGCGCCGTCGCCGCGACTCCCGACGCGGACATCCGGTTCCCCCGCGCGCTGCGCGGGACCGCGACGTCCGGGAACGCGGTCGCCCAGTACGTCGTGGATTCCGCCGGCCGCGTGCGGGCCGACTCGTGGCGTCCGATCTCCACCACCCACCCCGAGTTCCTCGCCGCGCTCCGCGCCCACGCGCCGGCCATGCGCTACGAGCCCGCTCGGCTGGAGGGGCGGGCGGTCTGCCAGCTCGTGCGCAACCACGTGCGCTTCGAGTCGGCGGGCCTGATGCCCACGGTGAGCGTGTTCAACTAGGGGGCGCATCTGCGCGGGTGCGCGGGTGCGCTCGCCGCCGTACTGGTAGTGCCCCGGCACTGTCGAGGTACCCAGTGACGCATCGCTTCCGTCCTCGATTCGCCGCCTTTGCCATCGTCGCCTTCACCGGCGCCTGCGGAGCCGGCGCGCGCCTCGAGGCCGGTCCGGGCCGCGTAACGCTCGAGGAGGCGCTGGCGATCGAGGGACCACGCGGGCGTGCCACGCGAACATGATGATCCAGGGATTGGGCTGCTCGTTCCGAGGGGCTCGTCGGGCGGCGAAGCGCCGAATCCTGCCCGGCTCCTGGATCGTCTTTCCCCTGGGGCCGACCGGTGCGCCGCGCGGGTCCCGGCCGTATAGTGAAGTCCCCTCACGCAGCCGAGGAGCAAATGTTTGTAGGCTTCCGTCGATTCTCCGTGCTCGCCCTGGCCGCCGTGGCCGGCGCGTGCGGCTCGGATTCTTCCACCACCCCGATCGAGACCCAGCCGGCCACCCTCGGCCAGGCGCTCAGCGAGCTGTCGCTCCCCGTGCTCGCCGTGGCCGGGCCGTCGTTCGTCGACATCGGCAGCTCCGCCGCGCTCGATCCCTCGCGGTGCCCGTATGCCGCCGCCAGCCAGAGCTTCGTCTGCACGGCCATCAGCGAGAGCGGGGTGACCATCAACCAGAGCTTCACCCTGCTCAGCGCCTCGGGCGCCAAGCAGTCCGCGTTCGATCAGACGACCACCGCCGCCGTCCGCGCGAACACCACGATCGCCGGTACGCTGGTCGAGTCCGGAACGTCGCTCACGATCGACGGCCAGCAGGAGCTGACCCTGAGCGGCCTGCTCGCGGGCCCGCACACGCTCAACGGGACCTCGCTGGTGAAGCTCAAGGGCACCATCTCCAACGGCACCACGTCCATCCCCCTCGACGTCGCGGTCTCGACGACGATCACCAACCTCGTCCTCCCCGCCAACGCGACGGCGGGCGCCGACGTGTGGCCGAAGTCGGGCACGATCGCCGTCGAGACGTCGGGCACGGTGTCCGGCTTCCCCTCCGGCACCAACCGGCTCACCATGACCTTCAACGGCACCAGCACCGTGACCCTCACGATCACGGGCCCGGGCGTGTCGCAGAGCTGCCGCGTGGATCTGGCGAAGGGAGAGCCCGTGTGCGGGTGAGGGCCCGCGCGCCGTGAGTTGGTGAGTTGGATAGCGGGTTGGTTGGTCGGTTGATTGGTG
>DASTSX010000006.1:0-18942 GCA_035760455.1 Gemmatimonadaceae bacterium | reverse complement strand
CCGCCGAGCCGACGGCGGTGGCGATGGGGCTCCTCGTCGGTCTGTGGGTCGCGCTCGCGTTCGCGCTGCGGCCGCTCATCGCGCTGCGCAACGTCAGTCCGCTCCAGACGCTGCGCCGCGAGAGCGACGCCGACGCGCTGCGCGGCGCCCGCTTCGATCCCGTGCGCGTGCTCGTCGCGCTCGGCATCGCGTTGAGCATCGCCGGTCTCGGCATCGCGCGCGCCGAGGATCCGCGTCAGGGGCTCGCCTTCTCCGCCGCGATCGCGCTCGCCGTGGCCGTGCTCTTCGGCGCCGCGAGCGCCCTCAGCGACCTCGCACGGCGCGTCGTGCGCCCGAGCTGGCCGTTCGTGCTGCGTCAGGGCGTCGCGAGCCTCTATCGGCCCGGCAACCAGACGCGCGCCGTGGTGCTCGCCCTCGGATTCGGCGTCTTCCTCATGAGCACCGTCTATCAGGTGCAGCAGAACCTCTTGCGCAGCGTCAACGTCAAGCTCGACGCCTCGCGCGCCAACGTCGTCTTCTTCGACGTCCAGGAAGATCAGGGAAGCGCGCTCGACTCCCTGATCCGCGCCCAGGGCTTCACGGTCGTGCAGCGGACGCCGATCGTCCCGATGCGGATCGCCGCGATCAACGGCGTGACGCGCGAGCGGATCATCGGGGACACCGCCCGCGGACGGCAGCGTCGCGCCGGCTGGGCGATGCGGCGCGAGTACCGCTCGACGTTCCGCGACGAGGTGGTCGCGTCCGAGAAGGTCATCGGGGGGCGGTTCCACACCGGCGGTTCCCCGATCGCCTCGATCCCCGAAGTCTCCGTGGACAAGGGCGTCGCCGACGATCTCAAGCTCGCCCTGGGCGACACGGTCACGTGGGACGTCCAGGGCGTGCGCGTGGCGACGCGCGTCACCTCCTTCCGCGAGGTCAACTGGACTCGCTTCGAGCCGAACTTCTTCGTCGTGTTCGAGCGGCGCGCGCTGCGCGACGCGCCGAAGCAGTACGTCCTGCTCGCCGACGTGCCCGGCGCCACCGCAGTGCCGCGACTCCAGCGAGACGTCGTCACGAAGTTCCCCAACGTCTCGAGCCTCGATCTGACGCTCATTCAGCAGACCGTCGGGCGCGTACTCGACAAGGTGACCACGGCCATTCGCTTCATGGCGGGGCTCAGCCTGGCGCTCGGGATACCGGTGCTGTTCAGCGCCGTCAGCGCCACGCGTCGCGAGCGGCTGCGCGAAGGGGTGCTCCTCAAGGTGCTCGGCGCCACGCGACGGCAGGTGGGGCGCATCATGCTCGCCGAGTACCTCCTGCTCGGCGCGCTCGGCAGCCTCGTCGGAATCATCCTGAGCGTCGGCGGCGCGTGGGGCCTGATGCGCTTCGTGTTTCGGCAGGCGTTCCAGCCAGCCGTCCTGCCCGCGCTCGCCGTCGCGCTGCTCATGATCGCCGTCTCGGTGAGCATCGGGCTGCTCACTGGGCGCGACGTGTTCCGGGAAACACCGATGGCGGCGCTGCGCGAGGCGTAGCGCCGCCATCCACACCCGGCCGTCCGTGGGAGGCTAGGGCTCGATCGAGCTCAGCGGGATGGTATCACCCTGCGCGCTGACGTGGGCCGCGCAGGCCAGGAACAGTCCGGTCGTGAACGCCAGGATGAGGCGCTGCACGGTCGAGGGAAGCTTGTGCATGAGAACGAGTGCGGCGGGGCGGAAGGGGAAGCGGGCGCCGCCGTGCCGCTGCGGCATCGCGCGCCTGCTGTCGTAACAGACGACAAAAGTCGTCGTCGCGTCACCTTTTCTCTACCCACGCGGCCGCGAGCGAGTTCCTCGCGTCGCAAGCCGGCTCACCGTTTCGCCAGCCAACGCTCGATCGCGTCGATGAGAATCGTCTCGTCGACGATCGGCTTCGTGATGTAGTCGTTGAAGCCCGCGCTGAGATACTTCTCGCGATCGCCCGACATCGCGTGCGCCGTCAGTGCGATCACCGGTAGCGGACGCAGCCGATCGTCGGCGCGGATCCGGCTGAGAATCTCGTTGCCATCCATTCCGGGAAGCGAGATGTCGAGCAGCACGAGGTCGGGCAGCGAGGTACTGAGCCCCATCAGCGCGTCGACGCCGTTGTCGAACTCCACGAGGTCGTAGCGGTCCGCGAGCAGAGCCTGGAGCAGCAGCCGGTTGTCCGCGTTGTCCTCGACCACGGCGATCGTCGTCACGTCGCCCGCTCCGCGCGCACGCCGGCGAGCCACGCCTCGACCACCCTCAGCTCGTGGCGGCCATCGTCGAGGAGCTCGGCGATTCCGGTCAGCGAGCCGCCCCGCGCGATCGCTTCGCCCGCCTCGCACAGGCGCGAGAGCTTGAGGGCGCCCAACTGGGCGGAGCTCGACTTGAGCGAGTGGAGTGCGTTCTCCGTCGCGCTGGGATCGCCCGCGGCGACCCCCGCGGCCGCCGCGGCAAGGCGACCGGGCGCGTTCTCGAGGTACAGTGCGATCATCTCGTGCAGCAGCTTGCGACCGCCGAACCGTTCCAGACGGGCGAGCGCGTCGGGATCCGTCGCGGGCAGCTCGGTCGTGCCGGCGTTGCTGGCCGTGCTCGTCATGCGAGGGCAATCCTGAGAGTCGCGTCGCCCGCGCGCGAGCGAGAGGCTCGCTCCACGCGGCGACCGAGGGGTGGGCGTTCTCCCAGAGGATGGGCACCACGCCTCGATGGCAACATTTCCCGGCGCCAGCGGCCCCGCGCTAGGGCGAGGGCGCCAGGACGGCGACGGGAAGACTCTGCCGGTCTCTCAGCCACCCGTCGCCGAGCTGCCCCTCGCTGCCCAGCCCCCAGCACACGAGGGCGGTGCTCGTCGTCACGCCGCAGCTGTGGACGCCCAGGCCCGTGACGACGGTGACGAAGCGCAGCGTGCCGAACACGGCGCCAGGCGTGCGGCGGCACTCGAGCGCGCCGCAGCGCTCGCCGGTGCGCGGAATGCCGAGCTGTCCGAAGCTGTCGTTGCCCCAGCACAGCGCGCGCTCGCTCTGCGCGAGGCCGCAGCTCTGGATCGCGCCGGCGATCGCCGCGAGCATCGGCTCGTCGATCGCGACGCGCGTCGGCACGGTCGTCCCACCCGAGGCTCCGGTGCCGAGCTGGCCGAAGAAGTTCGACTCCCAGCAGTACGCCGCGCCGTCGAGCGCGACGCCGCAGATCGCGGTCCCGGAGACGGTGATCGAGCGCATCTTCGGCGCGCCCTCGACACGGCGCGGCAGCAGCCGCTCGTGGAAGTAGTCGGTCGCGTCCTTGCTCCCCTCCCACTCCGCACCCCAGCACCACACCGCGCCGTCGACGGCGACGCCGCAGCTTCGCCATCCGCCGGCGCTCACCTGCTCGAATCGCTCGTCGCTGGCGACGGGCTGAGGGATCACGCTCGACACCGTGTCCCCGCGCCCGAGTGCGCCGAGCCGCCCTTCGCCCCAGCAGTAGACCACGCCGTTCGTGCGCACGGCGCACGTATGCGTCGATCCGGCCGAGACCTGACCGAACCGCAGTCCGGGGGCGACCGGCGTGGGCGCGACAACGTAGGTGAGTGCCTCGACCCCGGTCTGGAATTGGATGTTCTCTCCCCAGCAGAGCAGTGCCCCGGCCGACGTGATGGCGCACGTGTGCCGATCACCGGCGCTCACCTGGCGGACCCGCTCTGGGATCGCGACGGCGCGCGGCGACGCCTCGCAGCTCTCGGGCGCTCGCGAGCACTGGCCGCGAGCGCGGACGACGCCGAGCTGGCCGCTCGTGTTCGAGCCCCAACAGTAGAGGCGCTCGTCGAGGCGGACGCCGCAGCTGTGGCGTCCGCCGACACTCACCGTCCGCCAGCCTTCCGCCGACGCAGGGACCATCACCGGTCGGTCGGCGTACACGAGCGCCGCCGGCGCCGTCGGCCGTTCGCATGCAGCCACGCACGACGCCGCGAGGGCGAGCTGAAGCCAGCGGCGAGCGGCGGTCGCGAGAGCGGTTCCGGGCACCGCCCCAAGCTCGACGCGGCGCGGCCAAATTGCTAGCATAAGCCAATGGATCACGCGCCCGGTCCTCTCAAGGAAGACGAGCGGCAGACCCGGCGCGACCTGCGTGCGGCGCTGATCTTCGGCATCCTGGCCGCGGCGATCGAGCTGGGGGTCCTGCTCTACTTCTTCCGGTGAGCGGACCGCCGATCGGTCGGATGACGGCGTAGCGGCATTCAGGGTCGATCCACACTCCGGAGGATCTTTCGCCGATGCACGTCGCGCTGCTCGCGCTCGCCTTCCAGCTCGGACTCACCGCCAAGCCGGTCTCGCCGCCGCAGGGGCGAACCACGGCGGGGGCGGACTCCGTGCGCGATCTGCGCCTCGCGCGCTCGGCTCAGGGGTCGTTCGAGCGCACCAGGCGATACAGCCTTCCGGAGGGCGGTGGTTCGGCCGGCCGGTGCGACGTCCAGCTCGGCCGCTTCTGCTGGTGGTACGACGCGGTGCCGCCGAACCTGCCCCCCGAGGCCTCGCAGATCACCCGGCGCCGCGGCGCGCTCCTCTCCACGCTCGACGCGCTCGGGGAACGCCATCCGGGAGACCCATGGATCGCGGGGATGCGCGTTCACTACCGCATCGATGGCAAGAACCCCGCGGGTGCGGACTCGGTGGCGCGCGCGTGCGGCGCATCGATCTGGTGGTGCCGTGCGCTCGTCGGCTACGCCGAGCACGCGCTCGGGCGCGCCGCTGCGGCGGAGTCCGCGTTCACCGAGGCGCTCGCCGCGATGCCCGACGCGGAGGGCTGCAAGTGGCGGGACATCTCCGTGCTGCTTCCGACGAACACGCGGCGGTACTACGAGAAGCTGTCGTGCGAGGCACGGCGACCGGTCGAGCAGCGCTACTGGCTGCTCAGCCGGCCCCAGCTCGGCGGCGAGGCGAACGAGTGGCGCACCGAGTTCTACGTCCGGCGCGTGCTCGCCACGTTGTACCGTGACGCGACGTCCACCCTGCAGGGCGCCTGGGGACGCGACAACGAGGAGCTGATGCTGCGCTACGGCTGGCCGATCGGCTGGCGCAAGTCGCAGACCTCGTACGGCGCGTCGACCGACGTCAGCGTGACGGAATATCACTCCTCGCCGAGCTACAACTTCGCGCCGGTCGAAGCGCTGTACGACACGAGCGCCGCCGCCCAGAACGACGGGTGGGAGCTCGAGGCGCGCAACCCCGAGGCGCGTTTCTCCCCGCGATTGGTCGGACGCGTCGCGCCCGTCGCGATGCAGATCGCGCGATTCAGGCGCGGCGACTCGGTGCTCGTCGTCTCGGCACATGCCGCGTCGCACGACTCGCTCGGCGCCGCCGCGACGACCGTCCTCGCCGTCGCGCTCCCCGACGGCGCGACCCGGTCCGTCCCCGCCGAGGGACGATCCGGTACGGCGCGACTCGTCGTCGAATCGTTCCCCATGCTGGCCGGCGTCGAGGTCGCGGACACCGCCACGCGGACGCTGGCTCGCGCTCGAGCGCTGCTGCGCACCCCGGAGCATGCGGACGGGCTGGCGCTCTCGGATCTCCTGCTCTTCCGCGCGAGCGAGGGCGCGCCCGAGTCGATCGACGCCGCGCTCGCCTCGGCGATCCCCGGCGACACGATGTCGCGCGCGCGGTCGATCGGGATCTACTGGGAGACGTACGGTGTGGCGGAGTCGGGCGAGAGCTTCGACGTCGGCGTCACCGTCGAACGGATCGACCGAAGCTGGATCCGCGGCGCGAAGCAACTGCTTCGCCTCGCGGCGCCCGACAACCCCCTTCGGCTCCGATGGAACGACGCGCGCCCCGCCGCACCGGGCGAAGCGCTGTCACGCGCCATCTCGCTCGATCTCGCGAATCAATCGCCCGGCAAGTACCGGATCACGGTGGGCCTCATCCGGGCGAACGGCACCGTCGTGAGCACCGCACGGGAGATCGAGCTCAGGGACTGACCGCGTGCGAACGCGCGCTCGTCTCCTCGACCGACGGCCCGCCATCACATCAGAACGTCGCCCTCGCCTCCGACCGCGCTCGTCGGTCCCGAGCGCCGTGCGCGCGCCTCGTCCTCGAACGGCTCGTGCGCGACCGAGTCGCCCGCGGAATCGAGGACCAGCGGCGCGCTGAGCAGGGCGACACGCCGGAGCAGGTCGAGGCGCTCCTCCGGGAGCGCCTCCCATGCGGCGGGCACGTCCGTGAACGCGAGCCGTCGGCGCTCACCGCCATCCATGCGCTCGAAGCAGAGCCAGCCGGCCCGAAACTCCTCGTCGAGGGTGAGCGCGGCGTTCGGCTCGGGCGTCACGGACCAGACTCTCCATTCGACGCCCTGCCGGTCGGTGAATGTGCGCAGCGGCATGTTCGGCCCTCGCGCTACGACCGACGTCAACGCACGCCGGTCGACGAGCTCTCTGAGATGATGGCCGGCTTCGGCACGAGGTTGCGAATCGCCTGAGCGGCCTCGCTCAGCCAGGTGCGCGGCCGTGCGGCCTCCCCTGGGCCCGACCGGTCGCGCTGGAGCCGTCCGGCGCCCCGCGGCGCCTCCTTCGGGGGCGTTCGCTGTTCCGCGACCGCGCGGTTCACGCGATTGACCAGAGCGCGAGCCTCCATCTCGATCTCGCGCCACACGGCGCGATCGGGGCTCACCTGGCGCGCGACGATCAGCGCGCTGCTGGACGGATGGGAGAAGAGGGCGAAGTGACTCGGCCGTCGCGGGTCGGGGCGCCAGTCCTCGGCGATGCGGATGAAGGTCTCGTCCCACTCGAACGTTCGGTGGCGACGCTCGACCCCGAACCAGATGTCCACCAAGTCACCGTTGTTGCGCGATGGTGACGTGAGGCGAGGGATGAGTCCCGTGAGTCGAACGTCCGTCTCGGCCTCCACGTCGCGGCGAGCGTCCGCCGTCATTCGCGATTCTCCACGTTCCAATTCCAGTTCCTCGTCGTACTCGTTGACCGGCCCCTTCCATGCTCGCCGCACGACGAGTCGTGCGATCGATCGATGGCGCTCCGTCGTCGGAGTCCAAAGTGGCGTTGGGCCCGGATGCAAGTCGGCGGCCAGCAGCGTGCTAGCCATCCTTCTTCCCAACTACCGACATCACGTCGAGGTCACAAATTCGCCTCGTCCCGATTCGTCGCGTCCGCTTCCAATGACGATGGAAAAGCCGCGCTCGCCATGATTTGAACCACTTCGTCGAGCGGCGCGCCTTCGTGTGGCGACGGGATCAGAATCGCACCGAGACCCGCTGACCGCGCGTGGTGGAATAGCGCTGGAGCCGATCGCCGTACCGCACGACGAGCGGACCGCCGAGTCGAGACACGAACGAGGCGTCGTGCAGCCGTCCCGCGCGCCACGAGAGCTCGACGTCGAAGCCGCCGCGCGCCCGCAGGCCACGCGCGCGACCCGATGCCCATGCGGTCGGGAGCGCCGGAAGCAGCTCGATCTCGCCCGCGTGACTCTGCATCAGCATCTCGATGATCCCCGCCGCCGCGCCGAAGTTGCCGTCGATCTGGAAGGGTGGATGCGCGTCGAACAGGTTGGGGTACACGCCGCCGCCCTTGAACTCCGTGGCGCGGCTTCCCGTGAGCGTGAGCAGGTTCGACAGCAGTCGATGCGCGCGGTCGCCGTCGCGCAGCCGCGCCCAGAAGTTGATCTTCCACGCCATCGACCATCCCGTGCCCCCGTCGCCGCGGAACACCAGCGAGCGGCGCGCCGCGTCGAACAGCGCGGGGTGCCGCGCGGCGTGATCTCTCGCCCCGGATGGAGCCCCCAGAGATGTGAGACGTGGCGGTGCTCGTTCGTGGAGTCGTCGCGGTCCTCGAGCCACTCCTGGAGCTGGCCGAGGCGCCCGACGCGGTTCGGCGCGATGCGCGCGCGTGCGGCGGCGAGTCGCGCCCGGAGCGGAGCGTCGACGCCGAGCGTCTCGCTCGCGCGGATCACGTTGTCGAACAGATCGCGAATGATCATGTGGTCCATCGTCGGGCCCATCACGAGCCCTCCGTGCTCGGGCGAGTTCGAGGGGCCGGAGATCAGTCGTCCGGACCGCGGGTCGACGGTGAGCTGATCGAGGAAGAAGAGCGCGGCGCCGCGCATGATCGGATACGCCGTGTCGCGCAGAAAGGCGCGGCTGCCGCCGTACTCCCAGTGCCAGGCGAGGTGCTGCGTCAGCCACGCGCCTCCCGTGGGCCAGATGCCGTGGTTGGAATTGTTGATCGGCGCGGCGCCTCGCCAGAGATCCGTGTTGTGGTGCAGGACCCAGCCTTGCGCGGCGTAGTGCTCGCGCGCCGTCGACCGGCCGGTCTCCGCCACGTCGCGCAGCAGATGGAACAACGGCTCGCTCAGCTCCGCGAGATTTCCCGGCTCGGCGAGCCAGTAGTTCATCTCGGTGTTGATGTTCACCGTGTACTTGCTGTCCCACGGCGGCGTGTTCGTGTCGTTCCACACCCCCTGCAGGTTCGCCGGCTGGCCGCCCGGCCGGCTGGATGCGATCAGCAGGTAGCGGCCGTAGTGGAACAGCAGCGCCGCGAGCTGCGGGTCGGGACTGCTCTTCGACCGCAGCACGCGTCGATCGGTCGGCACGCTCGGCGCGTCGGCCGCGCCCAGCTCGAGCTCGACGCGCCGGAACAGCGCGCGGTGATCGGCGACGTGTGCGGCGAGCAGCGCGCCCCAGCTCCGGCCGCGTACGCGCGCGAGCGTGGAGTCGTTGCGCGCGATCGGATCCGCTGACACGTCGGCGTAGCTGACGAAGTTCGTCGCGCCCGCGAGCACCAGTGTCGCCGACGTCGCTCCGCTCACCGTCGCCGAGCTGTCGGTGTACACCACTCGGCCGCCCTCGGCGCGGACGAGCAGCCGCGCCTCGAACTGGATGACGCCATCCTCGACGATCCCGCGCAGCGAGAGCTGGTCCCCGCCGATCGCCTTGCGCATGTGCCAGCGATGCGCGCTCGTCGGCGTGATGACGAACGAGAGGCTGCCCGGCCGGTCCGTCGTGAGTCGCATCGCGATCACGTTGTCGGGGTGACTCGCGATGACCTGCCGCACGTAGGTCACCTCGCCGGCGCGATAGCGCGTCGTGGCGACCGCGCTGTCGAGATCGAGCTCGCGCCGATAGCCGGCCGCGGACGTCGAGTCGACGTCGGGAAGCTCGATGCGGAGGTCGCCGAACGCCTGGTAGGCACGCTGGCGCAGCGGCGCGCCCATGAACTGCACCTGCGCCAGCGCCTCGGCCTCCGCCTGCCGACCGGCGTACAGCAGCTCGCGAAGGCGCGCGAGATGGCGATGCGCTCCAGGCCGCGCGTAGTCGCGCGGCGCTCCGGTCCAGATCGTGGATTCGTTGAACTGGATCCGCTCTCGGGCGATGCCGCCGAACACCATCGCCCCCATCCGTCCGTTGCCGACCGGCACCGCTTCGACCCACTGCGTCGCGGGCGCGTCGTACCACAGCGACAGCGGCTTCGGCGCGGATTGCGCGTGCACGGGCGCCGACGCCGCGAGCAGGAGAAGGAGCGCGATTGGGTGAGTGGTGTGGCGCATGGCGGGGGTGCGGGAGCGAAGGACGGTGAGCCCGCGAGTCTAGCATCGGGCGGTGTCCCGAGAAAGCACCTGGTAGAGAACGACGACGGGGCTTGCGCGCCGCGCGAGTCGGCCCAGATTGGGCCTCCCCCGCCCCCCCCGCGTGCCCTGCCCGCCGATCCGCGTCTCCCCATGCCTACACGGACCGACCGAGAGACCCCGCGCTACGACGCGACCGTCCAGCGGAGCGTCAAGAACGTCTACGATCGCCATCCCGTCCTCATCCCGCAGCTGTTCGTGGACACGACCCCGCGCTGGTACCAGCAGTGGTGGGGGATCGCGCTCGGCGTCGTCGCGTTCCTGATCGTCGTCGGGGTGGCGTTCGCAGTTCAGGAGTTTGGGCTCGCCGGAACGGCGCAGCGCGCCGGAGAGGCGGGCGTGGGGTTGATGCGAGGCTTCGCGCGAGTGGTCGGCTAGTCCAACGCTTCGCGCCGGCGCATCGATCGCCGTGAGACGACGAACCCCGCAGACCTCACGCCTATCAGGCCACTGCGCGTGGCGAAATCGGCAGCGACGTCGAGGCCCAAACACCGTGAGCTTCCGCCAGCCGGGCAAGGCTCGGTAGCTTCCGGCCGTGGACACCGGCGACCGCCTGGATATCGAACAACCGGAGGCGCTGCTCGCGTATCTCCGGGAGAGCGGGCGGATTCACCCGGACGAGCTGCCCCGGGTCCGCCCGCTCACCGGGGGCGTCTCCAGCCGCGTCGTGCTCGTGGAGCGCGCCCCTCCCGCGGAGTCCTGGGTCCTCAAGCAGGCGCTTCCCAAGCTCCGGGTCGCCGTGGACTGGTTCAGCAGCCCCGAGCGCATGCGCCGAGAAGCGGTCGCCCTGCGTCGGATGCCGGAGCTCGCCCCGCCGGGGAGCGTTCCCGAGCTGCTCTGGGAGGAGCCTGACGAGCATCTGCTCGCGATGACGGCGATCCCCCAGCCACACACGAACTGGAAGGTCGCCCTGCTCCAGGGACGAGGGCTCGATCACGCCGCCGCGTTCGGGGCGCTGCTCGGCACGATGCACCGCCACGCCTGGGAGCGTCGCGAGGAGCTGCGTCCGATCTTCTCCGACCGCTCCTTCTTCGAGTCGCTCCGGCTCGAGCCCTACTATCGCTACACCGCCACGCGGCTGCCGGCTGCGTCATCGTTCCTGGATGCGCTGATCGCCGACACGGTCGAGCGCACGGACACACTGGTGCACGGCGACTACAGCCCCAAGAACGTGCTCGTCCACGACGGGCGCCTCGTCGTGCTCGACTACGAGGTAGCGCACTTCGGCGATCCCGCCTTCGACGTCGGGTTCTCCACGGCGCACCTGCTCAGCAAGGCGAACCACCTTCCTTCGCTCCGTGCGGCGTTTGCGCGGGCGGCCGAGGAGAGCTGGCGCAGCTACGAGCGCGAGGTCGAGGGGACGAGCTTCAGTGGCGCCGTGGAAGCTCGCGCCGTGCGCCACACGCTCGGGTGCTTGCTCGCGCGAGTGGAGGGCCGCTCGCCGCTGGAATACCTCGACGACGCGGGGCGGGACCGCCAGCGGCGCGCGACGCTCGCGCTGATGGAGGCGCCGCCTGCGACGATGCCGGCGCTCGCCGACGCGTGGCTGGAGCGGCTGCGGGAGCTCGATGTCGCGGATTGATCGGCTGGACGCGCTCGAGATCCTCGACAGCCGAGGACGTCCGACCATCCGGGTGACGTGCACGCTCGCGGGAGGCGCGAGCGGGACCGCGTCGGTCCCCTCGGGTGCGTCCACCGGATCCGCCGAGGCCCTGGAACTTCGAGACGGCGATCCGGCGCGATATGCGGGGCTCGGCTGCCGCCGAGCCGTCGGGCACGTTCGCGGCGAGGTGCAGGACGCCGTGAGGGGTCGGGACTTCGGCGGCCCGCCTGCGCTGGACCACGCCCTCGTCGAGCTGGACGGAACGGCGAACAAGGCTCGGCTCGGCGCGAACACGCTGCTCGGCGTGTCGCTCGCGTTCGCGCGTGCGCAAGCGGTGGAGCGCGGGATCCCCCTCTATCGCTACTTCGCGCAGCTGCTCGACCGCGAGGTGGACCGGCTCCCGCGTCCGATGATCAACCTGTTCAGCGGAGGCAAGCACGCCGGTGGCCAGGCGCAGATCCAGGACGTGCTCGTCGTCCCGCTGGCCGCGCGCACCATCGACGAGACGCTGTCGGTCACCTTCGACGTGTATCAGGCGGCGTCGGAGCTGATCCGCCGCGAGTACGGCATGCGGGCGCTGACGGCGGACGAGGGAGGGTTGGCGCCCCCCTTCTCGAGTGCGGAGGAGATGCTGGCGCAGGCGGTGGCATCGATTCGGCTCGCGGGCCGAGCGCCGGGTGCTGACGTGGCGCTCGCCGTCGACGTCGCCTCCACGCACTTCCTTGTCAACGGCGTCTACCGGCTCGGCGACCGGGCGCTCGACGGACGAGGGATGGTCGAGCTGATGCTCGGGTGGCTGGATCGCTACCCCATCCTGAGCGTCGAGGACCCGCTTGGTGAGGAGGACTGGGCGCACTGGACGATGCTGCGGGAGCGATGCCCCGGACACGTTCGCGTGCTGGGCGACGACCTGCTGTGCACGCGCTCCGAGCGCATCCAGCGGGCCGTTCAGCTCCGAGCCGCGGACGCGCTGCTCCTGAAGGTGAACCAGGTCGGCACGCTGACAGAGGCGGTAGAGGCATACCAGAGGGCCCGCGCGGCCGGGTGGAGCGTGACCGTGAGCGCGCGCAGCGGGGAGACAGAGGACGACTGGCTTGCCGATCTCGCGGTCGGCTGGGGGGCGGACCACATCAAGGTCGGCTCCATCACCCAGTCGGAGCGGCTGGCGAAGTACAACCGCCTGCTCGCGATCGAGGCGGAGACCGGAGTGCCCCTGGCTGAACCTTCGCGGGTGGTGACCACCACGCGGTGACGTCCGGTGCGCGACGCGTCCGCCCATCCACGGTCACAAAAAAAGACTGGCCACTCCGCGAAAACCACGGCGTGGCCAGCTGTTTTGGGGATGGGCCTGGGTAGAGTTGAACTACCGACCTCACGCTTATCAGGCGTGCGCTCTAACCACCTGAGCTACAGGCCCTTCTCGGGCTGAGCTTCGAAAATTAGCCGCCGCGCGGAATCGAGTCAACGTGCGCCCAGCCCGTTTCACCGACGCGAGCCGTCATCGCGACGACGCGGCGCCGCCCTCGCGCAGAACGAGCGCGACCGTCGGATCGAGCGGATATCGTCCGAACTTCGCGCCATAGATCGCGAGACCGCCCGGCAGCGCGTCCGGAACTTCGAGTCGCACGACGAACGTCCCCGTGCGCGACGCCTCGTCCAGCGCCGCGGCCGGAATCGCGATCCGCAGCAGATCGCCGTACGAGCCTGCTTCCCGCAGCAGCCGATCGCGCCGCTGCGAGTGCCAGGAGAGGATCCCGCGGTGATCGGCGGGGTCGTCGGCGAGCTCGTGACGGCCGGCGAGGCGGCCGTTGATCCACGCGGTCACGGCGCTCGGATACTTTCGCTCGCCCGTCATCGGGTACGCGTTGCGGTTGCGACTCGGGTCGTGCAGTCCGCCGCCGCGCATGTAGTCCCCGCCGCCGCCGGCGGTCGTGTCGCGGTCCTTGCCGTAGAGCTGCTTGGCCGACGCTTCGACGAGGAACGTGCCCTGCTCCACGTCGGCGCGCGCGAGCCCCGCCGGCCACGGGATACGGTACTCGACGTGCCCCGTCCCTGCGCCGTTCACCTTCAGACCGTCGAGCACCGTCCAGCTCTTGCGCGACCAGCGCGAGTCACTGACCTGCCTCGCTGCGACGCTCGCGGTGCGCACGCGCCGCCCGTCGGCGAGCCGCCGCTCGGCGAGCGCGTCGCCGTCGACGACGAACGTCGTGAAGTTGTGATGCAGCGCGGTGCCCGCGCGGTCCTCGAGCCGCACGGCGAGCACGGCGACCGATGGCTCGTCGGGCATCGTCACCGGAAGCGGGGGAAGCGCCTCCGACATCCACGGCCGGAACGCGACGCGGCGCGTGCCCGAGGCGTACGAGCGCCGCTCGCCGAGCGAGCTCCAGCCCGACAGCTCCCATCGCACGGTGAGCGAGTCGCCGGCCAATCGGTCATCGGCGAGGAACGAGGCCCACAGCGGCACGCTCACCGCCTCTCCCGTGCGCGCCGCGGTACTCAGATCGCCCCCCACGGCCACGTAGTACGGCGAGTGGAAGTCGCGAAGCGACATCCCCGGAACGAGCTCGCCGACGCCGGTCTCCTTGTTCGTCCGGTCGAACCGCCAGTAGCCGTTCCACTCGTTGATCACGTCGTGGTGCTCGGTGTACAGCCATCCCGCGAGCACCGGATGACGGCGGAACGCGTCGATCGCGCGATGATAGTCCCAGCTGTAGTCGACGTCGCCCGTGCTGCCGGTGTACCCCCACACGTTGCCGAACTCGGAGTTCATCATCGGCTGACGCGCCTGGCGGTAGCCCTTCTCGAAGTTCCACGACGAGCCCGCGAAGGTACTGTCGGCGATGCGGCGCACGCGCGACTCCCACTCCCACCCCGGGAGGTACTCGTGCCACGAATTGATGTCTGTCTCGGTGTGCCCGCGGCCGCAGCACGGCGAGTTGTCCTCCACGAGCCGCGTCGCGTCGAGTGATTTCGCCAGCCGCACCGCGTCCACCACGCGTCGCTGCGTCTCGGGCAGGTAGACGTCCTTGCCATCGACCTTCGTGACGAGCCCCCACGCCTCGTTGAACGCCACCCACGAGAAGATGCTCGGGTGGTTGTAGTCGCGGTCGATCATTGCGCGCATCGCCGCCTCGTGCTCGCGGAACGCGGTGTCCGTCGGCGGCCCCCACCAGTTGGGTACGTCCGCCATGATCAGCATGCCGAGCTTGTCGGCCCAGTACAGCTTGCGCGGCGCCTCGATCTTGATGTGCTCGCGCAGCCCGTTCAGGCCGATCTGCCGCGCGCGCAGGATCTCCATGCGCGTGAAGGAGTCGCTCGGGAACGTATAGAAGCCGCTCGGATGGTACGCCTGGTCGAGCGCGAGCTGGAGATAGACGGGCTTCCCGTTGAGCGCGATGTACGGATGCCGCGTCCCCGGCAGATCCACCACGGAGATCGAGCGCATGCCGAAGTACGTGCGCACCGAGTCGGTGACGACGCCGTCGCCCGCGACGGTGGCCGACACCTCGTGCAGGAACGGATCCTCGAGCGACCAGAGTCGCGCATTCGGGAGTCGAAGCTCGAGGCGCGCCGACGTTGCGCCGCGACGGATGCGCTGCGACGCGGCCGGTGCGCCGGCGACGTTGGTGACGGCGACGCGCACGGTGAGATCGCGCGGCGCCGGCTCGCCGAGCCGGGCCTCCACCGTCGCCACGCCGCGACGCAGGTCCGGGGTGAGGCGCACCGCGGCCAGCGGCGCGGTCCCGCGCGCCTCCAGATACACGGTCTGCCAGATCCCCCGTGCCTGCCCGTAGCCTTGCTTCCCCTCGAGCTTGAACGCATGCTGGCGATCGTCGACGCGAACCGCGATGCGCTGCGGAGTGCCGTGACGCGCCCCGGAGGTCAGCTCGACCGAGAAGGGGACATAACCGCCCTGATGCTCGCCGACCTTCGCGCCGTCCAGCCATACGCTCGTGCGCCAATCCGACGCACCGATGACGAGGAACACGCGGCGGCCGCGCCAGGCCTCCGGAATCGTGATCGTGCGCGCATACCACCCGATCTCCGCGCTGTCGGGAACCTCGGAGAGCGGCGCGCCCCACGGGAACGGCACCACGATCGGACGCGGCGCGGGCAGCCGGCCATTGCTCCAGCCTCCCTGCTCACCCTGGTCGGCGCGGTCGAACGCGAACTCCCACCGGCCGTTCAAGTTGATCCACTCCGCGCGCTCGAAGTCGGGGCGCGGGTGCTCCGGCAGCGGGATCGACTCGCGGCGTGGCTCCTGCGCCTGGGCGGTCACGGTGAGGGCCAACGACGCGGTGCACGCGGCTCGGACGACTCGCGAAACGAACATGACGGCTCCTGATCGGGCGATGGATACCGGGTATCGCACGCCGCTCATGCGCTGTCAACGGGAATCACCCAGCGAACTCAGTCTCGCGAGTGCCTCTGGCGCGCCTCGCGCGCTTCGACTGGGACATGATGTCGCAACCGTACAGCTCCGAGACAGCCTCGGCGAGACTCCTGAGCGAGGCCGTAGCGCCTCGGGGGATCCGAGGGGACGCTCACCTGGAGACGCATGCCGCATCGCTCGCCGTCGCTGACTCGCCAGACCACGCTCGCGCTCGCGACCCTGCTCGCGGCGGCGCTGCTGGCGCTCCAGCCGGAGCGCGCACTGGGGCAGCGGGTCGGCGGCGCGATCGCGGTCTCGCTGACGGTGCTGGAACCCGTGGCGACGCAGGCGGTCGAGGTGACGTCCCTGCGCATCGGGCGCGACGGCATCGCGACCGTCGAGACCACGGCGCCGACAACCGGGCCCACGTCGCAGCTCGTCATGACGCGCGTCACGAGCTCCGCGGGCGCGACCGCCGCGGGTCAGTCGGCGGTCGTCCCGCGCGGGAGTGCCGTCGGCGCCGAGGACGCGCTTCGTGGCGGCGCTCGCATCAGCCATCGCATCGACGTCGGTCGAGCCGCGGCATCGGCCGGGGCCCGCGACGTCCAGCTCAGGATCGAATACCTCGCCGTGGCCGGCACCTGATCACGCTCAGGGCGCGGGAGGTCGATCGTCGCGCTCGAGCGTGATCGCGGGAAGCTCGACGACGGCGTCGGAATCGCCGGCGATCACCACGTCGACCTGCGGCGGCGACGTGATGCCGAGCGCGGTGGCCGACGACCGCGCGAGCGTCAGCCGATAACGACCTGGCCGCACACGGCTGAAGTAGAATGCGCCGTCGCTGAACGTGCGCGCCGTGTACGTCGAGCCGCCCTCGACGTCGCGCAGCTCGAGGCCGACGCCGGCGGTGGTGGCCAGCTTGACGCCCGGCACGAGCACCCCGGTCAGCTCGCGCGTGCGGACGAGCCCGAACTCGATCTGCGTGTACTGCTGGGGCGACGGCCGCAACGTTCGCGTCGGCAGCGCGGGCACCCAGCCCGGGTCCTCCAGCGACAGAGTGTCGATGCGCACGTCGACGGCCTGATACGGCAACACGTTCCACATCGAGTAACGCCCGCGCGCGTCCGTGCGCGTGACGAGGCCGCCGACGCGCACGACCGCGTTGGTCACGGGCTCGTCGTCGCCGCCCAGCCGGCCGTCGCCGTCGAGATCGCGGAACACGTGCCCCTCGATCCCCGACAGTCCGAGCCCGCCGTACTCGAGCGGTGTCGCAGTCCGCACCGAGCCGAACGCCACGGCGCCACTGGCGGAGTAGCCGCCGTCGAGCTGATCGCCGTGGCGCATCAGCCGTCCGATCACGCGCCCCAACCCCAACGCATAGGAGCCACCGACGGTGAGCTGCGTGCGGCCGAGTCCGGGCGCATGACGCAGCGCCACGCTGAGGAAACCGCGCCCGGGCTGCAGCGAGACGGCCGTCTCCCACTGCACGAGCGCGCCGCGCTGGATCCCGGCCTCGAGACGCACCACCGGGTACGCCAGTCGGCGAAAGAGGCCGTCGCTCATCGCGATCGTGGGCGCGAGGCGCACGAGCGGCGCCGACGGCGCCGCCCCGCGCGCCAACGCGAAGGGATCGGACTGCATCCCGACTTCCAGCAGACCGACGCGGATCGGGACCGTGGCCGCGACGTCCCAGCGCGAGACGCCGCCATGCTGCGGCGCCTCGACGCGCGACGACAGCATGAATGCGCGCTGTGTCAGAGACGGCAACAGCCCGCGAATGCGCAGCGACGACTGGGCGAACCACATCGCGTCGGCGTCCGTGCTGATGGCGACGCCGCCTTCGCCCGGCAGATTCAGTCCCGCCGTGATGCCGCCGTCGACGTGGCCGTCGGTGTAGCTCTGCACTCCGCCTCGCACGTACGAGGCGCGGCGCGCCTGCACGCTCGCCGTCCATCCGGGCGCGGGGAGATAGCTCACCGCTCCATAGGGTCGGAGCGCACGCCAGCCGCTGTCGCGCTGCGCGTCGACGCCGCCCTGGAGCGTGAGCGCGCGTGTGATGCCGTGGCGCAGGTCGGCGTACCAGAGCGCGGAGCACTGCTGAATGCACCGGCCGCCGCCCGCCGCGTACTGCCACTCGCCGGCGCGGAGCTGCTCGATCGGGATCACGTACGACACGGTCGACTCGACGACCTCACCCGCCGGCCCATACAGCTTCACGCGGAGCGGCGTCGTGCCGTAGCGCACGGGAACGCTCAGCGGCGCCGCGCGGCTGTCGTCGGCGAAGCCGACTAGCCGGCCTCCTTCGTACACCTCGTACTCCCAGCCCGGCGGCAGCGGACGCGAGAACGCCACGTCGTCGAAGGCCAGGCCGCGCACGAATGGCGCGTTGGTCAGCGTGAGGCCGCGCATCGGACGCGCTTCGGCGCCCTCCCCCAACACGTTGCCGACCTGCACCTGCTGCAGCCATCGGCGGCCGGGAAAGACGCGGCGGTAGGTGATCTCGCGATTCTGCACGCTCGGGCCGTCCGACGAGCCGGCGAGGAGCATCCCGTGCAGCTGCAGCATGCCGCCCATCAGGCCCATGCCGCCGCGGAGGTCCACGGTCGAGGGCGCGTTGGTACGGTGAAGTGGTCCGCCGGCCGCCCATTCGATGACGCCGGCACCGGTGCGCGCGCGAAACGGCACACCGGACGGCTCGCCGCCCTCGCCCTCGGACGCGGCGAGCATCGCCTCGTCTCGGCGCCGTTGCCGCGCATCGAACTTGATCTGCGCCGGGAACCCACCCGCGCGCGCGATCTCGACCGACAATGTCCCGACGTCGACGTCGATCGTGCCCTCGAGCAGCTCCGCCATCCGGTTCGCGGCGACGAACACACGCGTTCCGTCGACGTAGACGTCGTCGGAGTCGAGGGGGGCGATGCTCGTCACCTCGAGCTGCTTCGCGCCGAGCCACCACAGGCTCGCCGTTCCCACCCCCGCGGGGCGCGCCACACGCAGCACTCCCGTGTCGGCCGCGACGCGGTACGGTACCGCGAGCGGATCGAGGATCGGCTGCACCGGCAGGAGGAACTTGCCCCGCGGCGTCACGAGCACCGCCACGGAGCGCTGCGGCAGCCCCGTCGTCACGACGTCGAACAGACCCTCTTCCCACCCGGCCGGCACACGATGCTGCGCCCGGAGTGGTGAGGCACACGCGGCGGAGAGCGCGACCGCCGCGAGCAGGCGGGTGATTCGCGAGATGCCCGCGCCGCGCGCCACGCACCCGATGCGGCCGTCGTGATGCACGATGGGCTCGGGCCGGCGCTCGCGCATGGGCATCAGCGATCAGTTGACGACGAGCAGCACCCCGATCGACGCGCTGTAGGTCCCCTGCCGCTGCGTGGTCGACGG
>DASTSX010000005.1:0-2605 GCA_035760455.1 Gemmatimonadaceae bacterium | reverse complement strand
GGGGAAGCTCGAGCGCCTCGAGATCGGGGCGGCGCTCGCAGCGGCCGCCGAGGGCGGCGTTGAACCAGCGGGCGAGGACGACGGACAGGTGCGACGAGGCGACGTAGGGGCGGTCGTTGACGTACTGGTCCTCGGCTCCCGCCCGGCCGCCCCGGCCCCGCACCATCGCCACCGGATCGACGTCGAGCAACAGCGCCGCGGTACAGGCCTCCTCGCCGGCCTCGGGAAAGAAGACGGACGCGCTCCCGAACGGGAATTCGCGGGTGTGGACGTGGTCCGGGTGCTTGTGAAGGAGGAACCCGAGATCGGTTGCCGGCCGGTGGGTCGTGCGGAGGGTCAAGAGCATTCGTCGACGAAGGATAGTCGATCGAATGCCGCCGACACGCGCATCAGGGTGGGCCGCCCGCGCAGAGCCGGCGCACGCGCTCCGTTTCCGGAGGCGGCAAGCCGGCAATCGCGATGCGCTTCAGGCGCATCGCCACATAACCCGGTTCGTCGCAGAGGGCTCGCGACGCCGGTTCGCGGCGAGGGTGGTCGCTCTGTCCAAGGTAGAGCACCGCGTCGAACTGCTCCTCGGCCCTGAGCGTGCGCCAGTGCTGGGGATCGATCGGGACGATGGCTTCGGCCCGGACGCCGAACCGGCCCCACCCGCCGAAGATCTCCGAGGCGTCGATCCGGCCGAGGGCGGTGCCGGCGAGTCGCGCCAACGCGGGCGGCGTCCAGCCGGCGGCGTGCGCCGCGGGCGCGTTTGCTACGCTGAAGATCCGCGTCGGGCCGGCGCGCTCGATGAGGCTGACGATCGTCTGGGCCCTCCAGTCTTCCATCTCGAAGTTCGCCATGACGTTGCGCCGCTGCAGGTGCCCTGTCCCGTACACCACGAGCGCGCGTCGTCCCTTGGCAATCACCTCCGTCTGCAGCAGTGCCGCCGGGTGCGCGTCGCGCATGGCGATCCACCGGGCGTGATCCTCCCGATTGCGCACCTCGTCCCAGTCGATGGGCGGGTCGCCGAGGAGCACGCGCAGCCGGCGCCCACCGGGGGCCGCGCTGTTGATGGCGCGGACCGCCGCGAGCACGGCGGGGTAATGGTCGAAGTCCGCGGAGAGACTCGGCTGCGTGTGGTTGCGCCACACGAGCCGGAGCGACGCCTCCGGGACGGCCTCGCCACGGACCCATCGATCGGCGATCTCCTGGTATCGCGAGTTGCCGAACTCGACGAGCACGTCGTCCACCGTGCGGACGAAGCGAGGATCGCGTATGAGGGCGAGGAGGAACGCGTGGAGTCGCTCGCGGCCGTGCGCGTCAGGCAGCGCCACGATTCGATGCGTCGCGAACGCGTCGAGTATCCCGTCGACCGCGGGCACCGGCGTCGCGGACGCGGGCGGATCCTGCGGCGCCGCGGCGATGCCGGCGGCAACGGCGACAGTGAACAGCGCCGCCCAGGCGTATCGCATGCCCAGCCTCCGCGCGGTCTCAGCCGGCCCGCATGTGCGCCTGTATCGATCGTGGTGGCGTGCTCCTCGAGCCAAGCAGGACGAGGACGGCGCCGAGGCCGACACCGGCGATCATGGCGACCAGCAGGGCGACCCACGCACCGGGGACCGTGACCGATAGGTGGGCGGTCAGCAGCAGCAGGCCGATGCCGCCGACGTCCGAAATGGGGCTCGCGCTCAGGTTCACCGGGCGGCAGCGGGCGCGCCACCGGTGTGTCCGGACCATCGCCTCGACCGGCTGGTCGTCCACGAGGCGTAGGGGGCGAATGTCACCAGGCGCGCCGAATGCGCGGGTCGCCATGGCGCCGAGGACTTGCCACCACAGCCAGGCGTAGGATTGCCGTCGCTCGAACTCCTCGAGGAGATCGCCGACGAGCGGGCCGTCGTCGGGAAGGATGCGCTCGAGCCAGGCGAGCGCGCGGGGAACGGATCGATCGCTCATGTCCGCGTCTCCTTCAGCTGCGGCACGCCGCGCCACAGGGCGACGAGTGCCTGTTGCGTGTCCTGCGCCGCGCGGATGCCGCACGGCGTCACCCGGAAGAACCGCCGGGCCCGGCCGCCGCGCTCGGCGGTGGGCGCGCCGACGCTGGAGCTGACGAGCCGGTTGCGTTCGAGGCGATCGAGGGCCGCGTAGGCAGCGCCGAGGAGCACCTTGCGCCCGCTGGTCTCCTCGATTTCGCGGGCGATCTGGACGCCGTAGGCGTCGTCGCCGATGCGGAGGATCGCGACCACCAGCATCAGCTCGAAGTCGGTGAGGAGGTGTCGCGCCATATCTTCACAAATTGTGAACCTGGCGCGGCGCCGGTGTCAACTCGGGCTCCCCGGCCTGGCGGAGCGCGGCGAACGCGTAGACGACGGTCAGCAGCGCGAACAACGCCGTGAGCGCGAACAGACCGGCGCGCTGCCACCAGCGTGTCGCGTAAGGGCCGAAGTCGAAGACGCCTTGCAGCCCGAGGCGGACGCCCCAGAACACGGCGATGTAGCCGCAGACCGCCCGGGCCAGGCCGCTGCCGGCGGCGAGCTCGGTCGCGTGCCGCACGCTGATCGCCGCGAACGCGACGATCGACAGCACCACGTAGCCGGCGTAGACCCAGTGCATCTGCCGGTGCAGCGCC
>DASTSX010000004.1:0-10385 GCA_035760455.1 Gemmatimonadaceae bacterium | reverse complement strand
GCGGCGAGCATCGCGAGCGTCAGGGCGTCTTCTTCGCGCGCAGCGCCGCCAGCGCGGCCTTGCTCGCCTCGTTCTTCGGATCGATCGCGAGGGACCGCGCATGGCTCTGCATCGCCCGCGCGGTGTCGCCCGCCGCGGCGTACGCCTCGCCCAATCGCCGATGCGCGGACGAGGCGCGAGGAAAGAGCCGCGCGTTCAGCTCCAGCACGCCGATCGCGTCGCCATGCTTCTTCGCCGCGGTCAGGTCGGAGCCGATGCGATCGAGCCTGGATTCGATCGCGATGGGTGAAGCGCCGTAGCTGCTCCCGACGAAGCTGCCGGCGGAGAGGATTCTCCACTCGCCGTCCCGCTTCACCAGGGCACGCTGCTGCCGCGCGACGAGCGGCACGCTGTCGGTCGGCGTGGTGGTGCGCTCGTCATACTCGGCCCAGGCCAGCGCGCCGTCGATCCGTGCGACGAAGTTGCTCCAGTCGACCCGTGCAGGCTGGGGCGTCGGGTCCCGCCTGAGGGATTCCGCGGTGCCCGGCCCGAACTTCTCCCAGCCGAGTGCCACGCTGTACGATCCGCTCGTGATGAAGGTTCGTATCGCCGTCGAATCCTGGACCCAGGTCCGCTTCCACCCTTCCGCGTCGCGCCGATAGTACGTCTCCGTTTCGGCGCGAATCACGCGCTTGACCTCGTCGATGTCAGCGCTCTGCGCCAGGAGCGTCCCTCTGGCTCCGAGCAGCGCCAGCATCGTAGCGGCGACTGACAGTGCGCGTGCGGTCATGGCCATGGCGAGGTCTCCGCTCGTGGTGCTCTCGTTCGCGTCCTACTCCCTCCGATTCCGCCAACGTACGGTGCCCGCTCGGTGCAGACCAGAGCGCTTGATCGGCTCGAATCGCCCTCGAGTGCGTTGTCGGCACGCGGACCGCCGGCTATCTTCAGTACGAGGCCAGAGTGACATCGAAGCACGACGCGCGGTTGGAATCGCGGCGAAATCCGCTTCGATGAAACGAGCCGACAGGTCCGGCAACGTCCGGGCCTTTTTTGTTGGTCGACGCGACCGACGCCTCCGAATCCCCCCTGAGGAGTGACGATGGACTTCCTGCAATTCGAAGACGACGGCCGGACGCTCACCTGCCGCAGCGCGTCGTCGCCGGCCACGCCCGGCACCACGTGGTGGTGGCTCGAGATCACGGGGGAAAAGCAGCGGTATGCCGCGTTCCGGACGGAGGCGACCGACACGCCGCAGAACCTGCGGCCCCGCATCGTGGCGCACTACGCGCATCTCCTGGCCGAGCGCGCGCGCCCTCAGACGTTCCGGCCGCGCTGGTCGCGGCCCGCGGCTGCGGCCGCACCAGCCGATCCCGTGGCCTGAGCGGGCGCCCGACCCCTCTGCTCGGACATTCTGACTGGAGAATGCAGCGGCCCCAGAGGTCGCTGCATTTCTCTCTTCCGGGCGGAAAGGAGGGAGGTGTCTGCGGAAAGGCGCTGTCCCGCCTACGTATAACTCGAGACCCGCCTACGTACATCGGCTGATCGTACGCCACCCTGAGCACCACGAGATTGGGCGCACCCCTTCCTACTCAGGTGGAGCCATGTCTCGAACGGTCGCTGTCCAAGTCGCCATCTGCGTGCTCGTCGCGGGCGTGATGATCGTGCCGCCCGTCCGCGCTCAGCAGATCGATCGCTTCGTGGCGATCACGGAGACGCCAAAGCGGCGGACGACGCTGAACGTCGGCGAACGTCTGGACTACGACGTGAAGTTCGGGAAGCTCCGCGTGGGCCGTGGATCGATGGAGGTTCGCGGCACGACCGACGTGCGCGGTCGCGAGGCCTGGCACACCGTGTTCAGCGTCCGCGGCGGCATCCCCTTCTTTCGCGTCGACGACCGGCTCGAGAGCTGGATCGACACGGAGAGCTTCACCTCGCTGCGATTCGCCCAGCAGACGCACGAGGGGCAGTACCATCGCGAGCGCCACATCGAGCTCTTCCCGGAGCGCGGGACGATGCTCGAGCGTGGCGAGCATGCGCAGGAGGAGCCGACGGTCGACCAGCCGCTGGACGAGGGCGCGCTGCTGTACTTCCTGCGCACGCTGCCGCTGAACGTCGGCGATCGCTACTCGCTCGATCGCTACTTCCGACCCGATCGCAATCCGGTGCAGCTGGAGGTGGTGCGGCGCGAGCGGATCCAGGTGCCCGCGGGGACGTTTGAGACGATCGTGATCCGTCCGATGATCAAGAGCTCGGGGATGTTCTCCGAGAACGGGCGGGCCGAGATCTGGCTGACCGACGACGACCGGCGCCTGATGGTCCAGATGACGGCGAAGCTGCCGTTCGGAACGATCCAGCTCTCGCTTCGCGAAATCACGAACGTGGCGGGCACCCCGCTCGCGCTGACGAAGTAACTCCTGCGTCGGTGCCCCTCATTTCGGCGCCGACGCAGGAAGGAGGACCGACACACACGACCGGCATTCGCGAGCACGCACCGGCCACCCGGTGGTCATCGACGAGCGCGCTGCCGCCGATTCGTCAGGGCGCCACGCGCGACGGCGCGAGTCGGCTGTCGTCGGCGGTCTGGGTGCGTTCCGCCGGCGTGACGCAGACGACGTCGCCCGCGACCGCCTCGCGCCAGACGTAGCCGGACAGGCACGGCGCGGCAGCGTTCGGCGGAGGATTGGCGACCCGACGGCTCGCCGCCTCCGCGTTCTGCCGCGCGGCCCGGCTGCGCGCGTCCGGCGTCACGCACGCGTGATCCTGCGGCGTCGCCTCGCGCCACACGAAGCCCGACACGCACGTCTCGGAGCGGCGACCTGCGACGGTCCCTACACCCGCACCGGCACCTGCGCCCATGCCGGCCCCGATGCCGCGGACCCCCGCAGCCGCTCTGCCGATCGGGCTGCCCGCGAGTACCGTGCCCTGTTGCGCGGCGAAGCGAATGTACTTCTGCGCCGAGTGGCCGCCCGCGTCCGTCCGGACCGTGAGCGGGAGCTCGCCCGGCGTGGTGCGGCGATACTGCTCCGGCACGGTCACCTGGACCGTTCCACCGGACATCCCTTCCGGCGCGACGACCACGTCGCCGCGGAAGACGACGACGGCCGACGGATCGAGGCCGCTGGCGTTGACGACGAGTCGGTACGCGGCGGCGTCGCCCGAGAGCGGAAAGCTCGTCGGCGAGAGCGAGGTGATCACCGGCGCGGCGCCGGGCACGACGACCGGCACGCGGAGCACGTTGGACCAGTCGGTAGGGTTCGGCGCGTTGCGCGGATTGGTCTCCCCCTCGAGCGCGAGCCCCTGGAAGACGCGCAGCTCGATGTAGCCCGGGCGCGCCGTGTATGCGCCACCGATCTCGATCGTCTCGGAGTTGTTCGACCACCCCGTGGTACGGCACGTCGCCGTGGCGTTGAGGATCTGCCGGCCACAGCGCTCCCACCCGCCGTCGTCACGCCGGATCTGCCAGTGCATGTACTCGTCGCGGTTCGGGTGCCCGCTGTTCTCGAAATCCGTCCCGCTGACGGTGATCGCTTGCGCGCCCGGACCGACGACGAGCCGGAAGGGTTCGACCGACTGCAGCGTCGGGATGGCGAGGCGCCGCGATGAAGCGCGCGGGAGCGCGGCATCGAATGGGGAGGAGACGGCGGCGGACGTCGTCAGGCCGACGACGAGCAGGAGCGGTGTGCCGATGAAGCGCGACGACAGCATGGTCGAGTACCTCCGGAGACCTGGATCGAGGGGGGCGCGCAGCAAGCAGACGAACCGCTGGCGCGAAAGTAAGGGCGAGCGCCGGCGCGGCGGTCAGCGCTGCGACGTCGTCGCCATGTCGAGCCGGCGGATCGCCTCGTCGAGCTCCTGCGCGATCTGGTCGTTCCCCTGTCGGCTCGCGACGTCGCGCGCGTGCGCGAAGTGCACTCGTGCCTCCGCCGGCCGGTTGCTCAACGCGAGCGCCGTCGCGAGCTGCCGCCGCGCTTCGATGCTGTCCGGTGCTCGGCGCACGTCCGCTTCGTGCTGCGCGATCGCGTGCGCGTACAGGCTCGCGACGCCCTGAGCGGCGCTCGAATCGAACGCCATGCGGAAGAGATCTCCGAACCCGGGGATCGGCACGTCCACCGGCTCCGGGAGACCGAGGAATTCCCGGACGACGCGGGCCACGTGCTCGTGCCGACTCCGGCCGCTCGTGAAGTGCGCCGTGAGCGGGACGGTGATGCCCGTGGACAGCTCGAGCACGACACGGTACGCCTGCGACTGGCGCGCCCCGCTGCGCTCCGTGCGAGCGCCCACGATCGCGGCGAGCGGATGACGCATGCGCGTCTTCCCGAGGATCCTCCGCCGCTCGCATGTGAGCTCGCCGACGACGCGGTCGAAGCGACACGTCGTGGTGACTGCGAATGCCAGCGCGAGCACCACGACGACCAGAGCGAACCCCGCCGCGATCAGGAGCGCGCCCTCTCGCACGAGCACCCACGTCCCGCCGATGCCGAACACTCCGACGATCAGCCATGCCAGCGCCGGCGACTCGTGCAGCTCGAGCTCGGCGTCGGTGCGTCGCGTCACGTTCATCGGCTGCGTCTCCCGGGCCGCGCCCGCTCAGCCGGAGATGCGAGCCAGTGCGGCCTGTGCGAGCGCTCGCAGGTGCTCGGGCGTCGGCTTGTCGAGGCCACCGAGCTGGAACTGCAGCAGCACGTCGCCCTTGCGCACGTACGACATCGTCCGGCCGCTGAAGTACGCCTCGTCGCCGACGCCATCGAGCCGCTGCAGCCCCATCACACCGCTGGCGACGTCGTCGCTCTTGCCGCCGGCGGCGTCGGTCGCGATGCCGGCGGCGCTACGCCCGACCTCCATTGCGTCCTTGCCGCCCTTCCAGGAGACCTCGACGGAGAAGCCCTGGTACGTCGGGCCGGCGGGACCGGCGCTCGGCCCGTAGTCGCACGCCGAGCGGTCGCCGGAGATCGACCGCGGCTGCACCGAGAACGAAGCGCCGACGATCGCGTCGGCTTCGGCCTTCGTGATGAGCGAGCAGGCGTCGCGCACCGGCGCGCTCGCTCCGTCCGCCTTGGCGGCGACGTCACTGTCGGCCGACGGATTCGCGTCGCTCCCGGAGCGGCAGGCGATCGCGATCAGCGCGACGAGGGCGAAGCGGGGGATGGAGTGCGTCAGGGTATCCTCGCTGGTGTGGGCACGTGCGTGGGCGACATGATCGCCGATCGGCTCGAGGCTGGGTCGGGTTGCGATCGCGTTCGTCGTCAGAGACGACTGGCGTTGTGCCGCCGTGACATCGCGACGGCGTCGTGCTCGAGCGAGCTACCGAGGCGCCATTCGGCGTCGAAGCCGCGAGCTGAACGCGGCGGCACGTTCGCGCAGCGGCGCCGGCAGTCCGGCCGTCACGGAGTCGAACTCGGCGACGAGCGGCGGCAGGTCGCCGGCGTCGTAGAACTCGCTCGATCGGGTGAGGTCGGTGACGCTCGTCAGGTGTTCGTCGAACGCCGCGATGGCGCGGTCGAGGGCACGAGGAGCGTACGGCGACGCGGGATGCGCGCCGAGGAAGTCGCGCACCCTCCGCCAGCGGTACTCGACGTAGCAGACGACGAACCCCTCGCATTCGCCGGCGGACGGGAGGAGGGTGAGCTGCCAGGCTGCGTCGTCCGCGAGCGGATGGTCCGGAAACCGCTCCAGCAGGTGGCGGAGGTGCTTGCCGTGATAGACGAAGCGTCCGCCGATCTCGTCGTAGACGTATTCGTCGGGCCGCGTCCGAGCATAGTGCGCGTGCGGGCCGTCGAGCGGCGCGATGTAGAGCCGCTTGGCGCGGCCCAGCTCGAGCAGAAGCGGCGGATGCTCGCCTTCCGGTGCGCGTCGTAGCTCTTGCTCCAGCCGCGCCATCTCGACGCGCAGGCTGTCGAGGCGCAGCGTGTCGAGCGCACCGTACCCGTCGACGATGGTGTCGGTCTCGAATGCGGGCAGTGCCGACGCGCGCGCGGTCGCGCCCGGGTGGGCGACGCTCGAATCCCGCGGCGGAACCGTGCGGTCCGGCCGGGAGCAGGCAACCGCGCCGGCGAGGGCGATCGCCACCGCGACGGCGACGGTGGGTGCGTGATTACCCATGGCGCGGCAAAGTGCACCCACGTCGAGGGAGACTGCGCGGCTGCAACCGATCGTCGTGACCGCGCGCTACTTCCGCGCCGTGAACTCTGCCCGGTACTGCACCCACGCCGCCTGCGGCTTCGACGCCGGTGCGGCCGAGCGCGCCGGCTCGAAACGGAACTTCGGCAGCGCGTTGCGCACGGCCGCGGTGAACAGCTCGTGTCCCGATTGCATGACCCTCATGCTCGACGCGTCGACGCGCCCCTGCTCGTTGACGCGAAACTGCACGACGACCTCGCCCTCGAGCCGCTGCGCGCGCAGCTCGTCGGGAAAATGCGGGATCGGAGCGGGGCCGATGAGCACGGGAGCGATGAGCTTCGCGTCATCGTTGGGAGCCGACGCGAGGAGACTGCCTCCCGCCGTGATCGGCTCCGAGATGACGTCGCCCGCGACCTTCGCGGCCGTCCGCATCATCGAGTCCAGGCTCGGCATCGCGACCTTCGGAACGACGAGCCGGCGGAGGTTCGGCACCTTGACCGTGACGCTCGGCGGGGCGGCAGGCCCGTCGCTCACCCGCGTCGGCTCCGTCGAGGTCGGGCTCGGCGCGGTGGGAGATGCTCCCGATGTCCGCTCGGATGCCGACGCACCGGTCGTCGCGTTCGACTTCTCGGCCGGCAGCGGCGCGGTGAGCGCCATGCGCGATTCGGCGCCGACGCTCACGCTGGCGACGTGCTCGCTCTCGCTCCCGCTCGACGCGTCGATGTTGGAGCCGGCGATCGCGAGCGCGACCACGGCCGCGCCGGCGGATGCGTAGCTGACGGTGCGCTTCATCGACGCCCACAGCGTCGAGAGGTCGCGATCGGACGGCTCGATCACCGGCGCATCGGCGATGGCAGGGACGGGGCTGGTCGCGGCCGCCGGCAGTGGCGCGACGAAGACAGCCGGCGTCGGAGCCGTGATTCGCGAGAGGCCGACACCCGGTGACGGGGTCGTCGGCGCGACCGCGTCGGCGATCGGCGCCACCGCGGCGACGGCGCGAGCCGGCGTGGACACTCGCTCGCGCGTCGGACGCGCGGGCCGCGCGGGGGCCTCGGGCTGGTAGAGGAACACCAGCTCGTTCGATCGAGTCGGCTGCGCCCCGGTCGGCGTCACGGATCGCGACCGGATCGGTGTCGTACGCCGGTCGGTCGTCGCCCGCGCCGGCGGGATCGGACCGGTCGTCGGCAGGCCGCCGCGTAGCGACGGCGCGGGCGGAGTCGGGGCCATCCCGGTCGCCGGTGCGGGAGGGGTGAATCGGCCGGCCCCTCTCGCGCTCGACTTCAGGACGCGACGCTCGAGATCCGTCATGCGTGCACGCAGCGCTCGCGTCGTCGCATGCTCGACGCCGAGGGCACGCTCGCGCTTGATCAATGCGCGATGCAGCAGCACGAGCGCCTCGGCGAGGTTGCCGCGAGTCGCGCACGTCTCGGAGAGCTGCTCGAGCGTGACGACGATGGCCATGTGATCCGGCGCGAGCACTTCCTCGCGAAGCTTCAGCGCGTGCCGGTACAACACCTCTGCCGCCGCGTTCTCGCCCAGCCCGCGCTTCGCGAGGGCGAGCCCCGCGAGGGCGGTCGCGACGTCGGGATGCCGGTCGCCCTTGGCGCGAGCCATGACCAGCAGGCGCTTGAGCACCGTTTCCGCGCGCGCGTACTCCGACTGGCGGATGTGGAGGCGGCTCAACTCGTTGAGCGCGACGGCGAGCGACGGATGGTCGGCGCCCAGCCTCTGCTCGCCGAGGAGGATCGCTTCGGTGAGCAGGCACTCGGCTTCAGCCGGTCGCCCGAGCTCCTGCTGGAGGCTGCCGAGGCGGACGAGCGCCGCCGTGTGCTCCTGGTGGAGTGCCGGCTGGCCACGTGTCGTCTCGATGGCGGCGGTCAATGCCGCGACGGCGGCCGACCGATCGCCTCGGCCGACTGCCAGTCGCGCCGCCTCGATCTGCTGCGCGTATCTCTCGCCCGCGTGATTCATGTGTGACACCGTGAGGTGGATCGGCCCGAACCGACTTCATCTTTCGGCTAGCGACGTATCCGGGACGAATCGCCCCGGCGGAGGATACGCGGGTAGCGAGCACAGCCACTGGCCTGCCGCCGGCGGCAGCGCGACGTGCGCGCGGACCGTCGGACTCACACCCTGGGCGACGCTGAGGCGCGGGCGGTTGAGTGGACGGAGGCGGACGAACGCCTGGCGCGCCGGCAGGGGTCAGGCGGGGGCCGCCGTGGCGAGCGGCACCACCACGCAGTTCGGCTGCGAAGCTCTGTGCGAGTGCTCCGGCGCCGCGCCGCACACCGTGGCTGGAAGCCGGGGGTGCGGCGCGGGATGACTCGCCGAAGCGTTCCGCTATGCGTTGCGGTCGATGCAGGCCTTGTACTGCGGGTTGTTGGTCTCCTCGAATGGGATCGGGAGATTCACATCGGGCCCGTAGACGTTGCCGGCCGCGGCGCCGAGCGGATTGTAGGCCCCCGTCGGGAACACGGTCGACGCGCTGCGACCGCACTGTCGGATGAGGCGGCGCAGGTCGCCCAGCCGGTGCGCCGTCAGGTAGAGATTGAACGCGCGCTTCCTGAACAACAGGTTCTGCTTGCCGACGTCGTCTACCGGCAAATCCGTGACCGGAATGGGCGCGAGCGCCGGCGGTGGCAGGGGGGCGTCGGAGTACGTCTTCGCGTTCACGCGAGCGTCGTTGAGCTTGGCCAGGAAGGTCACCGCATCCCCGACCCGCAGCGCGAGCGAAGCCATCCGCTGAGACAACTGGAACTACAACTCAACTTACTGCTCCGCCCGTCTGGCGGGGGTGTTCCGGGAAAGGAGACCCGGCTCCAACTGCTTTCGTCGCTTCACCACTGCGCGCCACGGTCGGCGACAACCGAACCGGCGTCGGCCGCCGCGGCGAACTCGGCACTCGCGTGAATTGACGCCATGGCGGACCCGCTGGGAAGGGTCCCTGGACCTCCGGTAGCCCGAGACCGGACGTCGCCGTCGGACCAATGCCCTGGCGCTCGAGCCTGTTCCCTCGAGGGAGTGTCTGAGTCGGGCGCAGCCCGAGTCGCGCCGTCCCCGAGCTCATCTCGTTCGCGAGGAGGCTCGACATTCGGAGCGATCCTTGCGGGCCTGGCTCGCCACGCCAACACGACTCGGCGCGCCGGAGGCACCGGCCGGACCACGGTGGACTCGAGGGGAATGAAGTCGAAGACGAAACACGCCGACGCGAAGCATGCGGAGGGGCCGCAGCACCTTTAGAGGCGGCAGCAAGGGGGGCGCGTCGCGATGACCATCTCCATCGACCACCCGCTCGCACCTGAGCGGCCGCTCGAGCGCGCTGACGAGGAGAAGGTCCTCGCCGTCGTGCGCGCCCTGGCTGTCGAGGTCGGGGGCGATCGAGCCGCTGGCACGGTGAGCCTCGACGCATCGCTCGAGCGTGAGGTCGGCCTCGGCAGCCTGGAGCGCGTCGAGTTGCTCACACGCCTCGAGACGGCCACGGGCAGAGCGTTCGGGGACGAGTTCCTCGGCTACGACACGGCGCGGCAGATCGCGCGGGCGCTGGCGGCGGCGCCCCCGCGCGGCGGAGCCGTCGTCGCCGCGGTCGCGGAGATGCGTGCTCCCACCGCGCTGTCGATCGACGATGCCACCTCCATCGTGGATGCCCTGCAGCGTCGCGCTGCCGCCGAGCCGACGCGCGTCCACGTGCTGCTGCAGGAGGGTGCCGACGCTCGGCACGTGACCTACGGCGAGCTGTGCGACGGTGCGACCCAGATCGCCGCCGGCCTCGTGGCCGAAGGAGTCGCCGAGCGAGAGCCCGTGGCGATCATGCTTCCCACGGGTCTCGACTACCTCGAGAGCTTCATGGGCGTGCTCGCCGCCGGCGCCGTGGCCGTTCCGCTCTACCCGCCGGCGCGGCTCGACCGCATGGAGGAGTACCTGCAGCGCCAGGCCCGCATCCTCGCGAATGCCGGCGCGCGCGTGCTCGTGTCGATGGAGCAAGCCCTCCCCGTCGCGCATCTGCTGCGCACCGACGCGCCCGCGCTGAAACGCATCGTGACGGCGGACCGGCTCCGTCGCCCGCCGATCGCTGAGTCACGGCCGATCGCCGCAGGCGATCCCGCGCTCATCCAGTACACCTCGGGGAGCACGGGCGACCCCAAGGGCGTGCTGCTCACGCACGGCAACCTGCTGGCGAACATCCGCGCCATCGCGCGAGCGATCGACATGCGCCCGACCGATGCCGCCGTGAGCTGGCTGCCACTCTATCACGACATGGGCTTGATCGGCACCTGGCTGAACTCGATGGT
>DASTSX010000003.1:0-7996 GCA_035760455.1 Gemmatimonadaceae bacterium | reverse complement strand
CCCGCGTGCGCTGCCGCAGCGTCGTGCCGTCGAAGACGATCACGTCGCGTCCCTGCGCGACCGCGATCCCGCCGTCCGGCGCGACGAACGGGAGATCGGCGCGCCATCCCGTCGAGACCGTGCCGATCACCCGATTCGTGCCGAGCGCGATGACCGCGGCCGAGTCCACGCCGTCCAGCCGCGCGAGCAGGTACCGGCCGAGCGGATCCATGCGGAGATCCGACGGGTGTCGGCCGAGATCGATCGAGCCGCTCACCTGCTCCCGGTATCGGTCCACCACCTCGATGGCCGTTCCGGTCGTGGTCACGACGAAGACGCGGTCACCGCTCGGCGTCGCCGCGAGAAGCTCGACGGGCTCCTCGAACGCGACGCTCGCGGTTCGCTGCATGCTACGCGTCCGCACCCCGGTGAGCTCCCGCTCCGAGGCGAGATAGAGGAGATCGCCGACCTGCGTGCGGAGCGCGCGGTCGACGCGCGGGAGCGTGACCGAGTCCACGACGCGGGTGCTGGGCGGACGCAGCTTCCACACGATCGAGGCGCCACCGCGCTCGCCGAGCACGAGGAGGGAGGCGTCGGGTTGCGGGAACACCGCGCGCGCCGCCACGGGCGGCTTCCATTTCCACGTGCCGCTCGTCGCGTAGCGCTCAACGGTGCCGTCGGCCGTGATGCCGTAGATCGTCGAGCCGTCGTGCGAGGCGATGCCGCTGAGCTTCGTCTTCGTGACGGCCGTCGCGCTGCCCTGGCGGAAGTCGATACGCGACGGCTGACCGCGCGCGTCCACGAGGGAGACGACGCCCCCCTCCTCGTCGAAGGCGAGCACGCGCGCCGGCGCGGGTGCATCGGCCCCGTTCCAGACCATGGTGTCGAGGCGCGGATACGCGAACACCCGTGCCTCGCCACCCGCGCGCGGGATCCGCAGGACGAGGTCGTCCGGGCCTCGCATCGCGCTCGCGCCCGGCGAGCTGTCGCGTGCGGCGTCCGCGTTCCCGCGATCGGCGGGGCCGCACGCAGCGAGCACGAGCGCCAGCGCGAGAAGGGGTGTACGCACGGGCAAAAGTTAGTCTCCCGGACCCAACAGGAATAGGCGGACGTACGGCGGCGACGAGCATCGTCCGTGTGGCGCGGAGTGGCGCCGCGCGAGACCGGACGCGAGCCGTGTGTCAGCGCGCTGGCTGCAGCGGCACCGTCTCGGCGTCCGCCCAGAGCCGCTCGATCTGGTAGAAGTTCCGCAGCGTCGGATGGAAGATGTGCACGACGACGTCGACGTAGTCGAGCAGCACCCAGCGGCCCTGCGAAAGCCCTTCGACGTGGTGCGCCATCTGGCCGCTCTCGCGCTTCATGTCCTCCAGCACCGAGTTGCCCAGCGAGCGCACGTGCGTGTCGGATGTGCCGCTCGCGATCAGGAAGTAGTCGGTCATGTCGGACACGCCTTCCAGGCTGAGCAGCACGATGTCGTTCGCCTTGTGCGCGGACAGGATCGACGCGGCGCGCTGCGCGATCTCGAGCGACGTGGGGGTGTTGTGTGAAACGGGGGCGGCCATGGGTCTCGGATGCTGGGTCTGTTGCTCGTGTCCGGCAAGAGCAGTGCGCGGGGCGATGCGCGAACGTGAAAACGAACGGAGGGGGCCCCGCGACGGAGCCCCCTCCCATCCGCCGCGTCGCGCTACTGCTTGATCACCCAGACGCGGATCTCGGGCTTCACATCGGCGTGCAGCTTGACCGGCACGCGATAGACGCCGAGCGCCTTGATCGGGTCGTGGAGATCGATGAGCCGCTTCTCGATGTGGAAGCCCTGCGCGCCGAGCTGCTCGGCGATGTCCGCCGACGTCACGGAGCCGAAGAGCTTCCCCTCCTCGCCCACGCGCGCCGAGAAGGTGAGCTGCACCTCCTCGAGCCGCTTCGCGAGATCCTCGGCGCTGCTGCGCCGATCGTTCTCGGCCGCCTCGAGGCGGTCGCGCTCCTGCGCGATGCGCTTGAGGTTGCCCGGCGTCGCCTCGTAGGCGAACCCGCGGGGCAGCAGGTAGTTGCGTGCGTAGCCGTTCTTGACCGTGACGACGTCACCCGGCTTGCCCAGGTTCTCGACCGCCTGACGGAGAATGATGTCCATGAGTAGAGCCTCAGATTACGTGGTAGGGCGCGCACGGCTGCGCCAGTCCGCCCAGGTGTCGCCCAGGCCGAGCCCGAAGGCGGCGAGCGCCAGGAGCATGAACCCGAGCACGGCGACCGCGTTCAGCACCGGCCACCACAACATGGCGAATCCCACGAGCAGCGCGGCTGCGAGCGCTCCCGGCGCGAGGAACCAGGAGAGCACGCCGAAGCCGCGAATCGCGTAGAGCGCGCCGAAGAAGACGAGGAGGTTGCGACCGGTCGTCTCCAGGAAGTCGAGCGCGGGCACGACGACGATCGTGGTCCCCGCGATGAGCCCCCAGACGAACTGGTCGTTGAAGCGGAAGTCCTTCAGGAATCCGAGCGGTGCGCCGAGTCGCGTGCGCGAGATCCGATGGTACGTGCCCCACGCGAGCGCCAGCGCGACGAGCGATTCGAGCAGCAGCATCGACGGGAACAATCGCGTCCCTGCCTCCGCCATCGCCTGCAGCTGGGTCTCGACCTCGTTGGGCAGCGAGGCGACCTGCGGCATCGACTTCACGACCTCCGGATGCTCCTTGAGCGCGGTCCGGAAGATCGCGAGCGTCTCGGTGTTCCGCCGCGCGAACTCCGCCTGGACGGCGAGCCGCGCGCGCGACGGCGTGAGCGGTCCCCGGCTGCTCATGAGCAGCACGAGCGTCAACGCCAGCGAGACGGCGGAGAGCGCGCGTGAGAAGAACGGCCGCCCGGACCCGAGGAGACAGATCAGGCCGAAGGAGCCGGCGAGGAGCAGGCTCCACCCGCGCACGAGGTTGTAGAACGGACCCTCCTGGGCGGGCTGCATCAGCATCCACACCGACAGTCCGACCCAGGTGACGGCGAGCAGCAGCCGTCCCCCGGCCCACCACCCGACCAGACAGCACGCGGCGAGCGCCGGCACCAGGAGGAGGAGCGTGTCCTCCACCGGCAGCAGCGCGCGCAGCGGCGTGTACGGGGGAATGAGCAGGAACGCCGCGAGCGCGAGGAGGAGCTTCCCCCACCCGCGCTCGGACGGCGCCGGGGTCGCGACGTCGTTCATCTCAGCCCTGGAGACCCCGCGTGTACGGGAGCAGCGCGAGGTAGCGCGCGCGCTTGATCGCGGTGCTCAGCTGACGCTGATGCCGCGCGCACACGCCGCTCAGGCGGCTGGGAAGGATCTTGCCGTGATCGGTGATGAAGCGGCCGAGGGTGCGCTCGTCCTTGTAGTCCACGAAGCGCACGCGGCTCTCGCAGAAGGGGCAGGCCTTGGTTGGGCGTCTCATGGTCTACTCCTCGTCCTCGTCGTCTTCCTCGGCCCGCTTCTTCGCGAGCGCGAGCTCTTCCTCGGTCATCGGCGGGGCGCCGACTTCGTGCTCGTGGATGGTCAGCAGGTACCGGATCACGCCCGGGTCGAGCTTCAGCGCGCGCTCGTACTCGGGGATCCCGGCAGTCTCGGCATCGAAGCGCGCGACGACGTAGTAGCCGTTCTCGCGTGGGCCGATGGGGTAGGCGAGCTGGCGACGACCCCAGTGATCGACCTTCAGCTCGCCGGACGTGCCGAGGAGCTGATGGAAGCGATCGAGCTTCTCGGTGACGGCGGCGTCTTCGAGCGTGGAGTCGAAGACGTAGACCGCCTCGTATGGACGTGGCATGTCCTGGCAATCCTCCCTTTGGACGTAGCCGCCCCCCGCTGGTTGCCGGAGCGGGGGGAGGGGAAGTTGTTGGCGCATCGTGCGTAAGGATGCGCCGGGTAGCCAATCAAGGTACACGGAGCGGCGTCGCGAGAGAAGTCCGGCCCCTCCCTTGGCGCCGACTCCTGTCGCGGGCGCGCGACGGTTCTGCCGATGCCATGGTGCACGCCGCCGGAAACACCGGACACACGACGCGCGCACCCGTGTCACAAGTGCCTGCGATCGATGGAGTTACGAATGGCCGAGGCCCGGTCCGCGCCTTGCCTTTTGCTCTCCCGCCGGTGCCCCACCCACCGGCGCCAACCCCTCCCTTCGAGTCATCCGCGCCGAGCGGCCCGCGACCGCGATCGTCCGACGCGCCTCCCGACGGGCCTATCGTCCCGCCACCGCTCGCTCGTATCCTGTGCGCGCTGACTAAATGGAGGCGGGCAGGGCATGCGGATCGGAATCGCAGTAGGCGGGACGCAGTGGGTCGTCGCTCTCGCACTTGGGTGCGTCTTTTCCAGCGGCGCGTTGGCGCAGCGCGCGGCGCCCGCCCGTCGAGCTGATCTCGCCGAGGCCCAGGCGAACGCGCGGCTCGCCAACGAGGCGTTCGTGCGGTCCGACCGCCTGATGATGGACTGGCTGACCCTCGCCGATCCGCGCTCGGGTCTCCTGCCGCGCAACACGACCGGCGACCGCGACATCTGGAACGCCAAGGACTGCGCGGCGGACCTCTACCCGTTCCTCGTGCTCACGGCGTGGTACACGCGTCCCGAGCTCTACGCGGGTCGGATGCAGGAGATGCTCCTCACCGAGACCGCGCTCACGTCGCGGCTCGGCCGGCTCCCCGACACCTATTCCTTCTCGAAGCAGGGGTTCGCCGTCGAGCGGCTCGACACGGCGGCGATCATGTTCGGCGGCGCGGAGTACGTGAAGGACGGGCTGATGCCGATCACCGAGCTGCTCGGCGCGACGCCGTGGCGAGCCCGGATGCTCGGCATCGTGGAGGATCTCTGGCGCTACGCGCCGATCGAGACGCCGCAGGGGCGGATCGTCTCGCTCGATCCCGAGGTGAACGGCGACATGCTGCTCGTGCTGTCGCGGCTCTACTGGATGACGCGCGACGCGCGCTACCTCGAATACGCGACGCGGCTCGGCGACTACTATCTCCTCGGCGGGCATCACCCCACGCGCGACTTTGCGACGCTCCGGCTGCGCGATCACGGCAACGAGGTCGTCTCGGGGCTCACGGAGCTGTACGCGACGCTGGTGAAGGTTCAGCCGGCGAAGGCAGCGGCGTACCGCGCGCCGATCCACGAGATGCTCGATCGCATTCTCGCCGTGGGGCGGAACGAGGACGGGCTGTTCTACAACGTGATCGATCCGCGCGCGGGAAAGCCGGTGGACGCGAGCATCGCCGACAACTTCGGCTACGTGCTGAACGGCTTCTACACGATGTATCAGCTCGACGGCACGCCGGCGTACCGCGATGCCGTGCGCAAGGCACTCGGCGCGCTCGACGGCACGTATCGCGGCTTCAACTGGGAGAACCTCGGTCAGGACGGCGACGCCGACGCGATCGAGGGGGCGCTGTACCTCTACAACCGCGAGCCCGTGCCGTCGGCGGCCGCGTGGATGGACTACCAGATCCGGTGGATGTGGAGCAAGCAGGACTCGGCCCACCGGCCGAACCTCGAGCGGTGGCGCGGGCGCGGGGTCGTGGAGGGCTGGTACGCGGACGGGAACTTCAACCGGACCTCGCTGATGTACGCGCTGTGGAAGACGCAGGGCACGAGCGTCCGCCCCTGGCGCGCCGACGTGCGCTTCGGCGCCGTGCGGCGCGGCGACACGCTGGTGCTCACGATCGACGCCGACTCGGCATGGAGCGGCGTCGTGCGCTTCGACGAGCCGCGGCATCGAACCATCCTCGCGCTGCCGGCGGACTGGCCGAGGATCAACTCGTACCCGGAGTGGTACACGGTCGAGCGCGCACGGCAGTACGTGGTGACGGACATCGGCACCGGGAGGCGCACGGCGCTCGACGGCGCCGAGCTCGCGGCGGGCCTGCCCGTCACGGTGCAGCCGCGGCGGCCGGTGCGGCTGGTCGTCACCGACGCACGCAGCCGCTGAGGACGCGGAGGCCGGACACGTGACATCGACCTGGAGGCAGCCGGTGCGGCGACTCGGATACCTGGTGGTCTGCCTGATGCTCGCGGCGTGCAGTGGGATCAGCTTCGAGGATCAGAACAAGGTGGAGGGTACCTACACCCTCCGCTCGATCCTCGGTGCCCCGCTGCCGTACGCGCTCGGCGACGGCCAGAGCGCGATCATCACCAGCGGGGTGCTGACGCTGGAGGGCGACGGCGACTGGTCCGAAGTGTTGAGCTACACGATCCCCGAGAACGGCCAGATCGTCTCGAAGGTCTCGAGCGACGGAGGGCGGTGGATGCTTCGGAATCCCAACGTGGAGCTGATCACGTCCTCCGGCGGCTCGTACTTTGGACTGTATTCGAATCAGAATGGTCCGAAGCTCGAGCTCGCGCGCCCGGTCCCTCGGCAGCAGTCGCTGTACGTCTACACTCGGTAGCGGGGTTCCGTGATCACACGTTGAAGCGGAACAGGAGCACGTCCCCATCCTGTACGACGTACTCCTTGCCCTCCTGGCGCATCACGCCCTTCTCCTTCACGCCCTTCCACCCTCCGTTCGTCACGAAGTCGGCGTAGCCCGCCGTCTCGGCCTTGATGAAGCCGCGCTCGAAGTCGGTGTGGATGACGCCTGCCGCCTGCGGCGCCGTGTCGCCGCGATGGATCGTCCAGGCGCGCACCTCCTGCTCCCCCGCGGTGAAGTACGTCTGCAGGCCGAGGAGCTGGAAGCCGGCGCGAATCAGCCGGTCGAGCCCCGCCGACTCGAGCCCGAGCGACGCGAGGAAGTCCTTGCGGTCCTCGGGCGGCAGCTCGGCGAGCTCGCTCTCGATCTTCGCCGAGAAGGGAACGACTTGTGCCTGCTCGCCGCTCGCGGCGATCGCCGCGCGCAGCGCCGTGAGGTGCCGTCCCTCCTCGCCCGAGAGCTCGGCGTCGGTGACGTTCGCGGCGTAGAGGATCGGCTTCGTGGTGAGCAACGACAGCGGCTTGAGCACCGCGAGCTCCTCTGCGCTCAGCCTGGCCTCCCACAGCCCGCGGCCCTCCTTCACGAACGCGTGGGCCTTCTCGATGACCGGCAGCTCGGCGAGCGCCTCCTTGTCCCCCGTCTTGGCCGACCGCTTCACCCGGTCGAGGCGCTTCTCCACCGTGGCGAGATCGGCGAGCGCGAGCTCGAACTCGATGACCTCCCGGTCGCGCACGGGATCGACCGAACCCATCACGTGCAGCACGTCGTCGTCGTCGAAGCAGCGCACGACGTGCACGATCGCGTCGGTCTCGCGGATGTTCGCGAGAAACTGGTTGCCGAGGCCCTCGCCCTTCGACGCGCCGGCGACGAGGCCGGCGATGTCGACGAACTCCACCGCCGCGGGCACGGTCCGCTGCGGCTGGACGATGCGCGCGAGCTCGTCCAGCCGATCGTCGGGGACGTTCACCCGTCCGATGTTGGGATCCTTCGTGGCGAACGGATAGTTCGCCGCGAGCACGCCGGCCGACGTGAGCGCGTTGAAAAGGGTGGACTTACCGACGTTCGGAAGTCCGACGATGCCGAGTCTGAGCATTACGATCGCGATGTACGGGAGAGGCGCGCGGTGGTGCGCGCCGCGTGTCGAAAGCTAATCGTGCGGAAGGGCCGTCTCCGTCAGCCCTTCGGCGCGCGGCTCTGCACGTCGAGCGCCGGCTTGATGCCGCCATGCACCCAGGCCTCGATGCACTCCGTCATGACCGGGAACAGCTCGCGCACCGTGGCCGCGTCGCGCTTGCCGAGGGCGCCGAGGACGAAGTCGCTCAGCGGACCGCCCGGCGGACGATCCGGATCGCCCACACCGATGCGGAGCCGCGCGTACTGCTGCGTGCCGAGCGACTGCTGGATCGACTTCAGCCCGTTGTGTCCACCGGCGCCTCCTTCCGCGCGCACGCGCCACGTCCCCGTCGGGATCGCCGCGTCGTCGACGACGACGAGCAGATCGTTCGCCGCCGACCAGAACGGCCGACGCGCGTACTGCACGAGCGCCCCCCCCGAGAGATTCATGTAGGTCTGGGGCTTCACGAGGCGCACGGTCTCGCGCACGCCGGCGAGG
>DASTSX010000002.1:0-36866 GCA_035760455.1 Gemmatimonadaceae bacterium | reverse complement strand
TCCCATCTGCACGTTGACGCGCGCCGGCGCGCGCGACGACAGCTCGACCGCCACTTCCTGCGGCGCGTAGCCGAGGTGGCGCACGGTGAGCGCCTGCGTGCCGGCGGGGAGCGAGTCGAGCAGGAACTCGCCGTTCTCGCGCGTCAGCGTCGCGGCGCCCGTGCCGTTGAGCGTCACGCGCGCGTTGCCCACGGGAGCTCCCTGCCGGTTCACCACGCGGCCGAGCACGCGCGCCGCACCCTTCATCACCTTCGGCACGGACTTGCCCGCGCTGTCGGTGCCGGTCGCCACGGCGAGCGGCGCCACGCTCATGCTGCGCAGCGCGAGCAGGCCGTCCTCCTGCTTGATCACCACCTCGGCGGTCGTGCCGCCGTCCTTCCGCTGCGCCTGGAGCTTGCCCTCGTACTTCTCGGGCAGACCGCACAGCCGGTAGGTGCCGTCCTCGCCCACAGTCGCCTCGCGCACGCGCGGCGCCTTGTTGACCTTCACCTGCAGGCCGGCCACCAGCTGCGGATCGGGGTCGTACCAGACGAGCGACACCCGCGCGCCGACGGCCGCGACCTCGCTGTCCGGCTCGCGCACGCGGCCGACGAGCACCCCCGGGCCGAGCGCACGGCGGGCGGATGTACAGAAGCGGTTGGCGAGGAACTCCTGGCTCGGCACCGCGAGCACGACGCGCGTGACCTCGTTCGCCGCGAACGGCATCGCCGCGGTGCTCAGCATGATGCCAAGCGTGTCGAGGATCGGATGATCGACCTCGATCTTGTAGCTGCCGGGGGGGACGCTGTCGACGAGGAACCGGCCGAGCGAGTCGGTCAGCCCGATGCGATCGGTGCCCGAGAGCTGGATCACCGCGTTGACGAGCGGCGCGCCGTGGATGCTGTCGATCGCGACGCCTTGCAGGTACCCCATCGTCGACGAGCCGGCGAGTGGGCCCATCGAGCCAGGCGCGGGCGCGATCGTCGTCGTCGCGGGCTTGGCCGGCGTCGGCGTGGAGGGAGTGACCTTGGGGCGCGACGTCGGGGCCTGCGCCAGGACGGAGCTGGCGAGCAGGAGCGCGCCAAGCGCGACGGAGAGGGGAAACGGACGCATGGGATTGAATATACGGCGGAAGCGGTCGCTAGACCGCGCTCTACCCCGTGAAACGGGGATCGGTTCGGCGCCAGCCCGTCCGAAGGGTCGCCCGACCGGGCGAGGCGGCACGCTTCGTGACTCCTCTCCCGCCATCCCGATCAAGGAGCACGACATGGGTGCCAAGGCCAGCAACAACTACCAGAGCAATCGCCCCGAATCCGGGGGTGCGGACAAGGACATGCAGCGCGAGAAGTCGGGGCTGCTCGACCGCGACAAGGAACGGTTCGCAGCCGAGCAGTCCGAGCGCCAGGCGTCGGCGCGGGCCGCATCGGAGAAGAAGGCGGAGGCTTCGAGCCCCGACTTCCCGAACGACGATCCGAATCCGGAGTCGAGGGACCAGTAATCGGTGAGGATCACCCGCCCCGCTCGAGCGTCGGTCGCTCGGCGGGGCGGCTCACCTCCGGCGCGTGCAACGCCGTCGCCGATACGTGCTCGGCGAGCCGCGACATCAAGTGCTGGAGGCGCTCGCCACGGCCGGTGACCACCCGTCCGAAGATCGTGCGCGCCAGCATGTAGCTCCCGGAGACCATCCCGGCGATGATGGCGACCGTGATCGCCGCCGAATCGAAGACGCCCATGCCGATCCCCATCGCGATCCCGGACGTGCCCGCCCCGAGGCCTCCCATCAGTCCGCCGAAGAGCCCTCCGGCCAACTGACCGAGCGACTCCTCCATGCGAATCGTCGTGCGTCCGTTGCGCGGGGTGATCGTCACCTGAACGGTGCGCGTCCGCGCGCGCGGCCCAGGGTCGCGCTGCATCGTCCACACGAGTGATCTACCGAGCGTGGACGCCGAGCCGACGCCGCCGAGCTCACGCTGGATCTCGAGCACGACCGTTTCGTACTCCTCCACGGGCATCTCGCCGTCGATCGTCCGTTCGAGCACGAGCGTCGTCGGCGCGCCCAGGAACGGCGAGGGCTGCCGATCCGTCACCCGCGTATCGAGATCGGACGCGGCGCGGCGGACGAGCGCCGGATCGATCCCCGCCTCGCGTGCCACCTGCTCGAGCTCCGCAAGCGACATCCCCGCCGTGGACTCCGGAGTGGATTCGAGCTGCTGAAGCTCGGAGGCGCGCTTGATGATCTCGGCGACCTCCTTCTCGTTGAACCGGCGGCCGGCGAGCTGGATCGGGTCGGTCATTCGTCCGGCGCGGTGAGGAAACGGACGGCTCGCGCTGATGCGGAAGCCGGCGCGCGTCGTCTCCTGTGAGGGGCGATCGTGCCCGTCGGCCGGGCTGCGAAGCCCTCGACGCGGCCGCGAACGTCCCGATCGGTCATCGACGCAGAAGCTAGTGTCGGTCGCAGTTGCGTCAAACGACCGAACGATCTCACCTCAGGACCGGGCCCGGCCGCCGGACCACGCTCCATGAACTCCCCCCTCCCGCCCCGCGCCCTGCCGGCGCACCCACACCCGCCGAAGCTCCTCATCACGGCGTCCGCGATCGCGGCGGCGCTGGGATACCTGGTGTGGCTGCGCCTGACCGGCGCGAGCCCGGCGAGCCGCGGCGCGGTCGCCGCGGGACTGTTCATCGTGCTCGACGCCGTGCTGGTGGGGCTCTTCTGGCGCGCCTCGCTGCGTCCGGCGCTCGCCACGCGAATGGTGCGAGCCCTCCGCCTGCTCGCGGGCGCGGCCGCCGTCGCCCTCGTCGGTCGCGTCATCGCGCTCTCACCGCTGCTCGCCGGATCGGCTCCCCCTTCGGCGTCGCTCGCCGACCTGTTCCTGGTCGCGAGCTATCCGCTGACGCTCGCGGCGTTCCTCGCCATCCCGACGAGCGGGCGCACGACCGACCGCTGGAAGCTGCTCTTCGACGCGGGGATGGTAATCTCGGGAGTCGGCTCGGCCCTCTGGTACTTCGTTCTGCGCGAGACCGCGGTCAGCGGCGCCGCCCCCGCGCTCGGCGTCGCGCTCGCCCTCGTCTATCCGCTGGCGGATCTGCTGATCCTCGTGACCATCGTCACGGTGCTGCTCCATCGGCCGGCCGACGGCGACCGGCGCGCACTGGAATGGCTCGCGATCAGCGCGGCGCTGGGCGTCGCGGACGACCTGTTCCGCAGCCTGCTCCTCGCGCGTGGAGGCCCGCTCGGCGTGGTATGGGCCGATGCCCTGCACTTCACCGCGTGCATCGCGCTCGTCGCGAGCGCGGAGCGATTCACCCATTCGTCGAGCGGCAGGGACGAAACGGGGAGAGCCGTGCTGGCGAGCCGTTTCGTCTCCGCGCTCCCCTTCCTCGCCGCCGGCTGGACATATGCACTGCTGCTCGGCGCGGCGACGCGCCAGTGGGTGGCGCCGACGAGCGGGCTCGCCGTCGGCGCGGTCGCCGTGTCGCTCTTCCTCGGCGCGCGACAGCTGCTCGCCACGCGGCGGCAGGCCGAAGTCGTCGCCGAGCGGACGTTGCACGCAAGTGAGGCGCGCTTCCGGTCACTCGTGCAGCACTCGTCCGATCTCATCTTCGTGCTCGACGCGAACGGGGTGATCCAGTTCGCCAGCTCGTCCGCGTCGCGCGTCATGGGTTACGAGCCCGCGTCGCTCGTCGGCGTCTCGCTCTCCGCGCTGAGCGATCCCGAGGACGCGGCGCGAGTGAGCGCGTTCCTCGAGATGACCGCGCAGCTGCGGGGCGTCTCGCCGCTGTCCGAGTGGCGGCTCCGGCGCCCCGACGGCCAGACGGTCGAGGTCGAGGCGGTCGCGAGCAACCTGCTCGACGATTCCTCGGTCGGCGGCATCGTGCTCAACGCGCGCGATGTCGGGGAGCGGAAGGCCCTCCTCGACCAGCTCGCGCACCAGGCGTTCCACGACCCGCTGACGGGGCTCGCCAACCGCGCGCTCTTCCGGGACCGCGTCATGCACGCGATCACGCTGGCGCGACGGCAGGGGCGTGCCGTGACGGTGCTCTACCTCGACCTCGACGACTTCAAGCAGATCAACGACTCGCTGGGTCACGCGGAGGGTGACCGGCTGCTGGCGCTCATCGCGGCGCGGCTCGGCGCGTGCGCGCGCTCGACCGACACCGTCGCGCGCCTCGGCGGCGACGAGTTCGCCGTGCTCGTGGAGGATGCCGAGTCGTCGGTGAGCGCCGAGCGCCTCGTGGAGCGCATTCGCGAGCAGATGGGCTACCCGTTCACGCTCGCCACCGGCGACGTCTCGATCACGGCCAGCATCGGCAGCGCGTCCACTGCGACGGGCGGCATCGATGAGCTGCTCCGCTACGCCGACCTCGCGATGTACGCCGCCAAGCGCAGCGGTCGCGGGCTGCACCGGGCGTTCGAGCCGGGAATGCTCGAACGGCGGTGAGTTGGTGAGTTGGATAGTGAGATAGCGAGTCGGTTCCTGAGTGAGTTGATGGGCAGATGCCACGAACCGGCCTGGAGACCCCTCACTGGGGCTTCCGGGCTGGTTCGTGGTCATTCGCGGTTCAACGCACCGATCAACCGACCAACCAACTCGCCATCCAACTCACCAACTCACCGCTCTTCGGCCTCTCCAGTACACCACGCCCCCGAGCCCCACGAACGCGAGCGCTCCGCCGACCACCTTCACCTCGAAGGCCAGCGGGTTGGTCTCGCCATCCGGCGGCACCATCGCGATCCCCATCGCCAGCAGCGTCATCACCAGCCCGCTCACACCGACGGCACTCGCGCCGAGGCGGCCGCCCGGCACGTGCACCTCGTCGGCCGGTGCACGCTCGCGGCGCAGGCGCAGGAACGAGATGAACAGGTAGACGTACGGGATGAAGTAGATCAGCAGCTGGGTGTCGAGGATGATCAGATATGCCTTCTCGACCGTCGTGCCCTTGCCCAGCACCGACACCAGGAGGAACGCCGTCGCCAGCGCGGCCTGCACGAGGATGGCGACGTACGGTGTCTTCCACCGGGGATGCACGCGGCCGAAGGCGTCCGGGAAGTAGCGATCGAGGCCGATCGCGAACGCCACTCGCGCCGGTGCGGTGAGCCACGCACCCACGCCGCCGACGTTGCCGAGCGTGTATGCCACCGCCGCGAGCGGTGCGATCCACCACAGCGCGGGACTCAGCGCGCTCGCGCCGGCCGAGATGCTCTGCAGCAGCCCCGAGACGATGTTCACGTCGCCCGCCGGCACCATGCGCAGCAGCGCCCACGTCCCCAGCACGTACGCCGCCGCGATCAGCGGGGCCGACACGAGTACCGCACGCGGCAGGGTGCGGCGCGGATCACGGATCTCGCCCCCCATCGTGCTCGAGAGCTCGAGCCCCGCGTACGCGAACGCGATCGACGCCCAGAGGTTGAGCCCGGACAGGCTGCCGAGGTCGGGGACGACGTTCCTCGGCGTGATCGGGTTCGCCGAGGGACGACCCGTGGCGACGTAGGCCACCGCGAGCGCGACCATGATCAGGCCGGTCACGTACGTGCCCACCCCACCGGCGTTCTGCAGCCACTTGCCGGTGCCGACGCCGACGATGTTCAGCCCCGCCGCTACCCACAGGCAGAGCAGCGTCGCCGGAAGGACGTACGACCAGTCGCTCGCGAGCGGGCTGTCCCCCTTGCCGATCGCGTAGGTGGCGATGACCGCCGCCGAGATCAGCAGGCTGGGATAGTACAGAACGTTGTTGATCCAGTAGCACCAGCCGCAGACGTAGCCGTGGCGCTCGCCGAGCGCGCGCTTCGTCCACTGGTAGATGCCGCCTTCCTCGGGGTAGCGCGACGAGAGCTCGGTGACGACGAGCCCCTGTGGCACGAAGAAGAAGAGCGCGGCCAGCAGCCAGAGCGCGATCGCGCTCGGTCCCGACTTGGCGGCGGTGGCCAGCCAGCGCAGTCCGAGCACCGCGACCAGGTTGAACAGCACCAGGTCGCGGAGCCCGAGCGCTCGCCGCAACGACACGGCGCCCTCGGAGCGCTCGACCGAGCGATGCTCCGGGGCGCCGTCCGGCGTCACCGACTACTGCTTCGCCTCGACGGTGAGCCCGCCGATGTGCACGTCGAGGTTGTGGTTGACGCGCAGCCCGACGAGCCCGTCGGTCTTCCCGAGATGGTTCATCGGCAGCGCGGCGACCTGCTTGTCGTTCACGAGCAGCCGCACCGAGTCCGCCTTCGACGCGTCGACGGTGAGCTTGTTCGTCGCCTTGCCGCTCGCGTCGAGCTTGTTCACCGCCGGACTGTCCGTCCACGGGATGATCTTGTGGATCTCGGCGCCCGCGCGGTGGTTCACCATGTACTTGCCGTCCTGACGCACCTGGAAGTACGCGTAGTTCTGCGTCGGCACGTCGAGATCCTTGCCCATGAAGAAGATGCCGAACGCCTCGGGGTGCGTCGCGGCCTTCGTCTGCGTGATGGTCGTCGAGGCGACGAAGGGGCCGCTCGTCACGGTCTTCGGGTTCCAGTAGATGGCCGCGGGGCCGGACGTGACGTGATAGCCCGAGCCCATCGCGACGAACTTGGCATCCGTCAGCTTCTCGGTCGGGCGATCGGTGCGGCCCATCCAGCCGGCGGGCAGCGCGCCACCCGCCACCTTCTTCGTGGGATCATCGGCGCCCTGAGCGGCGAGCGGGGCCGCGGCGAGCGCGAGGAGCGACAGCGTGGTGAGCGAGCGACGGATCATGAGTGCGGATCTCCGGAGGGTGAAAGAGTCGAACGGAAGGACGTCAGGACGCCGGAACGAGCTGCCGCACCACCTCGCGCAGCTGCGCGACGTGCCGCTTCTCGTGCTCGGCCACGAACAGAAGCCATTGGTACAGATCGAGCTCGCCGAATCGCAGGTGCGTGTGCTTGATCGCGCCGAGCGCCAACCCGTCGCCATTCGCCATCGCGGCGAGCAGCGCCGCCCGAGATTCTGCCAGACGGCGTTCGGCCGTCTCGCGGTCGGGGTTCTCGGTCGGCACGACGAGCTCGGGCGCCACGAGCCGGCGGTCGAGATCAGACACCCGAAACTGCTCGAGGGTCCCCAGTACCGAGCTCGTCTCCGTCTCCGCCGGGTGCCCTTCGGCCCGCGCCTTGGCGATCCGCTTCGTCAGCACGGCTGCCGCGCCGCGCTCCACGCGATGCAGGTGCTCGAAGATCTCCGACACCGACCATCGGTCCGGCGCCGGCCTCGTCTGCCAGCTGTCGCCGGGAACGGCCGACGCGACGTCGAGCAGGGTGCGGCGCTGGAGCGCCAGGTGCTCGGAGAGCTCGGCCAATCGCGGATGCATCGTTCGGTGGGTAGTGACCAGTCGAAGCTGTCGGGTGGCATCGAGCCTCGCAAGCCGGGCTCTCCTGTCATCCCGAGCGAAGTCCCGGGATCCGCAACTCCTGTCATCCCGAGCGAAGTCGAGGGATCTGCAACTCCTGTCATCCCGAGCGAAGTCGAGGGATCTGCACTCACGGCCCGCGCGCGACGTCGCGCTCCAGGGACGCGAGCGCCGCTGGTGTGTCGACGTCGGCCGGTCGTGGCCCCGCCACCTCCACGACGGCCACCGCATCCCCCAGCGAGTCGAGCAGGTCGCGCGCGCCGCGATCGCCGGTGAGCGAGAGCAGCGCGCGAAAGAGCTCGGCCCCGATCAGCGTCGGGTGACCGCGCCCGTCCGAATACTTCGTCGTCACGGCGAGCGTTCCGTGCGGCGCGCCGAGCCACTGCTCCACGACACGCCGGATCACCGCGGGCGGAAGCGTCGGCTGGTCGCCGAGCACGATGACGACGGCCTCGACCTCGGGCGGAAGCACGGCGATGCCGGCGCGGATCGAGCTCGCCACCCCTTCGCTCGCCGCGGCGTTCTCGACCAGCCGGGCGTCGAGTCCATCCAGCGCCGCGCGGAGTGCGTGCGACCCCTCGGGCACGACGACGATCACGAGATCGACGGTGCCGGCCAACGCGTCCGCGCTCCAACGCACCACGGGGCGGCCGTCGAGGTCGGCGAGCAGCTTGTTCGATCCGAAGCGCCGGCTCGCGCCGCTCGCGAGCAGCAATCCGGCGATCACGAGTCAGGCCGCGTCGAGGGCGTCGCGCCAGACGCGGCGGATCTCGCTCGCGCCCCGCGCGTTCGGCTCGACGAGCGACCGACGCCAGTACCAGCGGTCGTACGGCAGCACGCTCGCGCCGTGGCCGAGGAAGTGGACGTACACGTCGGCGAGCCGGACGCCGGGCGTGCCCCGCGCGAGCGTCCGGATGCGCTCGTTCATCCGATCGAGCACGTCGAGCGGGAGCGAGCCGGCTTCCTCGAGCACACCGGGAATGCGCCCGAGCCGGTCCGACGGATCGTAGATCGTCGTCAGCAGGATGAGCGCGTTCGGACGCGCGCGGCGCACCGCCTCGAGCAGGAACTCGTACGCTTCGCCGACGTCGTGCGCGATGGCCTCGAGCAGCGAGCGCCGTGGCCGGCTGGCGAACGCGCTGAGGAGATCGTTCCCGCCAACGGTGATCGTGATCAGTGTGCGCTCCTCGCTCTCCTCGAGGTCGGGCATCTGCTCGCCGAACACGTCGCCGATCGTCGCCCCGTCGGCGGCGAGGTTGTGGAGCGTGATGCCGGGGTAGTAGGACACGAGGTCGGCGCCCCGTTCGTCGGGCCAGCGCGCGTCGTCGTTGCGGTAGAGCAGCGAGGCGGCGCCGAGCGGAGCGACGGCGCCCGCCTGCGGCAGGCGCTCGAGCGCCACGGCGACGTCGATGTCGCCCGCGTCGAGCGCGGGATAGAGATCGATCGACATGGAATCGCCGAGCGCGACGTAGGTCGTGAACGGCTCGGCGCGCGTCACGCCGTCTGCAGCACCACGCCGCGGGTGGCGAGGATGCGCGCCACGGTCTCGCCGATCTTGTTGTTCGGCGTGCTGGCGCCGGCGGTGACGCCGATGCGCACGGGACCGTCCGCCGGCATCCACCCCGTGACGGTGGACTCGACGTGCTTCACCCCCGCTTGGCGGAAGTGCACCGTGCCGGCGTCCGGATCGATCCCCGACGCGTCCTCGATGTGATAGGTCGGCACGCGCTCGGCGCAGAGCGCGGCGAGCGAGATGGTGTTGCTCGAGTTGAACCCGCCGATCACCACCATCGCCGTGAGCGGCTCCTCGAGCAGCGCGATGACGGCGTCCTGCCGTTCCTGCGTCGCGCTGCAGATCGTGTCGAACGTGCGGAAGTCCTGCGCGCGCGCCTCCTCGCCGCGCGCCCGGGCGATCGCGCGGCCGACCTCTTCGCCGATCGCCAGCGATTCCTTCGCGAGCATCGTCGTCTGGTTCGCGACGCCGATGCGGCGCAGGTGTACGTCCGGGTCGAACCCAGGCGAGGCCGCCTTGCCGTACTTCGCGAGGAAGGACGCACGGTCGCCACGACCCTCGATGTAGTCGCAGACCTCGCGCGCCTCGTTCATGTCGCGCACCACGAGGTAGCTGCCCCCCGGATACTTCAGCACCTGTGACGCGGTCGCACGGGTCTCCTCGTGGTAGTGCTTGCCGTGGATCAGCGCCGTGTAGCCGTCGCGCGCGTACGTCTCCACGCGCTTCCACACGTTGAGCACGGAGCCGCAGGTCGTGTCCACGAGCACGCATCCGGTGGCACGCAGCGCGTCGAACGCCGCCATCGTCACGCCGAACGCCGGCAGGATGACGACGTCCTCCGGCCGCAGGCCCGAGAAGTCGAACGTGCCCTCCGGATCGGGCTCGAGGATCTCGATCCCCATGCCGCGCAGCTTCGAGTTCACGTGCGGGTTGTGGATGATCTCGCCGACGAGGAGGATCCGCCGGTCGGGGAACTTCCGCCGCGTCTGGTACGCGTACTCGACCGCCCGCTCCACGCCGTAGCAGAACCCGAACTCCCGCGCGAGACGGATCGTGACGCCCTCGACCGTGATGGTGTAGTCGTGCTCGCGCAGCGTATCGACGATCCGGCCGTTGTAGTCCGCCGACAGGTCGCCCTGCACGTCCGCCTTGAGCCCGAAGCCCTTGCGGAAATACGTGGTGTGCTCGTCCGTGGCGGCCATGTCGTGGAATCTAGCGTATGGCGTGGAGCGGGACATGGCTGGCTCGCGGGTGCGGGGTGCGCGGATGCGCTCGTTCGCTTCGAGGTGAACGCGGGAGGCCCCCACCGAAGGTTCCCGCCGTTACCCCGGAGCGGGCCCGCTCGCCCTCTGAGAGCCCCTTCACCGCACCCGCGCACCCGCGCACCCGCGCACCTGAACCCCCACGCTCCCGCACGCCCGTGCAGCCCGACTTCATCGCCCTCCAGACCGCGCTCGCCGGAGAGTACTCGCTCGACCGCGAGCTCGGCCGCGGCGGGATGGGCGTCGTCTACCTCGCGCGCGAGGTGCGGCTGGCGCGCCCCGTCGCCATCAAGGTCCTGCCCCCCGCGCTCGCCGCGAACGCCGAGCGGCGCGAGGCGTTCCTGCGCGAGGCGCAGACCGCCGCCGCGCTCACGCACCCGAACATCGTTCCCGTGTACGCCGTCGGCGAGCGCGGGGGCTTCGTCTACATGGTCATGGCGTTCGTCGAGGGCACGACGCTCGGCGAGCGCATCCGCTCGAGGGGCCCGCTGCTTCCGGGCCAGGCCGCGCGCGTGCTGCGCGAGGTGGCGTGGGCGCTCGCCTACGCGCACGGCGCGGGAATCGTGCACCGCGACGTCAGCGCCGAGAACATCCTGCTCGAGCGCGGCAGCGAGCGCGCCCTCGTCACCGACTTCGGTATCGCGAGCGCAATCGAGGCGAACGCCCTCACGGTCGACGGGCGCGTCGTCGGCAATGCGCACTACGTGAGCCCCGAGCAGGCGGCGGGCGAGCCGCTCGACGCGCGGAGCGATCTCTACTCGCTCGGCGTGGTCGGCTACTACGCGCTCACCGGCCGGCTTCCCTTCGACGGCGCGACGAGCGGCGAGGTCGTCACGCAGCACCTCACCACGACCGCGCCGGCCATCACGAGCGTCGCACCCTCGGTGCCGCCACGCCTCGCCGCGGCGGTCGAGCGCTGCCTGCACAAGCTGCGGATCCGCCGATACCGCAACGCCGAGAGCTTCGCCGAGGCGATCGACCTCGCGTTCGAGCACGCGAAGGAGATTCCGGCGCCGCTGCGCGTGTGGTTGAGTCAGGGCGAGAAGGAAGTGCCGGCGCGGCTCACGTTCGTCGGGCTGGGCGCCATCCAGGGCATCATGCTCGCGACCGCCTTCTCGAGCGACGTCGCGCCATCGGCGCACGCCTTCGGGTGGTTCATGGTTCCGTTCGTGCCGATGGTCGCGCTGAGCTACGTCCCGACGTGGTTCCGCCTGCGCCGCGTGCTGGCGGCGGGATATCACGTGGAGGATCTGCACACCGCCATGCGCGAGCATCAGCTCGCGCTCGCCGAGGAGATCGAGTACGAGCGTCGTCAGAGCTCTCCCCGACTTCGTCGATTCCTTCGTTGGATGTTCGCCTTCTCGATCGGAGGGCTCGGACTCGGCGCGTATGCGCTGTGGCGCGCCGAATCCTTTCGCCACGGCGGTCCCAGCACCGCGACGTGGGACGTGTACTCCATCATGCAGTTTCGCGCGTTCGCCATTCTCTTCGCCTCGTCGGTGGGCTCGACCATCTCCGGCGTCGCGCTCGGCGGCGAATTCTTCCGCCTGCACCTCGCCAACCGCCTCACCTCCCGCGCCATCGCTTTCTGGAAGGGAACGTGGGGCGCCCGCATCGCCCGGCTGGCCTCGCTCGGCCTGAAGAAGGCCGAGCGTCCCGCGCTGGGCATGCCCTTGCTCACCGAGATCGCGCTCGGCCGCGCGACCGATCACCTGTTCGAGGCGCTCCCCAAGGCCTCGCGCCGCGAGCTCGCCGCGCTCCCGGGCACGGTGCGCAAGCTCGAGGGCGACGCGGGCCGGCTGCGAGACAGCATCGTCAAGCTCGACGACCAGCTCGCGGTGTTCGAGCGCGGCGGAGAGCTGCTCGCCGACGCCGAGCGCACCCGCGTCGCCGAAGACCTGCGCGCCACGCGCCAGCTCGCCGCCGAACGGCTCGCCACCACCGTGGCGGCGCTCGAGAACATTCGGCTGGACCTGCTGCGCCTCCAGATGGGGAGCGCCGGCCTCGAGTCCGTCACCGCCTCCCTCGACGCGGCGCGCGCGATCGGCGACCGGATCGCCGAGTCGCTCGCCGCCCAGGCGGCGGTGGAACAGCTCCTGCGCGGCGAGGCGACCGGCCCGGAGACCGCCGACGACGACGCCGACACCCGATCGGGGGCGTGCCAGCCGCGAGCGCCTGAGGGCCGGTCGGGAAACCACACGGTGGGCCGGACGTACGATCCTGTGCATACTACCCACGACCTTCACCCGCCCGTGCCATGATCCCCGAGGTCCAGGTCTTCGCGCAGGTCGCCGCCATCATCGCCGGACTGCTCGGCGCCGTCTGCGGCATCTCCGTCCTCACGTACCGCTCGGTGAAGCGCATCGACAGCAACCAGACACAGCCCTCCGGCGACGTCGCCCAGCAGATCGCCCAGCTCCAGCAATCGGTGGACGCGATCGCCGTGGAGGTCGAGCGGATCGCCGAGGCGCAGCGATTCATGGCGCGCCTCGAGTCCGAGCGCGACGCGCGGCAGGCCCTTTCGCTGCAAAGCTGACGCGTGGAGGAGCGACCACCCCTCCTCCGCCCGAAGCCGCTGCAGCGCGGCGACACGATCGGCGTCGTCGCCTCCTCGTACGCCCCGCGGAGCGGATGGCTCGCTCGCGGCGTCCGCTCCCTCGAGCGCGCGGGGTACGGTGTGATCGTCGATCCCGAGCTCAGCACGATCCGCCGCTACACCCGCGCCGAGGACGAGCGCCGCGCCGCCCGATTCACGGAGATGTGGACCGATCCGCGCATCACCGCGCTCATCGGCGGGACCGGCGGCTACGGCGCGGTGCGGATGCTCCCCTACCTCGACCCGCAGCTCTTCGCCGCGCACCCGAAGTCGTTCGTCGGCTACTCGGACATCACCGTCCTTCACATCTGGCTCCAGCGGCTCGCCGGTCTGCGCGCGTTCCACGGGCCGACGGTGGACGACCTCATCCCGAGCGCCCGGGACGTGACGACCGCCTCGCTGCTCACGGCCCTCACCACGCCGCGACCGACCACGCGGATGGGGCGCGACCTCGCGCGCGCCGTGCGCCCGGGGCGCGCGACGGGACGCCTCGTCGGCGGCAACCTCGCGCTCGTTCAGCAGACCATCGGTACACCGTACGAGATCGACACCACCGACGCGATCCTGTTCCTCGAAGAAGTCAGAGATCCGATGTCGTTCGTCGACGAGCGGCTCGTGCAGCTCCGCGCGACCGGCTTGCTCGGCAAGGTGCGCGGCATCGTGTTCGGTCATCTCTCGCTCGACCGCTCCGAGGAAGACGAGTTCGAGGACTTCGTGCTCGATCTCGTCGCTGACCTCGGCGTCCCCGTGCTGATGGACTTTCCGGCCGGACACGACAGTCCTAACTTGACGCTGCCGCTCGGCACCGAGGTCGAGCTCGTGGTGGAGGACACCACCGGCTGGATCGTCTACCGGGAGGACGCCCTGGCCGAGCCGTCGAGCCCACCCACCGCCTCTCCGTGACCGTCACGCCGGAGCACGACCACTACGATCTCGTCGTGATCGGCGCCGGCCCCGCCGGCGAGAAGGGCGCCGCCCAGGCGGCGTACTTCGGCAAGCGCGTCTGCATCGTCGAGCGCGCGCCCAAGCCCGGCGGCGCCATGGTCAATACCGGCACCGTCCCGTCGAAGACGCTGCGCGAGACCGCACTCTACTTCTCGGGCTTCCGCCAGCGCGGCCTGTACGGCGTCGATCTGCGGGTGAAGCCCGACATCACGCTCGCCGACTTCATGCAGCGCGAGCGGAGCGTGATCGAGACCGAGTGGGAGCTCATCGACGAGAACATCACGCGTCACCGTATCGCGACCGTGCAGGGTGTGGCGCGCTTCGCGGATGCGCGCACCCTCGAAGTGTCGCGCTACGGCATCGAGCCACGGCGGCTCACCGCGGAGGCCTTTCTCGTCGCCACCGGCGCGCGCCCCGAGCCGCCGCCGGGATTCGCGCTCGACGGCGACGTCGTCGTCGACAGCGACTCGTTGCTCACGATCCAGCGCATCCCGGCGTCGATGATCGTCGTCGGCGGCGGCGTGATCGGCTGCGAGTACGCGTGCATGTTCGCCGCGCTCGGCGTGCGCGTCACGTTGATCAACGAGCGGGGACGGCTGATCTCGCACCTCGATCCGGACGTGAGCGACGCGCTGCGCCAGGCCATGACCGCGCGGCTCGGCGTGACGGTGTACGGCCATGCCGAGATCCGCTCGGTGGAGGTCGACGGCCGGCGCGCCGTCGTCACGCTCGGCGACGGAACCATCATCGCGTCGGATCTGGTGCTCGCCGCCACGGGCCGCATGGGCAACGTGGCCGGCCTCGGGCTCGAGGCGCTCGGGGTGCGCGTCAACGCGCAGTCGTTCGTCCAGGTGGACTCGAACTACCGGACGGCGGTGCCGCGCATCTACGCGGCGGGCGACGTGATCGGGTTTCCCGCCCTCGCCTCCTCCTCGATGGAGCAGGCGCGCGTCGCCGTGTGCCATGCGTTCGACCTGCGCTACAAGCGGGCCGTCTCGAGCGTGCTGCCGTACGCCGTCTGGACGATCCCCGAGATCGCGACGGTGGGGGAGAGCGAGGAGTCGCTGCTCGCGCGCGGCGTGCCGTTCGAGGTGGGGCGCGCCGGATTCCGGGCCAACGCGCGTGGCCAGATGATCGGCGACGTCGATGGCTTCGTGAAGCTGGTGTTCGATCCCGAGAGCCAGCGCGTGCTCGGGGCGACGATCGTCGGCGAGGGAGCGTGCGAACTGATCCACGTCGCCATGACGGTGATCGCGCTCGAGGGCACACTCGACTTCTTCATCCAGGCGGCATTCGGATTTCCGTCCCTCGGAGAGGTGTACAAGTACGCGGCGTACGACGGGCTGCAACAGCTCCAGCGACGCCACACCCGCGCGCGAGGACTGCCGTCCGCACGGCGCGAAGCGTGATGCGAGTTGCGTCGTGCGCGTTGCGCCGTGCGCGATGCGCCAAGGCCTCGACACGCATCTCGCCTTACCTTCCGGTGTCGCAGTAGCGCAAAGCGCACCCGCGCACCCGCGCATCCGACCAATGCAGCCTCAACCGGTCTGCGCGCCCGCCGGTTGCTGGCGCGTGGGCACCGGGATATTGTTGCCCCGATGCTGCCCCCCCTGGAGCTCTCGACCTCCTCGCTCGCCAGTCCCGAGCGCCGCGAACGTCCTGCGTTCGCGTTCGTCGCCGAGCGCCTGTGGCTCGATTTCGTGAACACCGACACCGGGGTGCGCGGCGCCGATGCGCTGCACGACTTCGAGCGCTTCGTGCTGTGGCTGGAGGCGGCACACGTCCTCGATGTCGAGCGGAGCGCCACGATGCGACGCCGCGCCGAGCAGCAGCCAGCCGGCGCACTCGCCGTGCTCGGCGACGCGCGGCGCGTACGCACGGTGCTGCGCGCGCTGGCCGAGCGTGGCGTGTTCGCCGGCGACGTACGGCTCGCGGCGCTCAGCGAGATCAATCGGGTGCTTGGCCGCAGCGCGGGGACGCGTCGCGTCGAGCTCCGCACCGACGGCACGTTCGCGCGCGCATTCGTCCCGGTCGGCGACGCGTTCGCGGGGCTGCTGATCCCCGTGGTCGAGAGTGCGGCCGACGCACTGATCCTCGATCAGCTCGGACGCGTGCGCCGGTGCGCCGATCCGCGCTGCGGCCGCGTGTTCCAGGACGAGACCAAGAACGGCCGCCGGCGCTGGTGCGATATGGCGACGTGCGGGAACCGCGCGAAGGCCGCGCGGCACCGCATGAAGCTGCACGCCTGAGCCGCGGCGTCCCTCAGGACGCGAGCGCGAACGCCTTCACGTAGCCCATCTCCTCGGCGTAGCCGCGCAGCTTGCGCTGCAGCAGGCGGCGACCGCGGAACAGCCGCGACTTCACGGTGCCCTCCGGAATGCCGAGGATCTTCGCGATCTCGGCGTATCGCAGCTCCTGGATGTCGCTGAGCACGACGGCGGTGCGGTACTCCTCCGGCAGCGCGTCGATCGCGCGCACGATCTCGTCGTCCAGGAACGAGTCGTAGAACGTGCCCTCCGGATCCGCGTCCCCGACGGCGTCGCGCGTCGCGCGTCCGGGGCCCGCGTCCGATTCGGGCACCTCGCGCGCGCCGATCCGCCGCTTCCGGCTCACGAACAGATGATAGAGGATCGTGAACAGCCAGGCGCGGATGTTGGTGCCGAGCCGGTACTGCTCCCAGCGCTCGAACGCGCGCAGCACCGTGTCCGACACCAGGTCCTCTGCCTCGTCGCGCGCGCGCGAGAGCTTGAGGGCGAAGCTGTACAGCGCGTCCAGATGAACGAGCGCTTCCTGCTCGAAGTGCGCCCGCGGCGTCACCTCGGTCCCGATCGACTTCGACATTGGTCTCCCCTCCCCTCCCTCCCTCACCCCACCGCGGCGCGCTCGAGGCCCCGTGCCTCGCCGTCGCGCAGATGCGTCGCGATGAACCGCTTCAGGTCTTCGCCGATCCCCTCCATGACCGCCACGTCCCGCGTCACGCGTGTCATGAGCATGCCGCCCTCGAGCGAGGCGATGATGAACCGCGCCAGGCGGACCGTGTCGACCCCCTCGCGCAGCTGCCCGCCCACTTCCCGCAGGAGGGTATCCAGCTGTCCGGTCCAGCGATCGAACACCTGGTCCAGCCGCAGCCGGAACCCCTCGTGCGCGTCGGCGAGCTCGCCGGCCAGGTTCCCGAACGGGGAACCGGATCCGCCGTCTCGATCACGCTGCAGCGCCACCAGCGTGTCGATGAACAGCGTGAGCCGATCGATCGGCTCGATCATCGGCTCGCTGAGGATCGCCAGCCCTCGCTCGGTGAACCGCTCGAACTGCCTGTCGATCACCGCCATCCCCAGCGCTTCCTTGGATGGGAAGTAGTGATAGAAGTGGCTCTTCCCGCTCAGGCCCGTCGCCGCGATCAGCTCCTCGACCGAGGTGTGGCTGAATCCGCGTTCGTTGATCACGCGCGCCGCCGCGTCGAGGATGGCGTTCCGTCGCTTGCTCACGGAGTGAGAATAGGACCGATCGGTCCTAATGTCAAGCCGAGGCGCGGTCGAGAGGCGCCGGGTTAGCTTTGAGCCATGCAGCAGGACGGCTGGACGCGCGTCAGCGTGCGCCGCACCCACCTCGAGCTTCGACGCGCCGAGGAGCTCCGGCCCGGCCGGATGCCGGTCGAGCCCGTCGAGCTCGCCCTGCGCCGTCCGATCTCGCCGGCGGAGTACCTCGAGCTGTATGCGCTCGTCGGCGAGCTCTGGCTCTGGCGCGACCGGCTCGTCTGGAGCCGCGACGATCTCGAGCGCTATCTCGCCTCGCCCGACGTGCACGTGTGGACCGCTCGCGTGCACGGCGTGACCGCAGGCTACTTCGAGCTTCGCCAGCACCCCGATCGGTCGGTGGAGGTGATGTATTTCGGTCTCGCGCCACCGTTCATGGGTCGCGGGCTCGGCGGCTGGCTGCTCACCCGCGCCGCCGAAGAGGCGTTCGCGCTCGGTGCGCCGCGGATCGTGCTGAACACGTGCACGCTCGACGCGCCGCAGGCGCTGCCGAACTACCTCGCGCGCGGATTCACGATCGTGAGTGAGGATCAGTACCTGCTCGACGTCGCCAGCCATGGCGCCCGCTCGCTGCCGGGCGTGGCACGGGTGGCGACGCGGAGTTAGGCGCGGGTGCGCGGGTGCGCGGGTGCGCCGATGCGCAGGTTCGCGCAGGCATGACGTGATGCGTGGCGGACGAGTCGCGATCCGCGATACCAAGGGCTTCTAGGCAGCACGCGGTACAAGGTACGGAGTACGAGGTACGAGGTACGCCCGATTCGGCGCGCACCACGGGCTCCGTCCGGCGCGACCCCTACCGCCTCCCCCGCCCTCGCCCCCCGCCCGTCCGGCCCCCGCGCCCGCCGGGCCGCGCGCCACCGCCGCGCGGCGGCTCGCCGCCACCGTCCCGCCGCGCCTCGCGCTCGCCGCGGCCCGGCCGCTGCCCGCGTCCGCGATCGCGCAGCCCGCGCTTCGGCTCACCCGCGACGCGATCCCGCCGGCGGCCGCGCGATGCCTCGCGTTGCTCGTCTCGCTTGCGGTTGAACCGCGCCACCTCCTCGTCGGTCCACGGCTGGTCGAGCTGCGTCTGGAGCTCGTCGAGCGTCCGCGCGCGCACCGAGCCGCGCTGCCCGCGTAGCACCGTGAACCGCACCGGCCGATCGAGCGACGGCAGCTCGCCCTCCGTCAACGAGCGCGCGATCTTCTCCGGAAGGCGCAGCCGCGCCACGCCGACCGGACGGCCGTCCGTCTCCTCGACGTCGTAGTCGATCTCCACCTCGCGGTCGCGCACCGTCGTGTGTGTCGGCAGATCGTCGTACCGCGCTCGCTCGGCGCGCGGCGAGCGCGCCTCCAACGCGCGCGCGAGATCCAGATCGGCGGCCTTGAAGTCGTCGAGCGACCGCACGTCGCGAAGTCGCTCCGCGTAGAGAGCGGCGAGGTCGGACTGCGCGAGCCGCGGAAGCGCGCCACCCGATCGTCGATACGCTTCCCGCACCGCGTCGATGTGCGGCTGGTTGGCACGAACGGAGAAATGTCGCGCCGCGCCGCGCGCGAGCGCATCGGCCAGCACCCGGCGGGCCTCGTCCTCGCGACCCGCCGGGAAGTCGTTCACCGCTTCGATCTCGCGCTCCAGCTCGAAGCCGAAGTACTCGACACGCCGCTTGAGAACGAGCGGCGCCTTGCGCCGCTCGGGATCGTACTCGAGCGTCGCGTCGTCCCCCGTCGCGAAGCGGCGGACGAGGTCCATCGGGAGCTGCGTCCCCTCGATCGACGCGCGCGGGCGCCCGAACTTGTCGGCGAAGTACCGCAGCTCGCCCGCGATCGCGCCCCAGCTCCCGCACACGCTGGTCTTGGAGACGCGTGCCTCCTCTCCCCACGCCGTCTGCTCGTCGATCACGAGGTCGAACGGCATGTACTCGGCGAGCAGCAGCGCGAACGCGCGCCGCGTCCCTTCGTTCGCCATCGGCATCTGCGACGGCAGCCGCATGCTCAGCCCGCGGTACACGCTCGCCATGCCGAGCGCGGCATCCTCGATCGACTTCACCAGGACGCCGCGCCGCTCCGCCCACTCGGTGATCTCCTCCTCGTGGAAGAGGTGGCGCTCCAGCCCGTACACCTCCCCGATGTAGCCCGCCACCTTGAACGCCTCGGCGTAGACGTTGTAGGCCGTGAGGTGGTCGCTGCCGGGGACGATCAGGCCGTCGAGGTCGCGCTCGTCGCGCGTCATCCGGTGCAGCGACTCGACCCCGCTCATCACCGCGAGGTACGGCACCATCTCGTCGTCCGCGTTGACGAGCAGCTCGGCCCACTCGCGCTCCACCGGCATCGCCTCCACGGCGCGGCCGTAGCGCGTGAGCCGGCCCTGCTCGATGATCCCGCGCGACTCGAGGAACGCCAGCGCGCGCCGGTACGACGTGCGGTCCATCGGCACTGGAAGCTCGAGGTCTCCCGCGTCCACGCCGAGGTCGGCGCACGTGATGGCGACCCGCTCGGAGTCGCCGGCGAGCTGGAACTCCGGCTCGGTGGGCTTGAGCGAGAAGAAGTCGATGTCGCGATCACTGAGAATGAACACGCGCCCGCCGGCGACCCGGCCGTGCACACGCCCCGCCATCTGGAGGATCTCGTTCGCGCCGAGGTGGAGCTTGGTGAGCACGTTCTTCCCGCGCTCGACGATCGACGTGAAGCGCACGTCGTCGATCACCACCGTGTCGAGCCCGTGCACGTTGAGCGCGCTCTGTCCCGCCGCCGTCATCGCCAGGAAGTACGGCTTGCGCTCTCCTCCCTCGAGAAACGGCCGCAGCACGCGAATGGGCTCGCCGCCGTGATAGAACGCCGTGTTGATGCGCGGCGCACGCTCCTGCACGTACTGCGCGGCCTGCTCCACACCCTTGCGCGTCGGCACGAACAGCGCGACGCCGCGCTTCTGCTTGTACACGCCCTGGAGGAACCGGTCGTCGAGGAACTCGGTCGGCTCCTTGTCCACCACTTCCACCTTCGCCGCCTTCTGCGGATCGAAGGCGTACACCTCGAGCACGTCGGCGCTGTTCAGGTAGGCGCGATAGAACGTCGGATCGACCGTCGCCGACAGCCAGATGAACCGACACCCCACGCGCTTGCCGAGCGCGAGACACAGCTCCAGCTCCGCGGACGTCTGGTGGATCTCGTCGACGATCAGCGTGTCCTGCGGCAGGATGTCGCCGTCCTGGAACCAGCGGCGCGCGATGCCGGTGGTGACGATGATGATGTTCCAGCTCGGTGTCTCGGGCGTCGCCTCGCGCTCGCGGTTGATCACGCCGACGCGGAGGTCCGTGGTGCCGAGCAGCTCCTCGGCGATCGGACGGATGGCGAGCGTCTTCCCCGAGCCCGTGCCGGCGACGATGCCGAAGCCGCGCCGGGCGCGGGCGAGCTCGCGAACGCGCGTGCCGAAGTGCTTCTCGAGGTACGTCTCGATGTGGAGGCCCACCGCGAGCTCGATCGTCTCGCAGGCGGCGCGTGTCGGTGCGATCACGATCACGCGCCCCGTGGGCGGCTCGGCCCCGACGAAGGCGTCGTGGTCGGGAGGGAGGTACTGGTCTCTTACGTCGCGCATGCGGGCGGGCAGGGCGAGAAACGTGCGCGGCCCGCGGCCTGGCTACGGCTTCTTGCGGTCGCCTCCGAACTTCCGGATGAAGGGCGGATCGCGCTTCTCTTCCTTGTCCCCACCGTCCTTCGCGTCCTTGTAGTCGTCACCGAAGACCACCTTGCCGTTCGACGGGCGGTTGCGGACCGCCGTCGGACAATCCGTCGGCGCCGGCTGCTGCCTCGCGGGCACGTCGTTCAACCAGATCCGACACATCCCCTTGGGCGGACGGTACTCCTTGGGGACGTCTCCGTCCCGCTGCTGGGCGTGCGCCGTCCCAGCCAGGCCGGCCGAGCAGACGAGGGTGAAGAGTGCGGTGCGAAGCTTCATCGGGATCTCCAGTGCCGGCGGACATCGCTCGGCACCAGTAGGAAAGGCAGGCGGGGTGCCAGGTGGTGGCCAGGTGCTGCTCGACTGCCAACTCCTGACGAGCGTAACACTTAGCACTGCTGGGCCCGCCCGGGGGGCGTCGTCCTCGAGGTCTCCGGTGTCCTACCCCACGGACACGTCCGTCCTCTCCCGCCGCGGGCGTGCCCGCAGTGCTCCCTCCATGTACCCTCAGTCGCCGAAGCTGATCCCTGTAGCGCGAGCGGTCTGGACCACGTCGTGGGAGGGGTCCACGCGCTTCACCTCCCCCAGCACTTCGTCGATGGGGATGGTCACGATGTGCGGCGACTGCAGCGCCACCATCTCCCCCCATTTCTCGTCCGCGATCGCCCGGACGGCCGCGCCGCCGAAGCGGGTCGCGAGCAGCCGGTCGTAGCCGGTCGGCATGCCGCCGCGCTGGAGGTGCCCGAGCACCAGCGACCGCGTCTCCTTCCCCGTGAGCTGCTGGATCTCGCGGGCGATCGCCTCGGCGACGCCGCCGATCCGGCGCGCCTGGCCCGGCAGCGACTCACCCAGCGTGTGCGATTCCCCGCCCCGCGGGAAGGCCCCCTCGGCCACGACGACGATGGAGAAGAGCCGCCCCACCGAATCGCGATAGCGGATCTTCTCGCAGACCTTGTTGATGTCGTACGGGATCTCGGGGATGAGGATGACGTCGGCGGTGCCGGCCACCCCGGCGTGCAGCGCGATGAACCCGGCGTCGCGCCCCATCACTTCCATGACCATCACGCGGTCATGGCTTTCCGCCGTCGTGTGCAGCTTGTCGATCGCCTCGAGCGCGGTGTTGACCGCCGTGTCGAAGCCGAACGTGGTGACCGTGCCGCTGACGTCGTTGTCGATCGTCTTGGGGACGCAGACGATCTTCATCCCCTTCGCGCACAGCCGGCGCGCGATGTCGAGCGAGCCGTCGCCCCCGATCGAGATGAGCGCGTCGATGCCGAGGCGGCGCGCGTTCTCCATCAGCTCGTCCGACCGGTCCTCCTCCTTGTACGTCCCGTCGGCCTGCTTTCGCGGATAGAAGAACGGGTTCCCCCGATTGGTCGAGCGGAGGATCGTGCCGCCCATGTGCGCGATGCCGCGCACCTCGTTCTTCGTGAGCGTGATGACCTCGTCCTCGCCCATGAGGCCCGCGAATCCGCGCTTGATGCCGAGGACGTCCCAGCCGCGATTGATCGCGGAGAGGGCCGCCGCGCGGATGACGGCGTTCAGACCCGGGGCGTCGCCGCCGCCGGTGGAGATTGCAATGCGCATCTGTGTGAGATGATGCTGGGGTTACGTGGGGTGCGACGTGCCACGGGCCAACGCGTCCAGACGACGCATCGGCCCGGATCAGAAGCTGCCGAAGCGGCGATCAGTCTGCCGCTCGCAACAAACCGACGATCTCTCCCGGCTCCGCATGTCGTCCGAGCTTCGACTTCTGGAAGATCGGTGAGCCGTCCTTCGATACCTCGAATCGTCCACCTCCGCCCGGGCGAAGTTCGACCCGCGCCTCGGGGAACTGCTGCTCGAGCTCGGCCGCCAACCTGACGGCCCGGGGCTCGTAGTTTCAAACGGTGCAGTACTCGATCGTGATGTGCATGGCTCGCGAATCTGGTCCGGCGCAGCCGTAGCAATATAGCGCGATCCGGTCCGAGGTGCGCGACCGCCCCCTTGGAGATTGCGTGTTCGCGTGGCGAAATGCCTGTGCGCCGCGCCGCCCCGACCGGGGCTCAAGTCTCCACGCGGAGGCGCCGATGCTCTTCTGAGACATCCATCGCCGCGCGCCCTCCCTCCCGTCGCGCGGCTCTCGCAGCGCCTCGCCGACCCCGCGAGACGCACGGCGTCCGGGCAGCTGCGGGCGCCCCACCCACCGACGCCCGAGCCGTTCGATGCCGATCAGCTCCTGCACCGCCCGCTTCGCGTGGGCGGGCCGCCTTCTCACCTCTCCGCGTGCCGCGCTGGCGCTCCTGGCCGCGTGCACCGCCACATTGGGCGCACAGACGTCCACGCCGCGCGCGGACGACTGGTCGATCGACGCGCAGTATCTGCAGCTCGCGCCACAGCGGACGGATCGCGCGGCGACGCCGAGCCTGGCCGTGGTGCTCGCGCGTCGCGTGGGCGGCGGAGCGCTCGCGTGGCGCGGCGAGGCCGGCTGGGCGCGTGCCGTTCGGGGCGGCACCACGGCGCAGGGGGTGACGGTGGGCCTCTCCGCGGGTGTCCCCGTCGCCAGCGGCGCCGGTCGCCGCCTCGTCGTGCGGCCCGGGGTCGCGATGCTCGCCGGCTGGGCCGAGTCGCAGGACAGCTCGGCGCTCTACGCCTGGCGCGGCCTCGACGGCACCGCGGACGCGGGGACGAACGGAACGCAGTTCACGTGGAACACGGTGCGCGGCCGCACCATCGCGGTCGGCGGCTCGCTGGAGGCGGATCTCGCGCTCACGCGGTCGTTCGGGGTCGCCGCCTCGGTGCGCCAGTGGCGCCTGGGCGGACGCGCCGCCGACGCCAACCCGAACGTGACGCTCGTCGGTATCGGTGTGACCGCCGAGCCTCGTACCGTCGCGCGCGCCATGCGGCGCTGGTGGCGCGGCGAGCGGAGCGGCCCGCGCCACCAGGCGGAGCGCGATCGCGATGACGTGGGCGCGATGCGCGCCGAGCGCATGGAGGCGGGCCGATGAGCGCGCACCCGAGCGTTGCCGCACGCGCCTGGCGCGCCGTGGTGGCGAACGTGACCCGCCGCCGTCTGACGACGGCGGGTGCCGGCGTCGCCGCGGCCGTCCTCGCCGTGGCGTGCAGCGAAGGTTTCGTCACCGGACCGCTGCAGCCATCCGTCACGATCTCGCTGCGCGACTGGAGCGACACTCTCGTGCTCGGCGACGAGCGCGCAGTCGGCGTCGTCGTGCGGGACCACAAGGGTCGCGAGGTCATCGGGGCGAAGGTGCGCGTGAGCCTCGCCGCGGCGGCGGTGCTGGGGGCGGACGCCGGCACGGTCGGCACCGGCGAGCGCGTTCGGTTCACGCCGCTGCGCCCGGGCGTGGCCGACGTCACGCTGAGCCTCGACGACGCCCGCTTCGATCCGACGTCGACGACCGTGCGCGGCACGGTCGTCACCGCCGGCGTGCGCCTGCTCGGCGCGCGCGACACCACCATGACCGCCGTCGGCGACACGTCGCTCGTACTCGCCACCGCGCTCGCGCGCGGCACGGCGGGAGCAACGGCCCCGCTGGTGGCGAAGGCCGGCCAGGGGTTGACGTGGACGCGGTCGGGCTCGGGCGCGCTCGCGATCGCCGGCACCGGCGACTCGGTTCGCGCAGTGGCCCTCGCGGCGGGCATCGACACACTCGTCGCCACCCATGCCTACTGTCTGCGTGGTGCCCGGTGCGCCGACACGCTGATCGTCCGCGTGAGCCAGGAAGCGCTCGCCTTCACCATGCCCACCGACACGCTGTGGGCCTGGGCCTTCGGCGACACGGTCGTCTCGCGCGTTCCCATCGTCGACGCGCGCGGCAACGCCGTCTCGGGCGTCACCATCACGGCCGCACCGATCGGCGCAGCCGACAGTGCGATCGTCGGGGTCGGCACCGCCGTGGGCGTCCCGTCCTTTGCGCTCGGCGTGGTGCGCCAGGCCGGCGCGCTGCGCGCCGCGAGTGGCGCCGCGAGTGGCGCCGCGCCGGCGGGCGTCGACTCCCCGCCGCTGGTCGCACGCGCCAACGGCACGTCGCACGTGCGGCTGCGTGCGCTGGCCGGGGACGGCCGCGTGCTCGGCGCGTCCCAGATCGTCGTCATCGTGCGGCAGATCGCGGCGCGCGTACGTGTCGCGCCGGGCGAAGCCGACGTCACCCCCGGCGACTCCGTGCCGGTACTGCTGCAGGCGCGCGACGCGCGCGGATCTGTCATCGCCGATGCCACCTTCGCTCCCACCATGTCTGCCGGCCTCTATCGCGGCGGGCGCGTGCTCGTCGCGGCCAACGCCGGCGCGGGCACCGAGTTCCTGCGTGCGACAGTCACCGGCGTCGCGGCGCCGTCGAGCCACGCCCGTGCGCCGTTCACCGACCCGGCACCGGACTCGGCGAAGGTGGTTGTTCGGGTGCCCGCCCCGCTGGCGGCGGGCGACACGACGAGCGCGACCGGCAACCTCCTCACCTCCACCGTGCTCGGCGCCGACGGCCGGCCGCGCTCGGGGGTGTGGGTGCGGTTCGTGGTTCCCGCCGGATCACTCGCCGGCGCCGACTCCGTGCTGTCGGACGCGAATGGCGTCGTGAGCGCGCGCTGGACGCTTCCCACGCTCACCGGCCGCTACACCGCGACGGCGTTCGTCATCGACGCTGCGGCACGTGCCGACAGCGCGGGTCAGATCGTGCTGCGGCACAGCGCGACGGTCGTCGCCGGCGCACCGGCCAGCCTCGCCATCGTCGTGCAGAGTGCGTCGACCGCTTTGCTCGGCAGCGCGCTCGCTGGGCCGGTCGTCGTGCAGCTCCGCGACGCGTACGGCAACCCCGTCAAGCAGGCCGGCATCCCCGTCACCGTGTCGGCCGCGGGCGGCGCGGGGTTCACCCTCGGGGGCAACCTCACCGTCGTCACCGATTCGCTCGGCCAGGCGACGTTCGGCGATCTCACCGGCACCGGCAGCGCCGGGGTGCAGACGCTGAGCTTCGCGGCCAGCGCGGGCGGCGCCACGCTCGGCGCGAGCTCGTCGCCGATCACCTTCACCGGCGCCAGCGTCACCCCTCCGACTCTCTCGCTCGCCGCGTCGACCATCGTCGCGTCGCCGACGACGCTGACCGCGGACGGTACGTCGGCGACGTCGCTCACCATCACGCTTCGCAGCTCGGTGGGCGGTGCGTGGACGCAGTCGGCGGGCACGCTCATCCTCGCGACCACCGCGGGGACCCTGCTTCCCGTGACGGACAACGGCGACGGCACCTACGCCGCGCAGCTGCGCGCTCCGACCGCGATCGGCGCGGCGACGGTCTCGGGCACGATCGGCGGATCGCCGATCGGCGGCACCGCGCTGGTGACCTTCGTCGCCGGAGCGGTGAGCCCATCGCTAACGACGATCAGCGTCGCCACCTCGACCGTCGTGAACGGCATGTCGCCGGTCACCGTCACGCTGCGCGACGCGAACGGCAATCCGGTCGCCGGCGCCGCGTCGGGCATCGCGCTCTCGACGACGCTCGGCACGCTGGGCGCGCTCGTCGACAACGGTGACGGCACGTACACGGCGATCCTCACGGCCGGCGGCACGGCCGGCACCGCATCGGTGAGCGCGACCGTCGGCGGGCAGAGCGTCGGTGCGACGCTGCCGGTCTCGGCGGGAGGCCCCTCGCTCGCCACGACGACCATCGCGGCGAGCCCGACGACCGTCACCGTGGGCAGCGCGAGCGGCGTCACCGTGCAGCTCCGCGACGCCGGCGGGAACGCGCTGACGGTCAGCGGCGGCACGGTCGCGCTGAGCACGTCCGCGGGCTCGCTCGGCCCCGTCACCGACAACGGCAACGGCACGTACTCGGCCGTGCTCACCGCCCCGACTACACCCGGCGCCGTCAGCATCTCGGGCACGTTGAACGGCGGCGCGATCGCCGGCACGGCTTCGGTCACGGTGAACGTCGGCGCTCCGAGCAGTACGACATCCACGCTCGCCGTGACGACCACGAGCCTCTACCAGGGCGATGTCACGACGGTGACGGTGGTCGTCAGAGATGCGTACGCGAACGTGATCACCGGTGCGGTCGCCAGCGACGTCGTCCTCGCGACGACGCTCGGCTCGCTCGGCACGGCCAGCTGCGGCAGCGGTATCTGCACGGCGGCGTACACCGCTTCCGCGGCGGGCGCCGGCTCCATCTCGGCCAAGATCGGAGGCAACAACATCGGCGGCAGCCCCGCGTCGATCGCGGTCACGTCGGGGCTCGGCACGACGCAGGCGATTCCGAGCAGGACGCTGAACGCGGCTACGAGCTACCCGGCGTTCATCCCGGTCACGGCCGGTGGCGGCACGACTCCGTACGGCTTTGTCCTTTCTGGCGGTACGCTCCCCGCAGGCATGAGCTTCGACGCGAGCACGGGCACCATCTCGGGCACCGCATCGGCGACGCTCGCCACGACGACGTTCACCGTCACCGTGACGGACGGCGCGTCCGCGGTCTCGTCCAAGACTTTCGACCTGACGGTGAACGCGGCGCTGGCCACGACGCAGGCGGTGCCGAGCACGACGCTCGGCGTCGGTGCCTCGTATCCGGCCTTCACGCCGGTGACGGCGACGGGCGGCTCCGGCACGCTCGCCTTCGCCCTCAGCGGCGGCACGCTGCCACCGGGCGTCTCGTTCGACAGCGCGACCGGCCAGGTCAGTGGCACCCCGGCGTCCAGCCTGTCACGGACGTCGTTCACCGTCACCGTCACGGATTCGATCGGCGCGACATCGAGCAAGACATTCGACCTCGCGATCGACGGTCCGCCTTCCGCTCCGACGATCGCGGGCATCACTGCCGGTGACGGCCAGCTCAGCGTCGCGTTCACCGCTCCGGCGAGCGACGGCGGCTCGGCGATCACCAACTACGAGTACAGCACGGACGGCGGTAGCACCTGGACGACGCGCGCCCCGGCATCGACGGCGAGCCCGATCGTGATCATGGGCCTGGTGAATGGCACCACGTATCAAGTGAAGCTGCGCGCCGTGAGCTCGAGCGGCAGCGGCACACCCTCGCTCGCCACCGCCGCCACGCCAACGACGACCGCCGGCGCGCCGGCGATCACCGGCATGACACCCGGCGACGGCCAGCTCTCGGTGGCATTCAGCGCGCCGGCGAGCGATGGCGGATCGGCGATCATCAACTATGAATACAGCACGGATGGCGGCACCAACTGGAGCACGCGCAGCCCGGCGGCCGTAGCCAGCCCGCTCGCGATCGCCGGGTTGACGAACGGCACGACGTATCAGGTGAAGCTCCGCGCGGTGACGGCGGCCGGCGCTGGCGCCGCGTCGGCCGGCTCGAGCGGAACGCCGCGCACGGTTCCAGGCGCGCCGACGAATCTCGTCGCCTCGGGCGGCAGCGCGAACGCGTCCCTCGCGTGGACGGCTCCCGCGAGCAACGGTGGGTCGGCGATCACCGACTACACCGTGGAGTACAGCGCGAACGGCGGCTCCAGCTGGAGCAGCTTTCCGCACGCCGCGTCCACGACTCCGGCCATCACCGTCACGGGATTGACCAACGGGACGTCGTACACGTTCCGCGTGTCGGCGGTCAACGCGGCGGGCACCGGGGCGACCTCGTCCACGGCGACGGCGACGCCTGGTTCGCCGGGGGCGCCGACCGGGCTCGTGCTCGCGTTCAATCAGACGTCGGCCACCACGCTCGACGGCCTCTTCTCGTGGACCGCACCGGCGAGCGCTGGTGCGACGGCCATCGTTGACTACGTGATCGAGTACCGCGTCTCCGGCGCGCCGGGCTGGACGACGTTCCCGCACGCCGCCTCGACGGCGACGTCGGCCACGGTGCCCAACCTCGTCCCGTCGACGACGTACGAGGTCCGCGTCTCGGCGAAGAACGGCACCGGCACCGGCGCACCGTCGGCCATCGCCACCGCGACGACCGTCGGCCCATCGAGCCGCCTCCAGTGCTTCCAGCCGGGCAACTCGAACTCGAGCGCGAACTCGATCAGCATCGCGCCCTGCTCCGGCGTGGTGGCGGGGAACGTCATCCTCATCCCCGTCACGATCGCCAACGCCTCCACCACGACGCCGGTGACGATCAGCCAGGACGCCAACACGAGCGGCTTCACTGCGCTCGGTACGCAGCTGAACGGCAGCAACCAGACGACGATCTTCTACAAGCTCGCCGATGCCACCGACGTAGGTCGCGTGACGAACTACGGGTTCACGTGGACGGGGAACGTGAAGAACGCGATCACGCTCGTCACGTACAAGACCACGGACGGCAACGCGCCAACTTATTACTCGACGAGCGGCACGGGCGTGACGGCGACGGCACCGGCAGTCACGGTGAGCGACGTGTCGAGCTACACCCTCGTCTACGTCTACACGATGGTTGGCGTGGCGCTCTCGTCCACCACGCCGACGATCGGCGAGTGGACGGTGAGCAACGACCTCTGGAAGAACACGACGGCCGGCGCGAACAACGCGCTCGCCGCCGCGATCACGACGGAGGACGTGGACAAGTTCGCGAGCGGGACCACGTTGGGCCGCGACGCCACGACGGCGAGCATGACGTCGTCCACGAAGTGGAACGCCGCCGTACTGGTGCTGAAGGCGCCCTGACCTCGGGCGCCGCAGCCGAGCGCGCGCCGGGAACGATCCCGGCGCGCGCTCTGGTTTTTGACGGGCGCCCTCGCCATCGTTCGATCAGCCGCGAACACCGTCCGCGTTCGACGTCGTCCGCTGGCCCGCCCGCACCAGACCGAGGATCTCCCGATGCGCACCTTCCGATCGCTGCGGCTCGCCGCCGTGGCGCTACTCTCGCTCACGGCCGTCGCCGGCGCGCAGTCGGCCACCCAGGCCGGCGCCGCGGCGAGCCCCGCCGTCGCAGCGCCGCTGGCCCCCGACGTGGGCCAGGTCGCCCCCGACTTCACCGCGCAGTGGGCCGACGCCTCGGGTGCGCGGAGCACGCCGGTCAGCCTCGCCGGGCTGCGTGGCAAGGTGGTTGTGGTCGCCTTCTATCCGAGGAACCGCAGTTCGGGCTGCACCGCCGAGCTCATCAAGTTCCGCGACGAGCACGCGAAGCTGTTCGGCAGCGACGTCGTCGTGCTGCCGATCTCGGCGGACAGCGTCGCGAGCCACGCGGCATGGGCGTCGGAGATGAAGTTCCCCTTCCCCCTCGTGTCCGATCCGGAGCTCCGGGTGGCCGACCTCTACGGCTCGCACGCGCCCGGGCGCGCCGCCGCGAGCCGCACCGTGTTCGTCATCGGTAAGGATGGCAAGGTCGTCTGGCGCGAGCTGAAGTTCAACGCGCTCAACGAGGAGAGCTACGTGGCGCTGGCCACGGCCGTCGCCCAGGCGCGCTGAGGAGGATCCCACGCCGAGCGCCGCGACGCGTTCGTTCGTGATGACCCGAGGGCGGTGGCGTGTCGCCACCGCCCTCGTCGCGTGTCTCGCCACGCTCGCCATCGCCGCGACGTATCCGGTCTTCAGTCAGACGTGGGACGAGCCGGCGACGCTCGCCGCGGGGATGCAGTGGCTGAGCACGGGCGAGTATCGCTACGAGGCGCAGCATCCGCCTCTCGCCCGCATCGCCTCGGCGATCGGCCCGTACCTCCGCGGCGCGCGCAGCCTCGGCCACCACTCGATGTACGATGAGGGCCGGGCCCTGCTCGGCGAGGGTGCGCAGTATCGGCGCACGCTCTTCCTCGCGCGGCTCGGCATGCTTCCCTTCTTCTGGCTCTTGCTCGTGGTGTGCGCGCGGTGGGGTACCAACGTCGGCGGGCCGGCCGGAGCCGCGCTGGCCGCGTCGTTCGCGGCCACGAACCCGAACCTGCTCGCGCACGCCGGACTCGCCGGCACCGACCTCGCGCCGGCGGCATTCGTCGCCGCCGGCGCGTACGCGTGGATGCGATGGCGCGAGCGACCCACCCTTGCGCGCGCCGTGGCGTGCGGGCTCGTCCTCGGCCTGGCGGCGACGACCAAGTTCTCTGCGATTGCATTTCTCGGACTGACGATCGCGCTCGGCGAGACGGCTCGCGCGTTCGTGCGAGACGGGGCCGATCGCTCGCCCCAGCGAGCGTACCCGTGGCGCTCGGCGCTCGTGGCGGCGGTGATGGCGGCGCTCGCCGTGTGGGCCGTGTACCGGTTCCACGTCGGGCCGATGTCCAATGGTGGCCCATCGGTTCCTGCACCGGCGCTGCTCCGCGGGCTGAGCGCGTTCTTCGCGCATGGCAGCGGCGGGCACCCCGCCTTCCTGCTCGGCGAGGTGCGCCTGCGTGGGTGGTGGTACTACTACCTCGTCGTGCTCGCGGTGAAGACGCCGCTGCCGCTGCTCGCGCTCTCGTTCGCCGGCGGAGTGTACGCCGCGCGCGCGCGCCGGACCGAAGGGTGGACGGCGCTGGTACCGATCGCCGGCATCGTGGCCGTGCTCGTGCCCGCGCTCCTGTCGCGCGTGGATCTCGGCGTGCGCATCGTGCTGGCGGTCTATCCATTTCTCGCGCTGCTGGCCGCGCGCGCCGTCGTCACGGCCTGGGGCGCGCCGGGCACGCGCTCGCACGTGCTCGCACGCCGGGGCGCACTGGCCGCGCTCGTGATCGCGACGTTCGTCACGCCGGTGCGCGCGTGGCCCGACTACCTCGCGTACTTCAACCCGGTCGCCGGCCGACACCCCGAGCGCGTGCTCGTCGACAGCAACCTCGATTGGGGACAGGACCTCTATCGACTCGCCGACACCGTGCGTGCGCGCGGCATCGACTCGATCCGGGTGCACTACTTCGGATCGTCGCAGCTCTCCTCGGTGGGACTCATCAACGCCCGCCGTCTCGCACGCGACGAGCGGACCTCCGGTTGGGTCGCCGCGAGCGAGACCTTCCTCGCCGGCGTCTGGTCCGACACCTCGCTCCGCTGGCTCGCGCGCCGACAGCCCGTTGCGCGCATCGGGCCGTCGATGCGGCTCTTCTACATCCCGCCCGGTGATCGGTGAAGTGGAGGGATGCGCGTGTGTACGACATCTCGACCCCGTGAGGAGCACATCCGGCCGTTTCCCAGTGCAGATCCGGCCGTTTCCGTCACCCCGCTGTTTGGTACGCCACGCGGAGCATTCCTATCGTACTATCCCCGCCATTCCCGCGATTCGGGTGAGCAGCGTATCCTGGCGCGCCACCACGCCGCGCAGGGAATCGATCTGCGCCTGGAGGTCCGATGCCTGCTGGCGCGACGCGTTCAGCTCGTCGCCCATCTGGCGGATCTGCTCGATGAGATAGGCATCCGACTGCGGGCTTCGGCAGCCGGCGAGCGTGAGCGACGCCGCGACGAGGGCGGCGCGGAGGGCGATCCGTCGGGGAGAGAGGATGGGCATGCGCCAAGATGCCGCCGGCGCGGTGAGCGATCAACCGCGCGCCTTCGCCACGGCCGGCGTCCGTTTCGTGACGGGGCGATGCGCCGCTCCGTGCAGCGTGGGCGATGCCTCGCACCAAACCGCCCCGCCGCACCGGCTTGACCCTCGTCGAGCTCTGTCTCGTGCTCTCGATCATCGGGCTCGTGCTGGCCGTCGCCGTACGGCAGCTCGGTGACTGGCTGGACCGCGCGGCTGCTCGGGCGGCCGTCGTCGAGGCCGCGTCCGTGGTGGCCCGCGCGCGCGACGAAGCGACGGCCCTTCGCTCGCCGGCGAGCGTGCGGTTCGACACCGTCGCCGATGCGCTCGAGCTGCGCATGGCCGGCGCCCTGCTCTCCCGCGCCGCGCTCGGTCGAGCGCACGGGGTCTCGCTGTCCGCCAACCGCGATTCGATCGCCTACGACGTGCGCGGACTCGGCTACGGCGCGGCGAACCTCACGCTCGTGGCGCGCCGGGGCCGCGTCGCCGATTCGCTCGTCGTCTCGCGGCTCGGGCGGCTGCGCTGGTGACTCAGTCGGCGGCCACCGTGCCGAAATCGTAGCCCGGCATCGAGATTCGCGGGATCGGCTGCCCGATCACGCGCTCGATCGTGCGCACCATCGCGATCTCGTCCGGCGCCATGAAGGTGTAGGCGTCCCCTTCCTTCGCGGCGCGGCCGGTGCGGCCGATGCGATGCACGTAGTCCTCCGCCTGCTGTGGCACGTCGTAGTTGATCACGTGCGTGATGCCCGAGATGTCGAGGCCGCGCTGCGCGATGTCCGTCGCCACGAGGACGCTGATCTTGCCGTCCTTGAAGTCCTGGAGGGCGCGCATGCGCTGCGCCTGCGTCTTGTCGGCGTGCATCGCCGTCGCGCGCACGCCGGCCTTCTCCAGGTCGCGCACGACCCGGTCGGCACCGTGCTTCGTGCGCGTGAAGATCAGCACCGACTCGTGCACCTTCTCCCCGGTGAGCAGCTCCACGAGCAGCGCGTTCTTCTTCTCGCGCGGCACGGGATACACCGCATGCGTCACCGTGCTCGCGGCCGCCGAGCGCACCCCCACCTGTACCACGACCGGCTTGCGGAGGTACTTCCGCGCTAGCGCCTCCACCTCCGGAGGCATCGTCGCACTGAACAGCAACGTCTGGCGGTACCGCGGCAGCTCGCTCACGATGCGATTGATCTGCGGCGCGAACCCCATGTCGAGCATTCGGTCGGCCTCGTCGAGCACGAGCACCTCGAGATCGTCGAAGACGACGTTCTGGCGCTCGAGATGATCGATCAGACGGCCCGGCGTCGCCACCACGACGTCGACGCCGCCGCGGAGCTTCTTCTCCTGCGGCTCGAGCGGCATCCCGCCGAACACCGCCGCCACGGCGATCGGCGCGTGCTTGGCGTACTTCCGGAAGCTCTCCTCGACCTGCACGCACAGCTCGCGTGTCGGCGTGAGGATGAGCGCCCGCGTGCGGCGCGGACCGTCGATCAGCCGGTCGATGATCGGCAGCGTGAACGCCGCCGTCTTGCCGGTGCCGGTCTGCGCGAGGCCCATGAGGTCGCGTCCGCGGCGCGCCAGCGGGATGGCGTCGCGTTGGATGGGCGTCGGGGTCGTGTACCCTGCGTCGCGGATCGCCGCGACGACGCTCTCGTGGAGGCCGAGGGCCTCGAAGCCGACGATCTCGTCGGCGGCGCCGGCGTCCACGACCGGCGGGTGCTGCTGTTTCGCTCTGGGCATGCGTGACTCGGAAGCTATGCGCGAGCTGAGCTGTCGTCTACCTGGCAGCGTGCTGTCGACCGCACGCAGACGGCACCGCACCCGAGGTCGGGCCGCTCATCCGCTGCGCAGAAACGCCATGACGAGCGCGAGCATCTCGCGCGGCCGCTCTTCATTCATGGCGTGACCGCCGCCGACGCACGAGTAGATCTCGAGCGGTGCGCCGGCTCGGCGCAGCGCGGCGGCGTACGGTCGCGCATCGCGCACGAGTCGATCGCGTGTGCCCAGCACGACGAGCGGCGGCGACGTGGGCGGCGCGAGCGAGGCGAGACGCTGCACCATCGCCGAGACGGGAGGACGCATCCAGGTGAACTCGTGCAGCAATCGTCGCATCGCCGGCGCATACCCCGGGAACTGCGTCGGCGCCCAGTACTGATCGATGTCCTCGTCGGTGATCAGCGACGGATCCGCGTACACTCGGCGATGCGTGCGGTCCACCACCCATCGCGGGACCAGATGTGCGAGCACCGGCTCCACGACCTTGGGGCTCGCCCGCTGCGCGAGCGGCAGGATGCGCACGTGGCCGAAGCACGCCGGATTGATCAGCACGAGGCGGCCGAGCGCCGGGGTTCGGCTCGCCGCGAGCTCGAGGCCGATCGTCCCTCCCATCGACTGGGCGACGACGTGTGGGCGACGGAGGCCAACGCCCTCGATCACCGCGCGCACGGACGCGACGAGAGCGTCGAGGCGATAGCAGCCCTCCTCGGTGGGCTTGTCGGACAGCCCGTGGCCCGGCAGGTCGAGAGCGACCACGCGATAGCCGGCCGTGGCGAGCGGCGCGAACCAGTCGCGCCACATGTAGATCGATGCGCCCCAGCCGTGCACCAGGAGCACGGGCTCCGCGCCCGGCGCTCCGGATTCCGCGATGCGCAGCGCGACGCCGCCGGACAGCGTCTGGTGCGTGACGCGGATGTCCGCGCGCCCGGCGGGAAAGATCGCGTCGATCGGGAGCCGGCCGCGTCGCGGCCGACGCTCGTGCTGCGGCGGCGTCAGAGGATCTCGACGGGGCGGCCGGAGAGACGGGCGATGAGCCCGAGACGGAAGGTGAAGTCGCTCCACCGCGCCTCGCCCTCCAGCGTCGGCTCGAGGGGGTACGTCGGCCACACGTGCGGATTGCCGCTCCGCGGCACGACCTCCATCCCCTTGTGCGGATGCCACACGCCCTCGCGATCGCGATCCTCGAGGAACCGCTCGAACAGCTTGCACCAGTTCTCGTTCCGGCGCAGGAACCCGAGTCGCGCCATCAGCTCGAGCCAGAACAGCGCGAATGCCACGTCCGCATCCGCCGCGTTGCGATGCGGCAGCATGTCGCCGAGCACGAGGTGCGGGACCGGTGCGGGCTTTCCACCGACGAGCTGGATCGCCTCCTGGCGAGGCAGCGGCTGCGTGAGGTGCGTGTACAGCGCGTCCATCTCGCGATGATGCTCGGCGCGGAACAGCGGCATGTTTGCGAGCATCATCACCGCGTGCAGCGACGGCGGCGCGGCTTCCGCCGCGAGCATGTGCTGGTTGCCCTGTCGAATGAATGGCTTCTGCGCGAGTGGCGAGCGAAGGTAGTCGGCCATGCGCGTGAGAATCCGGCGCGCGGCCCCGCGAAGCCGCGGGTCGCCCTCGTAGCCGGCCTGGGCGAGCACGGCGGCGGCCGCCTCACGGAGCGCCTGCCGGCCGCGCTTCACCTCGTCCTCCTCGAGCCGGTGCTTCCCCGCGAGCTCGTACAGGAACGTGGGATCGTCGTCTTCGGCGAGCAGCCGGAACAGAGCGCGCCGGGCATGGACGAGTGGCGGCGTGTCCTTGTTCCACCCGAGCTCGAGCAGCCGCCGCACGGCCGGGATGGTGCCGATCCCCTCGAACCGCTGCGCCTTCGCCGAGGGGAGCGCGAGCATTCCCCCTTCCCACGTGCCGTCCACCCCCTGCTGCACGGCCAACAGCAGCGCCGGAGCATGCGTAAAGGGGAGATTGGAGACCTGAGCGGTCTCCGTCGGCGACAGGCGCGCGACCTCGGTCAGCGCCCGGTACCGGATCGGCGCGGACGCGTGGGCCAACAGCCAGTCCAGCGGGAACCGAACCGGGGTCGTCGGTGGCGCGAACGCGGGCGGTGGGGGGGTGGCCGGGCCCGCCGGCGCGGGGGCGGTCGGGGGGGAGTTCGGGGTCGACGGCAGAGTCACAATGGCTCGCAGAGCTAGCGGTCACACCAGACGACGCGGCGAAGCCGGACGGAACGCCCGGGGCAGAGCCGGGTAAGTATGGCGAATCTGCCACGGTTCGCTAGAGGGCTGAGCGTAAGTGACGTCCCGTCAAGACGTTAGTCTTTAGTACGTCCATCCATCACACGAGGTATGGCTCCATGAAGGCATTCCGCATCGCGGCGCTCGGCGTCGCCCTCCTCGCGGGCGGCACCGCGGTCGCCGGTGCCCAGGCCGCAGCGCAGGCCCCGGCCCAGCAAGGCGGTCCGGGCGGCGGCGGTCGTGGGGGCTTCAACCGCACGCTCAACGGAATCGAGCTGACCGACGCCCAGAAGGCCAAGGTCGCCGAGATCCAGGCGAAGTATCAGCCCGAGATGCAGGCCATCCGCGACGCGATGCAGGGCGGCGGCGACCGGGCCGAGGGATTCACCAAGATGCAGGCCCTCAACGACAAGCGGAATCCGGAGATTCGCGCCGTGCTCACTGCGGATCAGCAGGTGATCTTCGACAAGAACCTCGCCGAGCAGAAGGCGCGCATGGAGCAGATGCGCCAGGGCGGCGGGCCGGGCGGACGCTGAGCAGCCACAACTAGATCGTGAACGATCCGCGGGCTGACGACGTGATGTCGTCAGCCCGCGGATCGTTCACGATCTAGTTGTGGCTGCTCAGCGTCCGCCCGGCCCGCCGCCCTGGCGCATCTGCTCCATGCGCGCCTTCTGCTCGGCGAGGTTCTTGTCGAAGATCACCTGCTGA
>DASTSX010000001.1:0-11875 GCA_035760455.1 Gemmatimonadaceae bacterium | reverse complement strand
CCGACACGCCGAGCAGATACGGCTCGGCGAGCCCGTTGCGCGTCGCGCCCTGGAGCGCGGCGCCGGCGGCGCCGAGCCCTGCGCCGACGAGCGCCGCGAGCACGACGCGAGGCAACCGCAGGGAGCGCACGACGGCGAGGTCCATCGGGGTTCCCTGCCCCATCAGCGCGCGCAGCACGTCGCCCGGCGGCAGACGCATCGTGCCGAGCATCACGCCGGCGATGCACACGACGAGGAGGGCGACGACGAGCGCGGCCCAGCGGAGCGGTGTCACGTCACTTCACCACGCCGGGATGCAGCAACTGCGCGATCGAGCGCGCCGCCTCGCCGAGCCGGGGACCGGGGCGAAACACGACCGAGGTGTCGACGGCGAGCAGCCGTCCCTCGCGCACGGCGCGCAACGCACGCCAGCGCGGATCGCCGAGGTACCGCGCGCGCGATTCGGGAGCGAGGACGATGACGTCGGGATCGCGGCGCAGCAGATCCTCGACGGTGATCCTCGGCGACGGCTCGGGGAGAAATGCGTAGACGTTGCTGCCGCCGGCGACGTCGATCAGCTCGTTGAGAAAGCTTCCCCCGCCGGTGGCGAGCAGCGGCTGGTCGTAGAGCGGCCAGAACACCGTCGGCTTCGGAAGGGCGGCGGTCGACGCGCGTACACGGGCGACGGTCGCGTCCACCGAGTCGACGGTGACGCGCGCCGCGACGGAGTCGCCGGTGAGGGCACCGAGGGCGAGCGTGACGCGGCGGAAGTCCGCGATGCGGTCGACGCGATACGCTGCAGTGGCGACGCCGGCGGCCCGGAAGCGACGCGCGGCCTCCCGATTGTCGTCGCTCGCGTAGAGCACCACGAGATCGGGCCGCGCGGCGAGCACGCCCTCGACGTTGGGGCGGAGTCCCCCACCGAGGTCGGGCAGCGCGAGTGCCGCCTCCGGCCAACGATCGTACGTCGTGCGGCCGACCAGCCGCCCGCCGGCGCCGATGGCGAACAGCAGCTCGGTCGTGGCGGGATTGAGCGAGACGATGCGGCGCGGCGGCGCGGGGAGCACGAGCGTGTCGCCGAAGTCGTCCGCCGTGCGCGGCGACGCGGCGCGCTCCGCCTCGCGGGCGCACGCGCCAAGCGACAGCAGGAGCGCGGCGACGAGGCCAGCGCGAACGCGGGACGACGGATACACGAACGGGCACCTCCAGCCAAAGGAGAGTGCCCGGAACGGACGCGGCCGATCGTGTCCGCGCGGCCGCGTGTCGTCACCGTCCTCCCCCGAGGACCTGTGATCGATGCGCGAGCGGGGTCGTCTCCTGGCTCCGGGCCGCGCGTCCCCGCCTTCCCGACCGCAGTCAGTGGCGTGAGCTGGGCGCGCGTGCAGCTGCCCGTTACAGTGGCGGGGCCGCGCCGGCATTGCACCGGCTTCCGTATCCCCGTTCGCGTCGAGTTGTCCGGCGAATCTACCCGGGACGCGGACCGGCGGCAAGGATGGCCGAGAGCCGCGCCTTGAGTGCCGCGCGCTCGGCAGCGTACTGCTCCGCCGACAATGAGGGATCGCTCGCCTCGCGCCGCGCGTCGAGCGCGGCGATCGCGCCGGCGAGCGAATCGACGCTGTCGGGCGCGAACCGCACGCGCGGCGCGCGGGCGCCGCGCCGGTAGGCGACCCAGAGCGCGCCGATCATGGCGAGGGCGAGACCCACCGACAGCGCGACGACGACGATGGAGCGCGCCGCCGCCGCGCTCGAGGGAACCTCGATGCGCACGCGCTCCCCGGTTGGCGCGTTCTGCGCGAGGAAGCGCTTGAAGCTGCGCCCCTGGGTGGTCGCCGAGCCGTTGGAGCGCAGCGAGGGCGAGCGCACCTGCGCGGCCGCCTCCTCGACGAGCACCTCGAGCAGTGCGTTCGGCCGGTCGAGCGTGATCTCGAGGGGAAACGCGCGCGCGTCGAGCGAGTACGTGAAGCTCAGCTGCTTCACGCCGGGCGAGAAGGGCGCCACGAGCTCGACGCGCCCGTCGCGCGCGCGGAGCGACGACGCGGACACGTCGCCGCTCGCGGCGGCGAAGTTGGTGAAGCCGCGCGGCAGTGGCGCGCTCCAGACGGCGGCGAGGGAATCGCGCCCGACGGCCGTGACGACGGTGTCGTTGGAGATCTCGTAGACCTCCACGATGTCGCGCATGCCCGTGGGTCGCGGCGCCCCGATCACGTAGTGATGACCCTGCACCGTGAAGGGCACGGGCGAGGTCGTCGTGTCGAACACGATGACTTCGGCGTCGTGACCGCGCGTGACCGCCGCGCGCAACGGCAGGGAGAAGTACGCGATGCCGCGATGGACGGCGGAGACGAAGTAGATCGCGTCCTGCGCGCCCCACCGGCGGAACGCGAGACGATACGCGCCGCGCGCATCGCTGCGCACGGAGTCGATGGGGCCGGAGCTGTCGGTGCCGACGCGATGGATGGTGACCATGACGTCGGGGACCGGCACTTCCCCGGCGAGCGACGGGCGCACGACACGTCCCTCGACGATCGACGGCGGGACCGGCCGCGCGGCCGTGGCCGGCACCTCCTGCGCGCGAAGCGGCGCGAGGGCGACGACCGCAACGGCGAGCGCCCGCGCGACGCTACGGATTGAACTTCCCGAAATCTTCGGGGCGCAGGTTCTCAAGGTAGGCCTTGAGTTGATCGGCGGAGAGCTCGGAGGGATCCGAGTCGGCGGTGGCCGGCTCGTCGCCGCTCCCGCTGACGCCCGGCACGTCGCCGCTGTCGTCGTCCTCCTCCTCGGCCGGCTCGACCATGAGCTCGTCGGCGGCGTAGATCGGCGCGGCCAGGCGCAGCGCGATGGCGATGCTATCGGAGGGGCGCGCGTCGATGTGGACGAGCGTCTCGCCGCGCTGGATCTGAAGCTCCGCGTAGTAGGTGCTCTTCTCGACGCGGGTGATGTGCACGCGCTTGAGCTGCGCGCCCATCCCGAGGATGAGGTTGCGCACGAGGTCGTGCGTGAGCGGGCGCTGCCCCTTCACGTTGTGCATGTGCCGCACGATCGACTCGGCCTCGGGCTGCCCGATCCAGATGGGGAGCAGGCGTGTGCCGCCGCGCTCCTGCAGCACGACGACATACGAGTTCGTCGCGCTGTCCAGCCCGAGCCGAGAGACTTGCACCTCGATCATGCGTCCGTCCTACCCCATCCGGGAGTCATGGTTCGACGCCGGAGGAGGCGTCGTCAGCCGCGAACGGCGCGCTTCAGTGCCGCGGCCTTGTCGGTGCGCTCCCACGTGAACGTGGTCGCGGCGCCGCGGCCATTGCCCACCTTTTCCGGCGTGCGGCCGAAGTGGCCGTACGCGGCGGTCGCGCTGTAGATCGGCTTGCGCAAGTCGAGCGCCGCCGCGATGCCCTTCGGCGTGAGGTCGAAGATGTCGCGCACCGCCTTCATGATGTTGGCCTCGGGCACGCTCGAGGTGTCGAACGTATCGACCATCACCGAGACGGGCTCGGCCACGCCGATGGCGTAGGCGACCTGCACCTCGCAGCGGCGTGCGAGCCCGGCCGCGACGATGTTCTTGGCCACCCAGCGGGCGGCGTAGCACGCGGAGCGATCGACCTTCGAGGGATCCTTGCCGCTGAACGCGCCGCCGCCGTGGCGGCCCATGCCGCCGTACGTGTCGACGATGATCTTGCGACCCGTCAGCCCCGCATCGCCCTGCGGGCCACCGACGACGAAGCGGCCGGTGGGATTGATGTGATACTTGATCTTCCGGTCGCGGAGCTCCTTCGGGATCGACGCCTCGATCACGTCGGCGATGACCGCCTTGCGGAGCTTCGCGTTGGATACGCCCTCGGCGTGCTGCGTGCTCACGACGACGGTGTCGACGCCGACGGGGACGTTGTCCTCGTACACGACGGTGACCTGCGCCTTGCCGTCGGGCCGCAGCCATTTGAACCCCTTGTCGTTGCGCCGCCGATCGGCGAGCGCCCGCGTGATCCGATGCGCCAGCATGATCGGCATCGGCATCATCTCCTCGGTCTCGTCGCTGGCGTAGCCGAACATCATCCCCTGATCGCCGGCACCGCCGGTGTCCACGCCCATCGCGATGTCGGGGGACTGCCGGTCGATCGTGCTCATCACGGCGCAGGTGTGGCTGTCGAAGCCGAAGCCCGCATCGGTATAGCCGATTCGCGCGATCGTCGAGCGCACGACCTCGGGCAGGTGGACGTACGCGTTGGTCGTGATCTCCCCAGCGATCACCGCCAGCCCGGTCGTGACGAGCGTCTCACAGGCGACGCGCGAGGATGGGTCTTCCGCGAGCAGGGCATCGAGGACGGCATCCGAGATGGCATCCGCGACCTTGTCCGGATGACCTTCGGTGACTGATTCAGACGTAAAGAGGCAGCGATCGTACACGGCAGTTCCCCACTGGGGTTCGGAGAGGAAGAAAAGAGGGCCCGACACCATGCTGCCGGGCCCCTGGACCGTCGAGGACGGTATCGTTAAAGGAAACGACTCACCGTGCGTCGGGCAACCCGTCGTACAAATACGGTGCGTCACCGACGACGTCGGCGAGGCGTCGCGCGAGCTCGTGGCGCGCCTGCTCGGCGGTCAGCGCGCGGAGGGCGGCGGACGCGGCGAGCTTCGCGTGCGCGGCCGTCACGCTGCGCACGATCCGCTTGACGAGCGGTACCGAACGCGGCGCGACGCTCAGCTGGCGCACGCCGAGGCCGAGCAGCGCGAACGCCATCAACGGCTGCGATGCCATCTCCCCGCAGACCGCCACGTCGATGTTGGCGAGGTCGGCCACCTCCACGGTTCGCCGGATGAGGCGCAGCACCGCGGGATGTAGCGGCGTGTAGCGTGGCGCGAGGTTGGCGTTGCCGCGGTCCACGGCCAGCGTGTACTGGACGAGGTCGTTCGTCCCGATGCTGAAGAAATCGACATGCTCGGTGAGCGTGTCCGCGGCGACGGCCGCCGCGGGCGTCTCGATCATCACGCCGAGCGGCACGTCGGTGCGATGCGCGACGCCGCGCGCCGTCAGCTCCCCGGAGGCCTCCTCGATCATGCGCCGCGCCGCGAGGACCTCGTCCAGCGTGACGATGAGCGGCAGCATGATGCGCAGGTTGCCGTGCATCGAGGCGCGCAGCAGGGCGCGCAGCTGCACGCGAAACATCTCGGGCTGATCGAGGCACATCCGGATGGCGCGCCAGCCGAGGAACGGGTTGGCCTCGGAGGGAAAGCCGCCCACGGGCAGCTTGTCGCCGCCGATGTCGAAGGTGCGGATGACCACCGGGTGGCCCTCGAACGCCTCGAGCACGCGGCGATAGGCCCGGTACTGCTCGTCCTCGTCGGGCATGTTGGGTCGCCCGACGACGAGGAACTCGGTGCGCATGAGTCCGACCCCCTCGGCTCCGCTGCGCGCGGCCGCGTCGGCATCCTCCGGGATGTCGACGTTGGCGCGGAGCACGATGCGCTCGCCGTCGAGGGTGACGGCTTCGAGCGCGGCGAGGTCGGCGAGCGCGGCTTCGGCGATCTCCTCCTCGCGCTGCCGGACGTGGTACGCCTCGATCTCCTCGTCGGTGGGATTGATGGCGAGCATCCCCGTGCCGCCGTCCAGGACGACGCGCTCGCCCCCCTTCAGCTCGGTGGTCGCGGTGCGCAGGCCGACGATCGCGGGCAGCCCCAGGGAGCGCGCGAGGATCGCCACGTGCGCCGTGCGCGTGCCCGCATCGGTCGCGATCGCGGCGATCGACGAGCGGTCGAGCTGGACCGTCAGGCTCGGCGTCAGGTCGTGCGTGACGAGGATCGCGTTCGCGCCCGGCGGCAGCGCGACCGGATCGTGATCGGGGAGATCGAGCAGCAGGGACAGCACGCGGATGTGCACGTCCGTGAGATCCCCGACGCGCTCGCGCAGCATGGGCGCGGAGTGCCGCGCGAAGCGATTGCGCCACTCCAGCATGACGACGTCGAACGCCTTCTCGGCGCCGAGGTTCTGGCGGATCAGCTCCTCGACGTGCTTGGTGAGCTCCTCGTCGTCGAGGATGGAGAGCTGGACGTCGAAGATCGCCGCTTCCTCGGGGCCGGCGGTGGCCTCGACGCGAGTGCGCAGCTGGTGGAGCCGTTCGCGCGCGCGAGAGAGCGTGGCGTGAAAGTGCTCGATCTCGGCGGCGACGCCCTCGTCGGTCACGATGCGGTGGCGCACGTCGGGCACCTCCCAGCGCAGGAGGTGCACGTGGCCGACCACGATGCCCGGCGAGGCGGGAATGCCCCGGATCTGTCGCTCCACTATCGTTCCCCGAACTTGTTGGCGATGAGCGTGGCGATCGCGTCGAGCGCCTGCTCGGCGTCGTCTCCGTTGGCGCGCAGCACGATGGACGCGCCGCACTCGGCGGCGAGCATCATCACCCCCATGATGCTCTTGCCATTGACCTCGGTGCCGTCGCGGGAGATCGTGATCTCGCTCTTGTACTTCGCGGCGAGCTTGACGATCTCCGCGGCGGGCCGGGCGTGCAAGCCGTTCTTGTTGAGGATCTGGACGGTTCGTTCGACCATCAGCGGGCCACGGAGACGAGGGCGAAGATAGCGATCAGGACCAGCACGAGCTTCCATCCTTCGACGCGGCCGTGCACGCGGACCAGCCCCACGGCGATGATCGCGCCCGCGGCGAGCGCCCCGTCGAGCAGGAGGCCGTCGGACCCGACGACGCGGGCCGCGGCGAGCGGGATCGCGATGCCGGCGACGGCGGCCGCCGCGCGCGCGATGTACGCCGGGCCGTTGCGGAGCACCGGATTGGCGAGCGCGCTCGCGACGGCGAGCCCGCGCGTCCACCCGACGTAGAGGCCCCAGATCCGCAGGCCGAAGTGCCCGACGTTGTACATCAGCACGAACGTCAGGAGCACGGCCAGCGGACCCGCGCCGGCGCCGAACGCGATGAGCGCGACGAGCGACGAGAGCGGGAGCCAACCGGCCCAGACGAGCCGGTCGCCGACGCTGCCGAGCGGCCCGCAGATCGCCGTGCGGAACCGCTCGATGCGCTCCGGCGGCACACCACTCAGCTCGGCACGCGCGAGCGCGCCGACGGCCACCGACGCGAGATAGGGATGGGCGTTGAAGTACGCGCTCTCGCGCGTCATCGCCGCCTTGAACGCCTCCGTGTGGATTCCGCCCGGCAGGCGTCGAAGCACCGGCTCGAGCGCGAAGCCCACGCCGTTGCCGAGCAGCGTCTCGTAGTTCCACGACCCCTGGATGGCCAGCGTGCGCACGAAGACGCTCACCCACGTGAGGGGAGCGACCCGGGGGGTCGGATCGGGGGTGGGATAGCTGCGGACGGCGGCGCTCATCGCAGCGCCAGAGCCAACAGCCCGACGACGAGGCCGCCGGCGAAGTACCAGCGGGCGCCGCGCGCCGAGTGGAAGATCGTCCAGGCAGCGGCGGCCGCCACGGCGCACGCCGCCCCGACGGTGACCGCCCGCGAGATCGACTGGTCGAACGACCAGAGCGCGACCGTGGCACGCGCGACGGGGAAGATCGCCGCATAGGCCAGGGCCGTGAGGAGCGTGGCCCGCAGGAGATCGGACGTCAGCCCGCCGAGCTGGAGGCCCACGACGGCGCCGCGAGACCCGGCCTCGAGGGCGCCTCGCTTCCGTTGCGCGAGCCACGCGTTCCACTGGCGCAGCTTCACGAGCGTCCAGCCACCGACCCAGGCCGTCGCCAGCGTGGCGAGCACGCCGACGGTGATGACGCCGGCCGGTTCCGTGTTCAGCGCGGCGGCGATCGCTCCACCGACGACGCCGGCCGAGCCCCATTCGGGGTACCGCGACGCGCCGAAGGGGAGCGTCGCCAGCGCGATGAGCTCGAGGGTGACCCCGACGAGCATGCCGGTCGCGGCGTCGCCGACGAACGCGCCCGCGACGGTCGCACCGACGAGCGGGCGCGAGATCATCATCTGCGGGAAGCAGACGACGTCGAGGCCGAGCAGGCCGCCGAGGAGCGCGATGGGCAGCAGCTCGTTCACGAGACCTCTCGCTCGGAGAGCATCTCCTCGAGGGGAACGGCCCGGGCCGCCGGGACGTCCTGCGCCGTGACGACGGCGCCGAGTGCCGCCACCTCGCGCAGCGCCTGCTGCTCCTCCGCCGTGAGGAACACGTAGCGGAGATACTGCTTCCGTCCCGCCCGGTGGTGGATGCCGCCGATGTTCACCTCGCGCACGCCGCCATGCAGCACAAGCTCGCGCATCGTCGCGATGTCACCCGTGAGGAGGATGCCCGGATGTTCTTCCGTCCGGTACACGTCGAGCAGCGGCGCGGCCTCGGCGGCGGAGTGGAAGCGGACCTCCATCTCAGGCGGAACTCCCATGCGGTAGAGCTCCTTCTCCCAGTCGCTCGTGGCGACCGCGTCGTCGACGAGCACGATGAAGCGCACGTCGAGCGGCTGCCCCCAGCCCACGACGACCTGGCCGTGAATGAGCCGGTCGTCGATACGGTTGAGCACGAGCGTCACGCAGGTCCACCGAAGGCGGCGATGGCGCTGCGCGCGCGCTCCACCGCGGCGTGCGCGGCGTCGTGCGGGCTGGGCGCCGACGACATCACGAAGTCGAGCAGCATCGGCAGGTTGGTGCCCGACACCAGCACGACGTGCGACTCCTCGCGGAGGAGTCGTCGCGCGGCCATGGTGCAGCTGCCCGCCTGCAGATCGGTGAAGATGACCAGCGCGCCCGTCGCGGTGAGCCGATCGCGCAGCAGCTGCTGGATGTCCTCGCCGCACAGGCCCTTCACCTGGATCGGCTCGAGCATCTCGCCGCGACCGGTCACCGCCTCTACGGCGGAGATCAGGCCGGCGGCGAAGTCGCCGTGGCCGGCGACGAGCGCGCGGACCCCCGACGCTTCACTCATGATCTTCGCGCAAGTACCGGCTGATCTCGGACTTGTCGCGCATCTGCTTGATCAACGCTTCGTTGAAGCGCTCCGCAGGATCGACGCCGCTCCACTTCAGAAGATGATGCATCGCGATCACCTCGGCGATGACGGTGATGTTCTTACCGGGATTGAGCGGGATGGTGATTCGCGGCGTCGGCACGCCGAGGATGTCGGTGGACTCGCCGTCGAGGCCCGTGCGCTCCACGACCGCGTCGTGGCGCCATTCCTCGAGCTGCACCACGACCTCGATGCGCTTCTGTTGCCGTACCGCGCGGATGCCGAAGATCGCGGGGATGTCGACGAGGCCGAGGCCGCGGATCTCCATGTAGTGGCGCTGGAGCTCGTGGCCGCGCCCGATGAGGATGTCCCCCGCCCGGCGCCGCACGATCACGAGGTCGTCGGCGACGATGCGGTGGCCACGCTCGACCAGGTCGAGCACGCACTCCGACTTGCCGATGCCGCTCTGGCCGATGAAGAGCAGTCCGACGCCGTACACGTCCGCGAGCGAGCCGTGAATCGTCGTCTGCGGCGCGAAGGCGTCGTCGAGCCAGGGCTTGATCCGATTGTAGAACTCGTTGGTCTTCAGCGCGGACCGCAGGATCGCCACGTCGGCCTTCGACGCCTCCTCGACGACGTCGGCGGGGAGCTCCAGTCCCTTCGTGACGAAGACGCACGGCACGGGAAAGCTGAAGAACTGCGCGAGGTTCGCGCGTCGCGTCGTGGCATCGAGCGAGAAGAGATACGTGACTTCCGTCTCGCCGAACACCTGCAGCCGCCGGGCGACGAAGCGCTTCACGTACCCCGCGAGGGCGAGACCGGGGCTCGAGATGTCGGCGCCCTCCACGACGCGGTCGAGGCCGTGCGTGCCCGCCACCCGCTCGAGCTCGAGCAGCTCGCGGGTCTGCTCGAAGATCTCGCCGACCAGCATCGATGGCATGGACATCGGCTCAGGACCTCGGGCGGCGAGAGGCAAGGACGCGGTACAGATGGGACGCCGTCTCGTCCGCCGCCCGCTCCCACGTGAACGTCTCGGCGAAGCGGCGCGCCTGGATGCCGAGCCGCGTGACGAGCGCGCCGTCGGCCGCGAGGCGGCCCATCGCGGCGGCCATCGCGCCGACGTCGCCGTGGGACACGAGGTAGCCCGTCTCAGCGTCCTTCACGGACTCCCGGATCCCTGGCGAGTTCGACGCGACGACGGGCGTGCCACAAGCGGCGGCCTCCAGGTTGGTGATGCCCCACCCTTCCTTGGGCGACGCGAACACGAGTGCCCATGCACGTCGCAGCAGCCGCAGCTTCTCCTCCTCGCTCACGCGCCCAAGAAACCGCACGCGCTCGCCGAGGTCAAGCGACGCGGCCAGGCGCTCCAGGGCTGGTCGATGGTCGCCCGCGCCGGCGATCTCGAGCCGCGCCGCGCGGTCGCCCATCGCGGCGAACGCGTTGATCACGATGTCGACGCCCTTGTATCGCTTGAGACGGCCGAGGTAGGCGAACACCGGCGACGAGGCGCGCTCGGTGGCACAGGGTGTATAGGTGACGGTATCGATCCCGGGGTAGATCACCTCGACCGCCGTGTTGGGGATGCCACGCGCCGAGAGGTCGGCGGCAGTGCTCGCGCTGATGGCCTCGAAGGGAACGCCGCGATAGAGCCGGCCGAGCGGACGCTCGGCGAGCCACACGGCGGCCGCGAGCGGTGCGGCGAGCTCCTGGAACGCGGTGCCGCCGAAGAGATGCGGCACGAGCGCGACGACCGGCGGGCCGCCCCAGCGCGGCGTGTAGAGCGGCACCTTGTTCACGTCCTCGACGAGGAGATCGAAGCCGCGGCGCAGCAGCTCGCGCCGGAAGAACGCGCGCGCCACGAATGGGAAGGTGTAGCGCGTCCCCACGCGCAGCACCTCCATGCCGTCGAGCGTGACGCGTGGCGGGCAACCCGGCCAGCCGCCACAGAGCAGCGTCACCTCGTTGCCCTGCGCCGCGAGGCGTCCGAAGATCTCGTGCAGATGGATCTCGGCGCCGCCCGCCAGGGGATTCTCACGATCCTGCCAGTTGACGACGAGGAGGCGCACTTACATCCGTCCCATTCGGCGCGCGAGCGCGTCGAGCACGCCGTTCACGAACTTCGCGCTCTGTGCACTGCCGAAGCGCTCGGCGAGCGTCACCGCCTCCTGGATCACGACGCGCGGTGGCGTCTCGCCGATCGAGAGCTCGGCCGCCGCCATGCGCAGCACGCAGCGCTCGACGGCACCGATCCGCTCGAGCCGCCAGTTGGTGGTGACCTCGGCGAGCTCCGCATCGAGATCGCGCTGCCGGCTCGCGACGTGACGGACGATCGGGCCGGCGACGCGCCGTTCCTCCGGCGAGATGGCGAGGTCGTCCCACACCTGGGACGCCACACGCTCGAGGTCCTTCCCACCACGCATGTCCCACGCATACAGCGCCTGGAGCGCGCGGGCGCGCGCCCGCGTCTCAATCCTCGTCCGCCCCATCGAGCCGCTCGAACAGGTCCGCCATCTCGAGCGCGGCGACCGCCGCGTCCCAGCCCTTGTTGCCGTGCGCTCCACCGGCGCGGGCCTGCGCCTGCTCCATCGTGTCGGTGGTGAGCAGGCCGAATCCGATCGGGATCTCGTACTCGGCGCTCGCGTCGGCGAGGCCGCGCGACGCCTCGCCGGCGACGTAGTCGAAGTGGGGCGTGTCGCCGCGCACGACGGCGCCGACGACGACGAGCGCGTTGTAGCGCTCCGTCGCCGCGAGCCGGCGGGCGGCGTACGGCAGCTCCCACGCGCCGGGCACCCACACGAGATCGACGTCCTCGGCCGCGGCGCCGTGGCGCACGAGCGCGTCCATCGCGCCCTCCACCAGCTTCTCGGTGATGTGATGATTGAACCGGGAGGCGAGCACGGCGAAGCGCCGGCCCTCCCCGTTGACGATCCCGTTGAACTCCGCCATGTCGTGGATCAGGAAGCGAGGAGATGCCCGAGCTTGTCGCGCTTGGTCCCCAT